>CAZMNU010000070.1:0-13888 GCA_964567725.1 uncultured Desulfobulbus sp. | reverse complement strand
ACGAGCACGATGAGCAGGCCGAACTGGGGCATGGAGCGCGCCAGGGTGGCGAGGAAGATGCCCAGCGAGGTGGTGGCGAACAGGTGGAGCACGGTGCCAGTGAGAAACAGCGGCACCGACCCCTCGATGGGCACGCGCAGCGCCCCTTTAAGCACGAAGAAGAGCGAAAAGGCGGTGGCCGTCAGCACCACCAGCCCCATGGACCAGACCTTTGCAAGCATGATCTCGGCCGGGGTGACCGGCATGACCAGCAGGTGCTCGATGGTGCCGTGCTCGCGTTCGCGGATGAGCGCCGCGCCGGTGAGGACGATGGCGAGCATGGTGACCATGCTGATCAGCTCCATCAGTGAACCGAACCAGGCCTGGGTGAGGTTGGGGTTGAACCGGGCGCGCAGCACCAGGTCCACCGGCGGCGCATCGCCGCCCCGCACGCCCCGGACGAATTCGTCCACCTCGGCCAGCGCGATCTGCTGGATGGAGCCGCTGCCGCTGAAGGCCTGGCTCATGCGGGTGGCGTCGACGCTCAGCTGCAGGGCCGGGGCGCGGCCGGCGAGCACGTCCCGCTGGAACCCCGGCGGAATGTCGAGCACAAAGGTGTGGCGGCCGCTGTCCATGCCCGGGTCGACCTCGTCCAGGCCGATCATCACCGGGCGCAGGAAATGGGGCGGGTAAAAGGCGGCAACGATGCGGGTGGACAGCGGCGAGTCGTCCTCGTCGACAATGGCCAGCGCCGCCCGGCTGACCGTGTCGGGCACGGCCGTGCCGGCCATGTAGATCGCCAGGGTGAAGGCGTAGACGATCAGCACGAGCATGATCGGGTCGCGCCACAGGCTCCACAACTCCTTGACCCCCAGGCGGTAGATGGTCGCGGGGCTGACCATCTCAGCGCTCCTGTCGGTCGAGCAGGAGGACGGCGAGCACGAAGATCACCGGCACCGCCGCCAAAAGGGCCGCGAACTGGACACCCAGGTCGGCCACGCCGAGCGCCTTGCTGAACACGCCGCGGCTGATGATGAGCATGTGCGTGGCCGGGTAGACCTCGCCGATCAGCCGCCCTGCCCCGGCCAGCGAACTGACCGGGTTGATCAGCCCGGCGAACTGGACCACGGGCAGGATGGTGCCGACCATGGTGGCGAAGATGGCGGCGATCTGGCTGCGGGTGAACACCGAGGCGAACAGGCCGAAGCCGGTGGCGAACAGGGTGTAGAGGAGGGTCGCCAGCAACAGCGCGGCAAAGCTGCCGGTCATGGGCACGCCGAACACGGTCACCGCGAGTGCGGTCAAGAGGAGAAAGTTGCCCATGGCCAGTACCAGGTAGGGCAGCTGCTTGCCGAGCAGGAACTCGCTGCGCCGCACCGGGGTGACGTACAGGTTGATGATCGAGCCCATCTCCTTCTCGCGCACCACGGACAGGGCGGTGAGCATGGCCGGAATCATCAGCAGGAGCAGCGGGATCACCGCCGGCACCATGGCCGGCAGGCTCTTCACATCCGGGTTGTAGCGAAAACGGGTTTCCACCGTGGCCGCGGCCGCCTGGGTATGGCCGAGGCGGCTCCGGGCCGTGTCCAGCAGCCAGTGCTGGTGCATGCCCTGGACGTAGCCGCGCACGGTCTCGGCCCGCTGCGGCATGGCGCCATCGATCCAGGCCGCGATCGTCACCGGCCGGCCGCGCTCCAGGTCGCGGCCGAAACCGGAGGGGATCTCGATGGCCAGCGACAGCTCGCCGCTTTGCATGCGGTCATCGAGCTGGGCGTAGTCGGTGATCGGCGGTTGCTCGACAAAGTAGCGGGAGCCGGCCAGGCTCAAGGTGTAGCCCCGGCTCAGGCCGCTCTGGTCACGGTCGAGCACGGCAAAACGCAGATCCTCCACGTCCATGCTGATGCCAAAGCCCATGATGAACAAGAGGATGACCGTGCCGAGCAGGGCCAGGGTGAGGCGCACCGGGTCGCGGCCCAACTCGAGCGCTTCGCGCAGGGTGTAGCTGAAGGCCCGGCCCGGGCTGAACCGGCGGGCCGACGCGGACGCGCGCGGACGAGGGGCATCGCCGTCCACAGGGACAGGAGGGGGCCCCTGGACGGTCGGCGACCCTGCCTCGTCCTGCGCGCCAGCCTCTTCGAGAAAGCCGATGAAGGCCTCCTCCAGGGTCGCGGCCTGCTGCTGCCGCTGCAGCGCGACCGGCGTGTCGCTGACCAGCACCCGGCCGGCGTGCATGAGCGAGATGCGGTCGCAGCGTTCGGCCTCGTTCATGAAATGGGTGGAGATGAAGATGGTCACCCGGTCCCGGCGGGCCAGGTCGATCATCAGCTGCCAGAAGGTGTCGCGGGCGATCGGGTCCACGCCCGAGGTGGGCTCGTCGAGGATGAGCAGCTCCGGCCGATGGATCATGGCCACGGCGAGCGACAGGCGCTGGCGCTGGCCGAGCGGCAGGGTGGCGGGCAGGCGGTCGAGCTGGCCGGCAAGTCCGAAGCGCTCGACCATCTCCGTGACCCGGGCCGGGATCTCCCCTTCCGCCACCCGGAACAGGCGGGCATGCAGCACCAGGTTCTGCTCCACGGTCAGCTCGGTGTAGAGCGAGAAAGACTGCGACATGTAGCCCACCCGCCTCCGGCCGGCGATGTCGTGCGGGTCCACCGCGTGGCCGAACAGCCGGGCCTCGCCCGCGCTCGCCGGCAACAGGCCGGTGAGCATTTTCATGGTGGTGGTCTTGCCGCAGCCGTTGGAGCCGAGGAAGCCGAAGATCTCGCCGCGGCGGATGCGGAAACTCACCCGGTCCACGGCGGTGAAATCGCCGAAACGCCGGGTCAGGTCGCGGGCCTCGATGGCCACCTCGGCGTCCGCGTCCGCAGCCAGTGGTGGGAGGGTCACGGCCCGGTGGCCGCGCCGCCGCTCCTCGGGCAACAGGCCGATGAAGGCCGCCTCGAGCGTGTCCGCGCCGGTGCGTGCGCGCAGTTCGGCGGGCGTGCCCGTTGCCAGGAGACGGCCGCTGTCCATGGCCACCAGCCAGTCGAACCGGCCCGCCTCCTCCATGTAGGCGGTGGCCACGAGCACGCTCATCCCCGGCCTGCCCGCGCGGATGCGGTCGATCAGGTCCCAGAACTGGCTGCGGGCGAGCGGGTCCACGCCGGTGGTGGGTTCGTCGAGGATGAGCAGGTCCGGGTCGTGGATGAGGGCGCAGCAGAGGCCGAGCTTCTGCCGCATGCCGCCGGAGAGCTTGCCCGCCGGCCGGTCGAGGAAGGGCGCAAGGCCGGTGGCCGCGGTCAGCTGATCGATCCGCCTGTGCCGCTCGGCCGCGTCGTGGCCGAACAGGCGGCCGAAGAAATGCAGATTTTCCGCCACCGACAGGGTCGGGTAGAGGTTTTTGCCGAGGCCCTGGGGCATGTAGGCGATGTGCGGGCAGACCCGGTCCCGGTGACGGGCAGAGGCCATGTCGCCGCCGAGCACCTCGACCCGGCCGGCCTGGATGCGGCGCGCCCCGGCCGCCAGGGAGAGCAGGCTCGATTTGCCCACCCCGTCCGGGCCGATCAGGCCGACCATGCGGCCGGCGGGCACCTCCAGGTCGATCCCGTCCAGGGCCAGGGTGGCGCCGTAGCGCAGGCTGACCCCGGCCAGGCGGACAACGATCGCGGCCCTGTCGCTGCCGTCCACGGCCATCCCCTTACGGCAGCCGGACCTGCAGTTCGGCCGGCCACTCGGCCTCGGCGTCGACGCGCACGTAGGCCATGCCGGGCAGGCCGGTCTTGACGTGGCGCATGTGCCGGCGGAGCAGGTCCGGGTCGATGCGCGCCTTGACCCGGAACATCAGTTTCTGCCGCTCACTGGCGGTTTCCACGGTCTTGGGGGTGAACTGGGCCACGTCGGCAACGAACGAGATGCGCGCCGGTATGACGAGGTCGGGCGCAGCGTCGAACACCAGCCGCGCCTCGCTGCCCATGGCCAGTTTACCGGCGTCGGCGGTGGGCAGGAAAAAGGTCATGTGCACGTCGCTCAGATCGACCAGGTTGAGCACCCGGCCGCCATTGCCGACCACCTCGCCGGGCTGGGCGACGCGGTATTGGATGCGGCCGTCGGTGGGGGCGCGGAGCACGGTGTCGTCGATGTCCGCCTGCAGCCGTTCGATGGTCGCGGCCACGGCCTCGATGCGCGAATCGGCCTCGAGCAGCTCCGAGCGGGCGGTGGTGATGGCCGCCTCGGCCGCCGCCACCTGGGCCTCGGCAGCGCTGATGGCCGCCTGGTTGCCGAGGAAGGCGGCGCGGTGGTCGTCCAGGTCCTGCGCCGAGGTGGCGCCCTTGCGGGAGAGCACCTCGTAGCGGTTGAGCCGCTTGCGCGCCGCTTCCAGCTCGGCCTGGCGCTGGGTCACCACCGCGGCCGCGGCCTCCCGCTCGCTCTGCCGCTGCACCACCCGGCTGCGGCCGGTTGCCACGGCGACGCGCGCCTGCTCGAGCTGGGCCCGGGCCTCGCGCAGCCGGGCCTCCAACTGCTGCGTGTCCAGGCGGGCGAGTTCCTGGCCGGCGGTGACAAAATCGCCTTCGTGCACCAGGATCTCGCGGATACGGCCGCCCTCCCTGGCGGCGATGTCGACCTCCACCGCCTCGATGCGGCCGTTGCCCCCGGCCAGCCCCGCGGCCAGGCCGGCCGGCCGCAGCTGCTGCCAGGCCAGCCAGGTGACCACGGCCAGCACGGCCAGGCCGATCAGCCAGGCCGCGCGCCGCAGCCATGCACGGGTCGCGGGCTGCACAGTGCGCCCCGGTCCGCTCAGGAACGCCCGGCGAACAGCCGGACGAACCAGAGCCGGAACATGCACCAGCCACACAGCTTGCCGGCCGGGGAAAGATAGACTTTTTCCACGTGGATCAAGGTGCCGCACCGGTCGCAGGCGACCGTGTCCGGGCAGTGTTCCTCGGAAAAGGTGGTTGTCTCTGCCATGGTGCTCCCTCCATACTTGTCACCGGCGGCCGCAACGGTCCGCCCGGGACGGAATCTACCATTCACTGAACAGGGCCGCGCCCCGGCCGGTTCGGCCGCCGAGCCACTGCCAGTCGAGCGACAGGGTGAGCCTGCCCTCCGGGCCGCTGTCGATCACCCCCTCGATTCGCCCCGAGGCGAGCGAGTGGGTGGCGGACAGGCCGTGAAACATGGCCTCGATGCGGTCCGCGGCGACAAACCTGCCAAGCAGGCTGCCCTCGACAAAGGGGTCGCCGTGCAGGGTGCCGGCAAGCACCCCGTCGATGCGGTGAAACGAAAAATCGATGCGCGCGGCGGGTGGAGAGGCCTGCCGGTCCGCGGCCGCTGTCCGAACCAGGGCGAAGCGGCGGTTGTCGAGATTGTAGCGGCGGACAAAGGGTTCCATGCTCCTCCGGTGGGCAGGCCCGGTCGAACGGCCGGCAGGTCCGGTCGCGGCCGGGGGGTTGGTCTGCACATCTGTTGTGCGAGAACCGTGCCAGCTCGACCATCGCCCCGTTTCAGGGGGATAGGAAGGCAGCCCCGACCCTTTTTCCATATTTGGCAAAACATTCTTCCCAAATATTGGAGTAGCGGCTAGAGTTCCAACATATGGAAAATATGCACCGGATTGGGGACCATGGGCAAACGTGACGACTTCTTCCGCGAGACCACCCTGCGCATCTCTTCGAGCCTGCAGCTCGATACGGCCGCGGCCAGCCTGTACGCCTACTACCGCAGCGTCTTCCCGATCGTCGGTCTCAGCCTGAGCGTGCGCGACGAGGAATTGGGCGCGATCCGCCGCCTGGCCCTGGCCGCGGACCACGAGGCGGACTTCCCGGCGGCCATCGTTCCCCTGCCCGTTGACCTGTGGATGCAGGTCCGCTCCATGGCCCGGCGTGAACCGCAGGTGATCACCGCCGGCGAGAATGAACTGTTCCGCCGGCTGGGTGACCTGTTCCAGCTCGGCGACCGCGCGGACCTGGTGCTGCCGCTGTGGCTGGACGACACCCTGCGCGGCGCCCTCTCTCTGCACGGCGCGGTCGGGGCCCGCTTCACCCGCCGCCACCTCGACCTCGTGGCCACGGTGGCCCGGCCGCTGTGCCTGGCCCTGGCCGGAGCCCTGGCCCGCGAACGGGTCGAGCGCTACGGCGAGCTGCTGCTCGAGGATCGCCATCTCAGCCCCGATGACCCGGCCAGCCTGGCCGAGGCGGAGATCATCGGCCGCGACGGCGGTCTGGCCAACGTCCTCACCCTGGTCCGCCAGGTGGCTCCGCTGGCCAACACCGTGCTCCTGCTCGGCGAAACCGGCACCGGCAAGGAGCTGGTGGCCAATGCCATCCACTTCTCCTCCACCTACCGGGACGGGCCGTTCGTCAAGGTGAACTGCGGCGCCATCCCCGAGCACCTGATCGACTCGGAGCTGTTCGGCCACGAGCGCGGCGCCTTCACCGGCGCGGTGGGCGAGAAGCGCGGTC
This sequence comes from uncultured Desulfobulbus sp., assembly GCA_964567725.1. GTDB lineage: Bacteria > Desulfobacterota > Desulfobulbia > Desulfobulbales > Desulfobulbaceae > Desulfobulbus. The sequence goes on along the minus strand of CAZMNU010000070.1, from coordinate 7,472 downwards.
GCTTCGAGCGGGCCAACCGGGGCACCATCTTTCTCGACGAGATCGGCGAACTGCCGCCCCAGGCGCAGATCCGCCTGCTGCGCGTGCTGCAGAACCGGGAGATCGAGCGGGTCGGCGGCAGCCGGGCGGTGCCGGTGGACATCCGCGTGATCGCCGCCACCCACCGCAACCTGGAGTCCATGGTGCGCGACGGCCGCTTCCGCGAAGACCTGTGGTTCCGCCTGAACGTCTTTCCGATCATGATCCCGCCGCTGCGCCAGCGCACCGAGGACATCCCTGCCCTGACCCTGCACTTCATCGCCCGCAAGGCGCGCGAGATCGGTATCAAGGATCGGCCCGCCATTGCCCCGGGGGCCCTGGCGCGGCTGCGCAACTACCACTGGCCGGGCAACGTGCGCGAGCTGGAAAACCTGGTCGAGCGTGAACTGATCCTGCACCGGGACGGGGTGCTCACCTTTGCCAGCCTGATGCCGGCCGGCGGCCGCAGCGCGATCCCGACCGAGGCACTCACCGGCTCACTGCGCCTGGACGAGCGGGTCGCGGCCCACATCACCCGGGTGCTGGCGCTGACCGGCGGGCGGATCAACGGCCCGGGCGGGGCCGCGGACCTGCTCGGCATCAAGCCCAACACCCTGCGGGCGCGCATGGACCGGCTCGGCGTGCGCTACGGCCGCCGCCGGAACAGACTGGGCAACAGCGGCCATGGCAACGACCGCTGAAGGGAAAAAACCGCCCCCGGCAACCCGTAGCCAAGGCCCGGGGTGCGAATTCTGTTGTCCCGGTTCCTGCTTTCCACTACCCTGACACGTCGGCAATCGCTGCCCCGACACCGCGCCGCGCCACAACTCCCGAGTCTCTCTGTCCACCCGGTCCTGCCACAATGCGTCCCCTGAACCCCTTGCCCACCCCCTGGTGCCACTGGCTGTTCGGCCTGCTTGCCCTGCTGCTGGCCGGCTGCGCGCCGGTCGGCCCGGACTACCAGCCGCCCGCGCTGGAGCTGCCCGCGGGGTGGAGCCGCAGCCCGGACCACAGCCAAACTGCGGATGTCACCGCGCTTGCCCGCTGGTGGACCCTGTTCAACGACCCCACCCTGGACACCCTCATCACCCGGGCCGCCGCGGGCAGCCCGGACCTGCGCATCGCCGCGGCCCGGGTGCGCGAGGCCCGCGGCCAGCGGCGCCTGGTCGCAGCCGGCACCCTGCCCGCGGTGGACGCGACCGGCAGCTACACCACCAGCCGGCGCAGCGACAACGCCGGCGGCTCGGGCGGCAGCGAGGACCTGTTCTCGGCCGGGTTCGACGCGGCCTGGGAACTCGACCTGTTCGGCCGCCTGCAGCGAAGGGTGGAGGCGGCGGACGCCACCCTCCAGGCGAGCATGGAGGAGCACCGCGACGCGCTCGTCACCCTCAGCGCCGAGGTGGCGCGCACCTACCTGGAACTGCGTACCGCCGAGCACCGGCTGGCCATTGCCCGCGACACCATCCGGCTGCAGGAGCAAACCAGCGAACTGGTGCATGGCAAGTTCGCCCTCGGCCTGGCCGGCCGGCTCGAGATCCACCAGGCCGACAGCCTGCTCGCCCTCAGCCGCGCCGAGGTGCCCACCCTGGAGACCGCCGCGGCCCAGGCCACGCACCGGCTGGCCCTGCTGCTGGGCGAGCAGCCCGCCGACCTGGGCCGGGTGACCGGTCAGGTCGGCCAGATCCCGCAGGTGCCCGCGCATCTGCCCCTGACCCTGCCCTCGGACCTGCTCCGCCAGCGGCCCGACATTCGCGCCGCCGAACGCCAGCTGGCCGCGGCCACGGCCACCGTGGGCGCGACCGTGGCCGAACTCTTCCCCCGCTTCTCGCTCGGTGCCCTGCTCGGCCTGCAGGCCAGTTCGCTCGGCGACCTGCTCAGCCGCTCGAGCCGCTTCTGGACGATAGGTCCCGCGGTGCGCTGGCCGCTGTTCGACGGAGGCGCCATCCGGGCCGGAATCGAGATCAGCGAGGCGCGGCGCGACCAGGCCCGGGCCGGGTACGAAAAGACCGTGCTCACCGCCCTCGCCGAGACCGAGGACGCGCTCGTGGCCCTGGACCGCGAACGGGTGAGGCAGCGGCAGCTCGCCGCGGCGGCGGTCGCCGCCGACCAGGCCCTGACCGCGGCCCGCGGCCTGTACACCGCCGGCCTGACCCCCTTTCTCAATGTCCTGCAGAGCCAGGCCACCCTGTTCCAGGCCCGGGACCGGCTGGCCGAAAGCGACCAGCGCCTGGCCCTGGCCCTGGTCGCCCTGTACAAGGCCCTGGGCGGCGGCTGGCAGACCGCGGCCGCCACACCCCATCCCGTCCCTGCCCCGCCAACCTGAACCGCCGACGCCCATGCCCCGCCCCTGCCCCGCCCCCCGCCCGCCACACCGGCGGTTTTTCCGGTGCCGCCTGTTTGCCGTGCTCATCGCCTGCCTGTCGGCGCTTCTCCTCGCCGGCTGCCCGGGCGACCGGGACGACCGACCCAAAGAGGGCAAGCGCCCGGCCGTGCCGGTGACCATTGCCCGGAGCCGCATGGCCACCGTGCCGGTGGAACTGACCGCCACCGCCCACATCGAGTCCCCGGCCGCGGTGGCGGTGCGCAGCCGGGTGACCGGCACGCTCGACAAAATTCACTTCACCGAGGGGCAGGAGGTCGAGGCGGGCGCGCTGCTCTTCACCATCGACCCGCGCCCCTTTGCCGCGGTCCTGGCCCGGGCCGAGGCCGAACTGGCCCGGGACCGGGCCGAACTGGAAAACAGCCGCCGCGAACTGGCCCGCTACACCACGGCCGCGGCCAAGGGGTTCGTGTCGGCGGAACAGGCAGACCAGGCCGCCACCCGGGTGGCCACCTTCAGCGCCGCGGTCAAGGCCGGCCAGGCCGCGGTGGACGCGGCCCGCCTGGAACTGGGCTTTGCCACCATCCGCTCGCCCCTCACCGGCCGCACCGGCGAGGTCCGTGTGGATGCCGGCAACCTGGTGCGCGCCAACGACGAGACACCGCTGGTCACCATCCACCAGATGGCGCCGGTACACGCCGCCTGTACCCTGCCCGGCCGCCACCTGCCGCTCATCCGCCGCCACCAGGGGGAGGCGCCGCTGGTTGCGCGCCTCAATGACCCGAGCGGCGGGTCCGCGCCGCTCACCGGCACGCTCAGCTTCATCGACAACACCGTGGACCCGGCCACCGGCGCGATCCGCCTCATCGCCACCTTTGCCAACCGCGACCGCGCCCTCTGGCCCGGGCAGATGGTGGACCTGCGCCTGCTGGTCACCGAGCGGCCGGACTGCGTGGTCGTGCCCGCCCGGGCGGTGCAGACCGGGCAGCAGGGGCCCTATGTGTACGTGGTCCAGGCGGAGGGGACCGTGGCCGTGCGGCCGGTGACCCCGGGCCTGGCGTTTGGCGAGGAGCTGGTCATCGACCAGGGGCTCGCGGCCGGGGAGCGGGTGGTCACCGACGGCCAGCTGCTCCTGGCCGACGGGGTCAGCGTACAGGAGCGCAGCCCCACCGGTGCACCGGCCAAACCGTCCGCGAACGGTGCACAACCCGCCGGGAACACACCATGAACAGCGGTCTCTCCGACCTGTTCATCCGCCGGCCGGTGATGACCGTGCTGGTAATGGTGAGCATCCTCCTGTTCGGCCTGATCGGCTACCGCCAGCTGGCCATCAGCGACCTGCCCAACGTCGACTTCCCCACCATCCTGGTGAGCGCCAACCTGCCCGGGGCGAGCGCCGACACCATGGCCTCGACCGTGGCCACGGTGCTCGAGAAGCAGTTCGCCACCATCGCCGGGCTCGACTCGATGAACTCGGTGAGCAGTTCCGGCTCCACCCGCATCACCCTGCAGTTCTCGCTCGACCGCGACATCGACGCCGCCGCCCAGGACGTGCAGACCGCCATCTCGCTCGCCGCCCGCCGCCTGCCCGACGCCATGCCCTCGCCGCCCTCGTTTCGCAAGACCAACCCGGCGGCCGACCCGATCATCTACGTGGCCCTGAGCAGCCCCACCCTGCCGCTCTCCACCCTGGACCGCTACGGCCAGACCATGAGCGAGCGGCTGTCCATGGTCAACGGCGTGGCCCAGGTGACCCTGCGCGGCACGCAGAAGTACGCGGTGCGCATCCAGCTCGACCCGCGCGCCCTGGAAGGCTTGGACCTGGACGCCGACCAGGTGGCCCGCGCGGTGTCCAGTCAGAACGCGAACAAGCCCATGGGCCGGCTCATCGGCCCGGACCGCATCCTCACCCTGGAGGCCAACGGCGAACTGGAGGAGGCCGCGCCCTACCGGGAGGTGGTGGTGGCGGTGCGCGAGGGGAGGCCGATCCGGCTGAGCGAGGTGGCCCGGGTCACGGACAGCGTGGAGAACGACCAGTCCGGGGCCTGGTTCTTCACCACCGACTCGCGCGCCCAGACCATCATCCTGGCGGTGGAAAAGCAGCCGGGCATGAACACCATAGAGGTGGCCGACGCGGTGCGCGACCTGCTGCCGGAAATGGCGGCCAGCCTGCCCGCCTCCATCCGCCTGGCCGTGCTCCGTGACGCGAGCATCGCCATCCGCGCCTCGGTGGCGGACATCCAGTTCACCCTGCTGCTCACCTTAGGGCTGGTGGTGCTGGTCATCTTCCTGTTCATCCGCAACCTGCGGGCCACGGTCATCCCCAGCCTGAGCCTGCCCATGTCGGTGATCGGCACCTTCGCGGTCATGGCCGCGCTCGGCTACAGCCTGAACAACATGTCGCTGATGGCGCTTACGCTGGCCGTGGGCTTTGTGGTCGACGACTCCATCGTGGTGCTCGAGAACATCGTCCGCCACCTGGAGATGGGCAAGAGCCGGGTGCAGGCCGCCCTGGACGGGGCGCGCGAGGTGGGGTTCACGATCATCTCCATGACGCTGTCGCTGGTGGCCATCTTCATCCCCCTGCTCTTCCTCACCGGGCTGATGGGCCGGTTGTTCCGCGAGTTCTCGGTGACCATCGCCGCAGCCGTGCTGGTCAGCGGCCTGATCAGCCTGACACTCGTGCCCATGCTCTGCAGCCGCTACCTGGGCGAGCACGCCCTGGCCGGCCGCGGCCGCCTCTACCGGGTCACCGAGGGGGGGTACCAGTGGCTGGTGGATCGGTACAGCGAGAGCCTGTTGTTCGTGCTCCGCCACCGGGTGGCGACCATGGCCTTCTCCCTGGCCATCCTCGCGGCCACCGGGGTGCTCTTCAAGGTGGTACCCAAGGGGTTCATCCCGGCCGAGGACCGCGACTTCATCATGGTCTCCACCCAGACCGAACAGGGCATTGCCTGGACCGCGCTGGTCGAGCGGATGATGGCGCTGGGCGGGATCGTCCAGGAGCATCCGGCGGTGGACCGGTTCATGGTCCACGCTTCCACCTCGGGCATGATGATGATCGTGCTCAAGCCGCGGGCCGAGCGGGAACTGAGCGCCGACGAGGTGATCCGCGACCTGCGGCCGCAGCTGAACACCGTGCCCGGCATCCGCGCCATGCTCGTCAACCCGCTGCCGGTGAACGTGGGCGGCCGCCGCTCGCGCAGCCTCTACCAGCTGACCCTGCAGAGCGTGGACACCCCGGCCCTGTACGCGGCGGCGACTCAGCTGGAGCGGGTGATGCGGGACAACCCGGAGCTGACCGACGTGAGTTCCGACCTGGAGATGGCCAACCCGGAGCTGCGCCTGGACATCGACCGCGACCGGGCGCTCTTGCTCGGGGTCTCGCCCGAGCGCATCCAGGACGCGCTCTACTCGGCCTACGGCCAGCGCGAGGTGTCGACCATCTTTGGCGCGAGCGACCAGTACAGCGTGCTGCTCGAATACCTGCCCGAGTTCCGCAGCGATGCCGGCGCGCTCGACCGGCTGCACCTGCGTAGCGACACCGGCCGGCTGGTGCCGCTTGCGGCGGTGGCCTCGGTGCACGAGGGGCTGGGGCCGTTGTCGGTCAACCACTCGGGCCAGCTGCCGAGCGTGACCCTGTCGTTCAACGTCCGCCAGGGCGTGGCCCTGGGCGAGGCCCTGGCCGATCTGCAGGCCGAGGCCGACGCCACCCTGCCCGCCGGGGTGCAGGCCTCGTTTCAGGGCAACGCCCGCCAGTTCCAGGACGCCCAGGCGTCCATGGGCTGGCTGCTGGTGCTGGCCATCGTGGTCATCTACATCGTGCTCGGCATCCTCTACGAGAGCTACATCCACCCCCTGACCATCCTCACCGCCCTGCCGTTCGCCGGTTTCGGCGCGCTCGTCACCCTCCTGCTGTTCAACGTTGAGCTGAGTATCTACGCATTTGTCGGCATCATCATGCTCATCGGCCTGGTGAAGAAGAACGGCATCATGATGATCGACTTCGCCATCGTTGCCCGGGCCGAGGGCAAGGACGCGCACGACGCCATCCACCAGGCCTGCGTGATCCGCTTCCGGCCGATCATGATGACCACGGTGGCCGCGCTCATGGCGGCGGTGCCCATCGCGCTCGGCCACGGCGCCGGCGGTGAGTCGCGCCAGCCGCTCGGCCTGGCCGTGGTCGGCGGCCTGCTCTTCTCGCAGAGCCTGACCCTGTACGTCACCCCGGTGCTCTACCTGTACATGGAAGAGTTGCAGGCGTGGCTGCGGCGGCGAAAAAGCGCCTGAAGACAATAGGTTCGCGGGCATGGCCCGCTCCTACCCACGCGCCCAGCCAGGGGCTGTAGATACCGTCTTTAGGCGCAAGCGATATTTTCATAATTTGCCTGATAAGGGGTCTGATTTTTGAGCACTCCAAAACAAAGGTGGACGAGTTTACGCATCGCAGCGCCAAGAGCTGCCATTTTGGCTTTGCCTCTGGCCAGGAGGCGTTCATAGAGCGCCTTGACATGGGGATTGCGTTTCGTGGCAACCACTGCGGCCATGAACAAAACTGCCCGGATTCTGGGAGGTCCGGCTTTAGAGAGCCTGGCTTTGCCTAAAATGCTGCTTCCAGATTGTCTTTCTATGGGCACCAAGCCAAGATACGCCGCAAGTTGCTCGGCTGAGCTGAACTGCTGGCTATGCATGATTGCCAACAGATTATTACCGACCCGCTGTCCCACGCCTGGAATACTGGTCAACAACTCATAATCCTGCCGCAGGTTTGGATGACGATCGATATGATCGTCAATATCCCGTTGGAGTCTATTAAGCTGATTTTTCAGAAATTTGATGGAATCATCCAGGGATTGACAAATGAGTTCCGGAGTGTCGGTTGCGTCAGCTTTTTCCTGTCGATTGAGTTCTCGCCTTAAGTCCTGGGCAATGGCATCTCTGCGGGCCAAGAGCGCCTTCAACACACGTGCTTCCTGGGGTGGCGGAGTCCAGGCTGCTGGCTGCAACATGGAGCCGTAACGAGCAAGGACCAGGCTGTCCATGCTGTCGGTTTTGGTGCGAACAGCGATCCCTCGGCCAAAATCCTTGATGTGGGCAGGATTGACGATGGAAACCGTTGCCCCCGCATCGGTCA
>CAZMNU010000069.1:0-14369 GCA_964567725.1 uncultured Desulfobulbus sp. | reverse complement strand
GTCCAACTGGTCGGAACGAGAGGATTTGAACCTCCGGCCCCCTGAACCCCATTCAGGTGCGCTACCAGACTGCGCTACGTTCCGAAAATGTGCAGCGTTGTTTCTAGCACTTCCCGCGGCCTGCTGTCAACTGCTACTTGGGTGATGCCGACCTTTGCACCCCGAGCCGCCCGAGGATGGTCTGCAGTTCCTGCTTGATCTGCCCGAGGAGATCATCCTCGGCCTTCGGCTGGTTGGCCGCGCGCACCAGCGGCAGTTCCAACTGCTCATGCCGGCGCATGTTTTTCAACAGCTTGCGGGCCCCGGAGATGGTGTAGCCCTCGTCGTGCAGCAGCGTCTTGATGACCAGCAGGTTTTCAACGTCCTGGCGCCGGTAGAGCCGCTGTTTGGATTTGCCGCGATACGGCCGGACCGTGGCGAACTCGGTCTCCCAGTAGCGGAGCACATGCGGGTCCACGCCCACGAGATCACTGACCTCGCCGATCCGGAAATAGACCTTGTCCGGGATCTGCCGGATGTCGGACGTTGCGTGTTTCACATCACGAAGGACTCGTTGATCACCGTGTGTCTCTGCAGGTACCTCGTCAACAATAAGCCGGAAATGGGAGAAAGGCCAGAAAACCTTGAACCGGGTCGTTATTTATTCAGCCGTTCCCGCAACCGTTTGCTGGGCCGGAACGAGACCATCTGCCGCTTGGTGATGGTCATGGATTCGCCGGTGCGCGGGTTGCGACCGCGGCGCGGCGATTTGTCGCGCACGGTGAGGGTGCCGAACTGCACGAGTTTGATGGATTCGCCGGCAACCATGGTGTTCTTCATGGTGGCGAACACCGCGTCAACGATTTCAGCGGCGTTGCGCTGGGAGACACCCAGCTTTTCATTGACCGCAATGGCCAGTTCCTTGCGGGTGACATTCTTCTTTTTCATGCTTCGGATCCTTCACGCAGTTGGGCCTTGAATTCTGCCGTCAGGGCCTGGACGATTTTTTCATGCACCCGGTCGACGGTCTGGTCATCCAGGGTGGTGGTGGCGGAGCGATAGGTGATCGACAGGGCGACGCTCTTGCACCCGGCCGGGACCGGTTTGCCCCGATATACATCGAAAATCTCAGTCGTTTCAACGTATTTTTGCTGTTGGGCGCGAATTGCCCGCAACAGCTCACCGGCCGGGGTGGCCTCGTCCACGGTCAGGCTGATGTCCCGCTTCACCGCCGGATAGCGGGGCAGGCTGGTGAACTGCTTGGCCTGCCGCTCCATGGCGAGCAGTCGCTGCAGGTCGATCTCCAGGAAATAGACCGGCTGCTTGATGCCGAACCCCTTCAGGGTTTCCGGGTGGACTGCGCCCAGGATGCCGACCGGTTGGCCGTTGTGGACCATGGCCAGGGAGCAGGCCGGGTCGCTGTAGGGCTCCGTATTGGACCCGGCCGGCTGCAGCAGCGGACTGTGCAGGCTGTCGGCGATGCGCAGGGTCTGCAGCAGGTTGAGCGCGGTACCCTTGATGTCGAGGAAATCAGCCTGTTGGCCGGAGAAATGGAGCGGTTCGGCGCCGGGATAGCGGCTGCCGCTGAGCACCGCAGAGAGGAGCAGCCGCTCCTCGGGCAGTTCGCCGGCCGAGTGCTGCAGAAAAATCTTGCCCGTTTCAAAGAGGCGGATGTCGGTGCGCTGGAAATTGATGTTGCGGCGGACGTTTTCCAACAGTCCCGGCAGCAGCAACGAACGCATGACCGTCTGTTCATCCGAGAGCGGGTTCAGCAGTCGCGTCACCTGTCGCCTCGGGTCGTCGGCGGCCAGGCGGCACAGGTCGTGATGATTCTCGGCCACAAAGCTGTAGTTGATCGCCTCGAAATACCCCTGGGCAACGAGCAGCTGCGACACCTCCTGGCGCAGTTGGCGCAGGGCGTCACGCCTGGGATAGTCCATGCGGATGAGCGGCTGGGCGGTGGGGATGTTGTTGTAGCCGACCAGGCGGGCCACCTCTTCGACCAGGTCGACCTCGCGCTCGATGTCGATCCGGAAACTCGGGACAGTCACCGCCAGGGTGGCCTCGTCCATGACCGTCACCGGGAACTCGATGCTGCGCAGCAGTCGGGCCACCTCGTCCCGCTCCAGGTCCATGCCGAGCAGGGAACACACCCGCCGGATACGCAGGGTGAGTTGAAGCAACTCCTTCCGCCCGGGGTAGACATCGATGCCGCCCGGTTCGGCCTGGCCGCCGGCGAGTTCCACCACCAGCTGCACCGCCCGCTCGAGGGCGCTGTCCGCCAGGTTCGGGTCCACCCCGCGCTCGAACCGGTAGGAAGACTCCGACGGGATGCCCATGCGCCGGGCGGTGCGCCGGATGGAGACCGGATCGAAGCAGGCCGATTCGAGCAGGATATCGGTGGTGGCCGCGGTGATTTCGGTCTCCAGCCCACCCATGACGCCGGCCACGGCCACCGGCCGTTCGGCGTCGCAGATGACGAGCGTCTCCGCGTCCAGGCTGCGCTCGTTGCCGTCCAGGGTGGTGATGAAGGTCTCGTCGCCAGTGGGCCGGCGGACAACGATACGGCTGCCGCGCAGGGTGGCGAAGTCAAAGGCGTGCAGCGGCTGGCCGGATTCGAGCATCACGTAGTTGGTGATGTCGACGATATTGTTGATCGGCCGCATGCCCACGGCGCTCAGCCGCTGCTGCAGCCATTGCGGCGACGGGCCGATGGTGACCTTGCTGACTTTCCTGGCGGTGTAACGGGGACAGAGTTCAGGCGCTTCGATGCGGACCTCGTACCCGGGCCAGGTGGGGGTCAGGGGCGTTACCCTGTCCACCAGCGGACGCAGCGGACCGTCGGCGAAACTGCCGACCTCGCGGGCGATGCCGCGCACACTGGCGCAGTCGGGCCGGTTGGGCGTCAGGTCCACCTCTATCATCGTGTCGCGCAGGTTGAGGGCCTCGGCGAGCGGGCGACCGGGCTCCAGGTTCGCGTCCAGGTCGAGGATGCCGCTGTGGTCGTCATTCAGGCCCAGTTCCCGCGACGAGCAGAGCATGCCCGCGGAGGCGACACCCCGCACCTTGGCCTTCTTGATCTTGGTGCCGTCCGGCAGTTTGACCCCGGGGCGGGCCAGGGCCGAAACCATGCCGGCCTGGACGTTGGGCGCACCGCAGACCACCTGGATGCTGCCGTTGCCATCGTCCACCTCGCAGACCGTCAGCTTGTCGGCATCGGGATGTTTGCTGACCGCCGTGACCCGGGCAATGACGATCTGATCCAGGTCGGCGAACAGTTCCTCGACGCTGTCCACCTCGAGCCCGAGCATGGTCAGTCGGTCCGCGATCTGGGCAGGGGTGAGCGATCCGGTGGCAATGAACTGGTTGAGCCAACTGAGCGTGAATTTCATGGGCGTCCTATGGGCATCTGAAAAGCGTTCTGTGACCGGTGTCCCGCAGGCAACAGGAACGTCGAGGCGGGGCAGGGGAATGGGCCGGATGCAGCCTGGAGCAGGGCCGGTCGCGTCCGCGGGCCGGAGGAGGCCGTCAGGCCAGTGGTTCCACGGCCGCCGCCGGTTTAGAACTGGGAAAGAAAACGGAGATCGTTCTCGTAGTACATGCGGATGTCGTCGATCCCGTACTTGAGCATGGCGATCCGTTCCACGCCAAGCCCGAAGGCAAAGCCCGAATAGACGTCAGGATCGTAGCCGACAATTTTCAGGACCTCCGGGTCGATGAGCCCCGAGCCGAGAATCTCGAGCCAGCCGGTCCGTTTGCACACCCGACAGCCCTTGCCTTCGCAGATCACGCAGGCGATGTCCACCTCGGCGCTGGGTTCGGTGAACGGGAAAAAGCTCGGCCGAAACCGCAGGGCCAATTCCCGTTCGAACATCTTGTGGGTGAAGCTGGTGAGAACGCCCTTGAGATCGGCGAAGGAAACCTCCCGGTCAACCAGGAAGCCCTCCACCTGGTGGAACATGGGGGTGTGGGTGATGTCGGAGTCGCAGCGGTAGACCTTGCCCGGGGCGATGTAGCGCAGCGGCGGGTCCTGGGCCTCCATGATCCGCGCCTGCATGGGCGATGTGTGGGTGCGCAGGAGAATCGAGTCCGTGACATAGAAGGTGTCGTGCATGTCACGGGCAGGATGGTGTTTCGGAATATTGAGGGCCTCGAAATTGTAGTGGTCGGTCTCCACATCCGGACCCTCAGCCACGGCGAAGCCGAGTCCCTCGAAAATCGAGCAGATCTCCTCCATCACCTGGGTGACAGGGTGCAGTGTGCCGAACGGCAGGAAGCGACCGGGCAGACTGAGATCCTCGGCCTCGCGCCCGGTGACCACCTGGCCGTCGATCTGGATCTTTTTCTCCTCGAACAGTCGCTCGATGTCCTGCTTGATCTCGTTGGCCAGCTGACCGAGCCGCGGCCGGTCCGCGGCGGCAACCGTGCCCAGCTGGCGCATGATACCGGTCAGCAGTCCGCCTTTCCGGCCGAGATAGCGTACCCGGAAGGCTTCGAGCTGCACAGGGTCGTCGATCCGGGCGAGCGACGAGGCCGCTTCCTGCTGCAGCCGCTGCAGTTCCTGTTCCATGGTCAGGAGGGCAGCTGTCCAGCGGTCCTGACAACCGCGGCAAAGGCATTGGGATCGACGATGGCCAGGTTGGAGAGTACCTTGCGGTCGAGTTCGATGGCGTTTTTGGTCAGACCGCCGATCAGTCGGCTGTAGTTGGTGCCGTTCTGCTTGGCGGCTGCACTGATGCGGGAGATCCACAACTGGCGGAATTCCCGTTTTTTGGTGCGCCGGTCGCGGTAGGCGTAGCACAGGGCGCGATCCACGGCCTCGGTGGCGGTCCTGAACAGGCGGTGTTTGCCGCCGCGGAAGCCCTTGGCCAGACTCAGTACTTTATTTCTTCTGCGGCGTGCTTTGAAGCCGCGGGTGACACGAGGCATGTTTTCCTCCGATCATTTTTTTTAAGACAGCAAAACCGGACGGACGCGGAAACGTCTTCCGGCAGACAGTGTCGGTGGTTCCGGACGGGGACGACCGGCCCAGGTCCCGGTTTACAGGTAGGGCAGCATCCGGCGTACGGCCTTGGTGTCGCACTCGGCGATCAGGGTGGACTTGCGCAGGTTTCTTTTCCGTTTGGTGGATTTCTTGGTGAGGATATGCGAGGCGTAGGCCTTGTTGCGGCGGATGCGGCCGCCGCCGGTAACGCCAAACCGTTTGGCCGCGCCTCTGTGGGTCTTCATTTTCGGCATGATTGTGCTCCTTGTGTCTTGCCAAATGGCCCGTGCAAACAGGCCGGATTCTGTTGCTCTTTGGTGCCCGTCGTGATCGTCAGGCCTTGGGCCCCACGAACATGACCAGCTGCCGCCCTTCCATCTTGGGTTCCTGGATGATGACGCAGTCTTCCCGCAATGTGTCGGCTATTTTGGTCAGCGCATCCATGCCGATGGTCTGGGCGTAGACGATCTCCCGACCGCGGAAACGCATGGTGACCTTCACCTTGTTTTTTTCTTCGAGGAATTCCCGTATTTTCCGTATTTTGAAAGCCAGATCGTGTTCCTCCGTCTTGGGCCGGAACTTGATTTCCCTGGTTTCGATAACGGTCTGCTTCTTTTTCGCTTCCTGCTGTTTTTTCTTCAGCTCGTACCGGAACTTGTCGAAATTCATGATCCGGCAGACGGGCGGGTCGGCCTTGTCGGAAACCTCGACGAGATCAAGCCCCTGCTCCTGGGCAATCTCGAGGGCGGCCCTGGTGCTGACGACACCGCGCTGGCTGCCGTCGGCATCGATCAGCCGCACTTCGCGGTAGTCGATGTCCTGGTTGATCTTGATTTTCAGGTCCTGCTGTGAGGAGACTTTTCTGCTGCTGCTCCGTTTTTTGATGTTCGTTCCTCCTGATTGGGTTGCTGGTTCAGGACGTCCTGAGCCGGCACTCGTCCCTGACGAGATCGCAGAACGCTTCAGGCGTCATGGCCGGCAGATTCTGCCCGTCTTTTTTCCGCACCGTCACGGTTCCGTCCTCTTTCTCACGATCGCCGACGATGAGCATGTACGGCACCTTCATCAGCTGGGCTTCGCGGATCTTGTAGTTGAGCTTCTCGTTGCGCACGTCTTTTTCGATGCGTACACCGAGGGCCCGCAGGCGGGTGTAGACCTCGGCGCAGTAGTCGGCCTGGGCGTCGGTGATGTTCATCACCCGGGCCTGTTCCGGGGCCAGCCAGAGCGGGAAGGCGCCCGCGTAGTGTTCGATGAGCACCCCGATGAACCGTTCCAGCGAGCCCATGAGCGCCCGGTGAATCATGATCGGCCGATGCTCGCCGCCATCGTCGCCGGTGTAGGTCATGTCGAACCGTTCCGGCAGGTTGAAGTCCACCTGGATGGTCGAGCACTGCCACGAGCGGCCCAACTGGTCCTTGATCTTGATGTCGATCTTGGGTCCGTAGAACACGCCTTCGCCCGGGTCGAGCTGGTACTGGAGCGATTTTTTCTCCAGGGCGAGCTTCAGTGCCTGGGTGGCACTGTCCCAGTGTTCGTCCGAACCGACTGATTTCTCCGGCCGGGTGGACAGGTAGACATCGTACTCGTCGAAGCCGAAGGTGCTGAGAATGTGCAGGTTCAGGTCGATGATGTTGAAGATTTCCTCTTCCAGCTGGTCCGGCCGACAGAAGATGTGGGCATCGTCCTGGGTGAAGCCGCGCACCCGCATCAGGCCGTGCAGGGCGCCGGTGCGCTCGTAGCGGTAGACCGTGCCCAGTTCGCACCAGCGGATGGGGAACTCGCGATAGCTGTGCTTGTCGGCGTTGTACACCCCGATGTGAAAGGGGCAGTTCATCGGCTTGAGCTGGTACAGAACCTCGTCGATCTCCATGGCGGAATACATGTTCTCGCTGTAGAAATCGAGGTGCCCGGAGGTCTTCCACAGGTCCTGGCGGGCGATGTGCGGCGTGTACAGCAGCTGGTAGCCGTTGCGGTAGTGCTCGTCCTTCCAGTAGTCTTCGAGAAGCCGGCGCAGGAGCGCGCCGCGGGGCTGCCAGAGGATGAGCCCGGGCCCGATCTGGTCCTGAATGGTGAACAGCCCGAGCTGTTTGCCGAGCTTGCGGTGGTCGCGCTTGCGGGCCTCTTCCAGGCGGGTCAGATAAGCCTGCAGTTCCTTCTTGTCGGCAAAGGCGGTGCCGTAGATGCGGGTGAGCATCTCCCGCTTTTCGTCGCCCCGCCAGTAGGAGCCGGCCACCCGCAGCAGCTTGAACACCTTGAGCCAGGATGAATCGGGCACATGCGGACCGCGACAGAGATCGACGAACGAGCCATGGCCATAGAGGCTCACCCGGTCGACATCCATGTCGCGGAGCAGCTCGACCTTGTAGCGTTCTCCCAGTCCCTCGAAAAAGCGGATCGCCTCGTCCCGCCCCATCTCTTCGCGCACGAAGGGCAGGCGGGCAGCGACGATCTCGGCCATCTTGGCCTCGATCTTTTCGAAATCCTCGGGCGAAAAGGGCTTGTCCCGGTCGAAATCATAATAGAAGCCGTCTTCGATGGCCGGACCGATGGCGACCTTCACCTGGTCGCCGTACAACTCTTTGACGGCCAGGGCCATGATGTGGGCGGTGGAATGGCGGAGAATCTCGAGTCCCGCTTCGGACGACACGGATACCGGTTCGATGACGGTATCCTCGGTGAGCGGCGTGGACAGTTCCAGCAGGCTGCCGTTACTTCTGACAGCTATGGTCTCTTTTCGTTTCTTTCCGGAAACAAGCGCCTTCAGCGCTTCGACAACCGTCGTGCCGTGCGGAAAGGTCTTGATTTCGCCATCTTGTAAAGAAACCGCTATGTCTGTCATCGTGCCCGTAAAAAGGAAAGGCTAATGAGCAGAAGAAACTTCTGCATCCTAGCCTTTCGAAAAATTGGTAGGCGCGGACGGGGTCGAACCGACGACATCTACCACGTCAAGGTAGCGCTCTCCCACTGAGCTACGCGCCTACTCCAATTTGCAGCTTTGAGCTTTTCTCTTTAAAGCGTTTCGCTGAAAAACGCAAGTCAAATACCAGCACAGACACAGGCTGTCAAGCGAAATTCCCCAGTGTGCACAAGCCTGTGCAGTTTTTGCAGAGGAACGAACACTCACCTGGCCGCCGTCAGGACAACTGGCGAAACGACTGGCGCGACTCGATGGCCCGCGCCAGCGTATGCTCGTCGGCGTACTTGATGTCCATGCCCATGGGGATACCGCAGGCCAGACGGCTCGTCCGGACAGGCCGTCGCTGCAGCTGTTCGGCGAGATAGGAGGCGGTCGCCTCTCCGGGCACGGTCGAACTGGTGGCGATCAGCACCTCATCGACAGCGCCGGCATCGATTCGGGCGAGCAGTTCCCGGATCTTCAGTTCTTCCGGGCCGATGCCGTCCATGGGGGAAAGCACGCCGTGCAGGATATGGTACACTCCCCGGAAGGCGCCGGTCTTTTCAATGGCGATCTGGTCTCCGGGCTCTTCCACCACGCACACCAGGCGGGCGTCGCGACTGGGGTTGCCGCAGATGATGCAGGGGTCGGTTTCGGAAAAGGTATGGCACTGGCGGCAGAGATGGATGGCCTCGTGCAGCGTGGCCAGATCACCAGCCAGGTTCCTGGCCTCGGTGGCAGGCCGGCGGAGAATGAACAGGGCCAGCCGGGTGGCGGTTTTGCGGCCGATTCCCGGCAGCTTGTTCAGGTCAACGATCAGGCGTTCCAGCGCCGGCGGAATGACCTGCACGGCGATCAGAGCAGGCCGGGGATGTGCAGGCCACCGGTCAGTTTGGCCATCTCGGTCTTGCCCAGTTCCTGGGCCTTGTGCAACCCGTCGTTCACCGCGGCAACAACGAGGTCCTGCACCATTTGGGTGTTTTCCGGGCGCACGAGTTCCGGTTCAATGACCAGGGTCAGCAGTTCGCCCTTGCCGTTGAGGGTGGCTGTCACCATGCCGGCACCGGCCGAGCCGCTCACCTGCCGGCCGGCCAGTTCATTCTGGACCGTGGCCAGACGCTCCTGAAACTGTTGCGCCTGCTTCATCAGATCGCCCATGTTCATCGTTGTACCTCGTACTGTATCCCGTGCCGGGACGGGTTGGTTTTTTAAAAATCCGCGATTGAGGCGGCGGCAACGGTCTGGTGCCGCCGGCACGACCGGGTCGGGCCGGTGGACAGGACGACGGTGATTCAATCTTCCGACGAATCCTGATCCTCGTCCGTGTCGACCGCGATCCCGGTGTTTTTCCGGTAGCGCGGACCGATGCGGATGTCCCCGACCTGACCGGAGAACACGTCAAGGGCGGTCTGCACCAGCGGGTCGTTGGCCAGGGCTCGACGCTCCTGTTGCGGGGCCATGCCGTTGGCCGGGTTGATGTCGCAGGTCACAGCCCCGGGAACCTCAAAATGGATCCGCAGATTGTCCTGAAAGAAGTCAAGGACATACTCGGTCAGGGTGAGCAGATGTTCCCGCTGCTGGAGCATGCGGCAGTCGGCCGCATCCTCGAACCGGATCACCAGGGTGTCCCCCTGTTGCCGGGCCGTGGAGGCAAGTTGGAGGGCAGCAGCCATCCAGCGCTGCCGTTCATGCACGTATTTGAGAAAGGCGTCCCAGTGCTGGCGGACCTTGCGCTGATCCCGCCCCCCGGTAGGTGGCGCCACGGCCGGGGTTTCCGGCTCTAACCGGGGGCTGTCCGTTTGCGCCGATGGTTGCGGATCAGGCGCCGGTGCGGGCATTGGCGCCGGTGCCGGTTCGGAAATCGGGACGTTTTTTTCCGGGTGAACCGGCGGTGCCGCTTCGTTCGCCCGGGCAGTCGCTGCCCTCTCGGCCGGAGCAAGGGGCCCGGCGACCGGCGGCCTATCGGCCAGAGCAGGTTCGCTGGCCGGCTCAGGGGAGGGGAGGGATACCCGCGCCTTGTTCGAGGCAGATGCACTGGGCTCCGGCGCGCCTGACAGCATCCGGTCGAACCGGTCGATCAGCTGCGCGACCTCCACGACATCACCGAACCGGGCCGCCTCGATGCAGGCCAGTTCAAAGGCGAGGCGCGGATGTTGGGCCGAGGCCACCTTTTCCACTCCCTCGACCAGCAGGTGCAGCATTGCGGTCAGGGTGTCCATACTTTGGCCGGCGGCCACATGCTGTAAAACCTGCAATTCCTCGTCCGTTACGGCCAGCAGGTCGGCCGGCTTCCGGCTGACCTTGCAGACGATCAGACCACGGAACCAATTGAGCAGGTCATTCCCGAACCGCCTGATGTCCGTACCATGGCGATAGAGATCCTCAAGAAGCCGGTAGACGGTGTCCAGGTCACCGTCGAGCAGGGCTGCACCCAGTTCGGCCAGCAGCCGATGACTGACCAAGCCGAGGACATCCACCACCTCGGCCGCGCTCACTTGTCGGCCGCAGTAGGAGAAAATCTGATCGAGCAGACTGAGACCGTCGCGAACGGACCCGGCAGCCTCGCGGACAATCATGTCCATTGCCTCGGGTTCCACTTCCACGCCATCTTCGGCGGCCAACCCGTTGAAATGGGCGACCAGTTCCTGGTGACCGAGCCGTTTCAGTTCGTAGCGCTGGCAGCGGGACAGGATGGTGAGGGGGACCTTGTGCGGTTCGGTGGTGGCAAACATGAAAAACACATGCGCCGGCGGTTCCTCCAGGGTCTTCAACAGGGCGTTGAAGGCCTCGGTGGTGAGCATGTGCACTTCGTCGATAATGATGATCTTGTAGCGGGAACTGGTGGGCAGGAAACGGATTTTTTCCTTGAGTTCGCGGATTTCCTGGATACCGCGGTTCGATGCACCGTCCACTTCCTGGAGATCGACACTGGCTCCCTCGGTAATTTGCCGGCAGGAGCGGCACTGGTTGCACGGTTCGCTGGCAGGGCCGTTTTCGCAATTCAAGGCCTTGGCCATGATGCGGGCGAGGGTGGTCTTGCCGGTTCCCCGCACGCCGCTGAACAGGAGGGCGTGCGCGACCCGTTGCTGCGTCAGGGCATTCTGCAGGGTACGGACCACGGCCTGCTGACCGACGACCTGGGCAAAATTTTGCGGCCGGGATTTCCTGGCGAGGACAAGGTAGGACAAAACGGCAACCGGTGGTCAGTGATCGGGGCTGCAGGGGAACCGGTGCCTGGCGGGCAGGGGCGACACCTGTTCAGCACTGCGAAAAAAAGGATAGCCAGGCACCCCTGTACACATAAAGAGCTTCGCTACCGCTGCTTCCTTCCGGACCTGACGGGGTTTGCGATTCTTTATTGCACAGGACCCGGCTATCACACTGGATGATCGATCGGCTGTGACCGTCTGGAAGCTTCAGTGCCTGCTGGCTGTTTGTGTGCCATGGGCTGAGTGCGCTGCAGCAGGGCAAGCGTCCGCGACGTGAGTCAGAATTTATACCTGTCCGGGCAAAAGTCGTCAAGGAAATTTATCTGGAGCGCTCCACGGCCAGCACCATTCGGTCCGTGCCCTGGTGTCCATTCAGCCGGTATTCCTCGGTTCTTTGCGGAACAGCCCCCGAGGGACAAAGCGAGCATCCAAAAAATATCCACCGCTGCCGAGGCAACGGTGGAAGGGATGGTCGGACAAGATGCTGGTTGAAAAAATGAAAAGCGGGGAATTCCTTCGTGCAGATCAGAACAGGAGGTCCTTGCCGAGAATGGACACAAGTTCGTCGGCGGCCCGGGTGGGGGCCATCTTGCCGTTCTCCACCGATTCCTTGATGCCGGGCAGAATTTTCTGAATTTCCTGGTGGTTGTAGAACCAGCGTTCGATCCCCTCGTTCACCAGGAACCACATCCATGACATGGCCTGATCCTGGCGTTTTTTGTCCAGTTCTCCGGAGGCGGTCAGGATTTTCTTATGGCTGACAACGGTGTTCCAGATGTCCATCAACCCGGTCTCCTCCAGGGCGCTGCAGGTCATGACCGGCGGCGACCAGTTGGGGGAGGAGGGGGTGACCAGGTGCAGGGCGGTTTCATACTGCCGCTTGGCCAGTTTGGCGCGGGTGACGTTATCACCGTCGGCCTTGTTGACAACAATGGCATCGGCAACCTCGAGGACGCCTTTTTTGATGCCCTGCAGTTCATCGCCCGCACCGGAGATTTGCAGCACCAGGAAGAAATCGACCATGGAAGCCACGGTGGTTTCGGACTGGCCGACACCGACCGTCTCGACAATGATCACATCGAACCCGGCGGCCTCGCAGATAAGCATGGTCTCGCGGGTTTTCCTGGCCACACCGCCCAGGCTGCCCCCGGAGGGGGAGGGCCGGATAAATGCCATGTCATTGACTGCGAGTTTTTCCATCCGGGTCTTGTCGCCGAGAATGGAACCGCCGCTGCGGGTACTGCTCGGGTCGATGGCCAGAACGGCCACCCGGTGCCCGAGGCCGGTCAGCATGGTGCCGAAGCTTTCGATAAAGGTGCTTTTCCCTGCGCCCGGCACGCCGGTGATTCCCAGTCGAACCGCCTTCCCGGTGTGGGGCAGCAGTTCGTTGATCACATGTTTGGCAATTTCCTGATGCGTGGGCAGAATGCTTTCGACCAGCGTGATAGCCCGGGCGAGCATAAGTCGATTCGTATCAAGGACGCCTTGGATGTAATAACTGGGATCTTTCTGCATAGCTGACCTTTTGTGGAGGTTTCGGGGAGCGAACAAGCAAACGGACGGATTGTCGCCCGTCCGTCTGCCGTCCTACCGATGTTTTAACAGGTTGAGATTACTTGCAGTACTGAGCCTCGATCATGTCCATGACCTTGCCGGCGGACTCGGTGATCGGGGTGCCCGGGCCGTAGATACCCTTGCAGCCGGCGTCATAGAGGTACTGATAATCGCTCGGCGGGATAACGCCACCGGCAACCACGAGAATCTCACCAGCGCCCTGCTCCTTCAATTTCTGGATCAGTTCGGGCACGAGCGTCTTGTGACCGGCGGCCAGACTGGAGGCGCCGACAACATGGACGTCGTTCTCGATGGCCATTTTGGCCGCCTCGTCCGGGGTCTGGAACATCGGGCTGATGTCCACGTCGAAGCCGAGGTCAGCGTAAGAGGAGGCAACGACCTTGATACCGCGGTCATGGCCGTCCTGACCCATCTTGGTGACCAGGATACGCGGACGACGGCCGGTCTTGGCCAGGAAGTCGCCAGTGCGCTTGCGCAGGGCCTCGATAACCTGGGCGCTGTCACTGCTGGCCTCGCTGTACTCGGAAGAGTAGGCGCCGGATACACACTGGGTGGTGGCCACGTAGCGGCCGAATACTTTTTCCATGGCGTCAGAAATTTCTCCAACAGTTGCCCGAGCCTTGGCGGCGGCGATGGCGACCTCGAGGAGGTTCCCGTTGCCGGCAGCGGCCTTGGTGATGGCCTCGAGACAGGCCTGGCACTTGGCGTTGTCACGGGTCTTCTTGATGTGGTTGATACGATCGATCTGCTCGAGACGGACGCTGTCCGGTACCTCGAGGATGTCGAAGTCGAGTTTCTCGTCTTTCAGCCGGTACTTGTTCACACCGACGATGACGTCCTTGCCCTGGTCAATGCGGGCCTGGCGACGGGCTGCGGACTCCTCGATGCGCATCTTCGGCATACCGGAGGCGATGGCCTTGGCCATGCCGCCCAGCTCTTCGATCTCGTTGATGATCTTTTCGGCTTCCTGCACGATCTGGTTGGTCAGCCACTCGACATAGTAGGAACCGCCCAGCGGATCGGCCACACGGCAGACCTGGGACTCTTCCTGGATGATAATCTGGGTGTTGCGGGCGATGCGGGCCGAGAACTCGGTCGGCAGGCAGACGGCCTCGTCGAAGGAGTTGGTGTGCAGCGACTGGGTGCCGCCCAGAACCGCGGACATGGCCTCGATGGTGGTACGGATGATGTTGTTGTACGGATCCTGCTCGGTGAGCGACCAACCGGAGGTCTGGACATGGGTCCGCAGCATGGAGGACTGCGGTTTCTTCGGGTTGAACTGCTGCATGAGCTTGTACCACAGATAGCGGGCAGCCCGCAGCATGGCGATTTCCATGAAGAAGTTCATGCCCACGCCGAAGAAGAAGGAAAGGCGCGGGGCAAAGGTGTCGATGTCCATTCCGGACTTGAGCGCAGCGCGAACATACTCGACGCCGTCAGCCAGGGTAAAGGCGCACTGGAGCACGGAGTCGGCACCGGCTTCCATGATGTGGTAGCCGCTGATGCTGATCGTGTTGTACTTCGGCATGTTCTTCGAGCTGAAGGCCATGATGTCGGACACGATCCGCATGGAGGGCTCGGGCGGATAGATGTAGGTGTTCCGGGTCAGGTACTCTTTGAGGATGTCGTTCTGGATGGTGCCCTGCAGCTGCTCCTGCTTGACACCCTGCTCCTCGGCGGCGGCAATCCACATGGCCAGAATCGGGATAACGGCACCGTTCATGGT
>CAZMNU010000068.1:0-14391 GCA_964567725.1 uncultured Desulfobulbus sp. | reverse complement strand
ACCGCCTGCTCCGCGGTCTCGCGGAAGCGGACAAAGAGCCGCTTGGGGTCGTACTGCACGTAGCTGAGCACCTCGGCCACGGTGTCGCCCTCCTGCTCGCTGACGAACTCGAATTCGCCCTTGTCCAGGATGCGGATGGTGACCACGTTGGTGTCGCCGAGCAGGTTGTGCAGGTCGCCCAGGGTCTCCTGGTAGGCGCCCACCAGGAACACGCCGAGGATGTACTCCTCGTAGGGCTTGAGTTCGTGCAGCGGCAGGTAGCGTTTCATGCCGCGCTTGTCGATGAACTGGTCGATCTTGCCGTCGCAGTCGCAGGTGATGTCGGCGAGGATGCCCTTGCGCGTGGGCTCCTCGTCGAGCCGGTGGATGGGCAGGATCGGGAACAGCTGGCCGATCGCCCAGGAGTCGGGCAGGCTCTGGAACACGCTGAAATTGCAGTAGTAGAAATCGCTCAGCACCCGGTCCAGATCAGTGAGTTCGGCGCCCGGGTTCTTGATCTCCCGGGCGAGCCGGCTGATCTCGCTGATCGTGGTCCAGAACAGCTGCTCGGCCAGCGACCGCTCGCGCAGGCTGGCCTGGCCGTGCTGGAACAGGCGCCGGGTCTCGTCGCGGTAGAAGATGACGTCGTTGAACACCTCCTGGATGTTGCGGATGGTCAGGCTCTTGAGGGCCTGGACCATGTATTCGAGCTGGGGCGGGCAGCCCTCGGGCAGCTGCTCGGGCAGGGGGCCCGCCTGGAAGCGGGTGACGTCGAGCACGTTGAACAGCAGGATCGAGTAGTAGGCCACCAGGGCCCGGCCCGACTCGGTGATGATCACCGGGTGGGGGATCTGGTCCTCGTCGAGCGAGGTCATCACCGCCTCGATGATGTCCGTGCAGTATTCCTTGAGGGTGTAGTTGCGGCTGGACAGGAAGTTGGACTGGCTCCCGTCGTAGTCCACCGCCAGGCCGCCGCCGAGGTCCAGGTATTTGACCTGCGCACCTTCCTTGACCAGGCCGGCGTAGACGCGGCAGGCCTCGTTGACCGCGGTGCGGATCTCGCGGATGTTGGAGATCTGCGAGCCCAGGTGGTAGTGGACCAGCTTGAGGCAGTCGAGCATTCCGGCGCTGGAGAGCAGGTCCACCGCCTGGATGATCTGGCTGGTATTCAGGCCAAAGATGGAGCGCTCGCCGCCGGACTCGGACCAGTGGCCACCGGCCTGGGCCGACAGCTTGATGCGCACCCCGAGGATGGGCTTGGCGTTCAGGGCCTTGGACCGCTCGATGATGAGCGGCAGTTCGTCGGGCATCTCCACCACGAGGATGCAGGTGAAGCCGATCTTGGTGGCGTACAGGCCAAGGTCGATGAACTCTTCGTCTTTGTAGCCGTTGCAGATGAGCACCGCCTTCTTGTCGCGCATCATGCCCATGGCGGCGATCAGTTCGGCCTTGGAGCCGGCCTCGAGGCCGTGGTGGTAGCGCGAGCCGAACTGGGTGATCTTTTCCACCACCTGCTTCTGCTGGTTGACCTTGATCGGGTAGGCGCCCATGAAACTGCCGGTGTAGCCCAGCTCCTCCATGGCGGTGCGGAAGGTCTCGTTGAGATTGGTGATCTGGGCGTCGAGGATGTTCTCGATGCGCAACAGCACCGGCATGTCCAGGCCGCGCTCGCGCACGCCGTTGGCCACGGCGGCGAGGCTCACCGCCCGGTCCGTGGCGCCCGGCTCGGGCCGGACCATCATGTCGCCGTTCTCGGCGATGAAGAAGTAGCCGCCGCCCCATTCGGTGACGCCGTACAGGTCGGACGATTTGCTGACGTTCCAGCGTTCCATGGTGTAGTTCACCCGCTTCCTCCTTGCAGAAACAGAAAAGTCTATAATAAACGAGCCGCTGTTGACGTCAACATTTCCCGCGTGACGGCCCGGCGGCGCGCGGGTTCGGCGGCGGCTGTCAGGGCAGCAGCCGGATCGTTTCGCCGCTGTCGGCCATGGGCTGGCGCAGGGTGATCTCCCGGCCGGCAACGACCGCCTCCCGGTAGGCGTCCCGGTGCAGGGTCGTGCCCCGGCCGCGCAGGCGGCGCAGGCGCGGGTAGCGGAAGGCGACGAACCGGTCCAGCCGCTGTTGCTCGCGCAGGGCGGGCAGGTTCGCGGCCGCCTTGGCCGGAGTGGCGGCGCGCGTCCCACCCCTGGCCGTGCGGCTCCCCTGCTCCAGGGTTTCGCGGAACCCGGCGAGCAGGCCGAGGAAGTAACTCGTGCGGGCGGTGCGGCCGTGGCCGCGGAACCGGTCCCGGTTCCTGGTCCACAGGGTCTGCAGCCGGTCCTCGAGGAAGTGGTAGCCGTGCTCGGCCACGGCCACCCGCTCGCTGCGGCCGAGCAGTTCGATGGTCCTGGTGGTGCGGTCGGTGTGCGGGTCGTAGAGCGAGGCGCAGATCACCCGCACGGCGAAGTGCGCCTCGAGCAGCGCGCAGATCCCCTTGCGGTAGGCGGTCAGGGTCTGCTGGCCGGTGGCGATGGTGCGGTGCGCCATGCCCTCGTCCTCGGCCAGACCGTCCAGGTCGAGGTGGTGGCGGGCGAGCAGTTCGCCGGCGCGCTGCACGGCGAGCGCGGCCTCGTGTTCGTTGTCCGAGCCGCCCAGGGCCATGAGCTTGCGCACCCGCTCGAGCACCCGCCGGCCCCGTTCGGTGAGCGGTGAACCGGCGGCCGCCTCCCCCAGCCCCTCGGCGAGATCCGCGCTCGCCCTGCGAAAGGGCGCCTCCAGGCCGAGACGGGCGCAGGCCGCCACAAAAAGCGGGCCGTGGCCGGCGTCGTCCCGGCCGTGGACTTCGCTCACGACCTGGTGGGCCATCTCGTGCTTGAGCACCTGCAGGGTCACCGTCCACGGCTGTTCGGCGATGAGGTGGCGGCTCAGGCTGAGCACCCGGTCGGCGGGCGACCATTGGCCCAGCCGCCGCCGGCTGTCGCTCAGGGTCAGCACCGGCGGTTGCAGGCGGACCCCATACTGGTAGCAGATATCGTTGTACTCCCGGGTCAGCTGGGCGAGCCAGGCCGCTTCCAGGCGGCTGGCAATGTTCATGGCACCGTCCCCGCAGGTTCCACGGCACCATGGCGCAGGGCGCGGATGCGGGTCAGCACCGGCGGGTGACTGTGGCTGAGCAGCACGTTGACCGGGTGCGGGGTGAGGTTGGCGAGGTTGCCGGCGCTGAGCTTCTTCAGACCGCTGACCAGGTGTTCGGCGCTGATGCCGCTTGCCAGGGCGAATTGGTCGGCCTGGTACTCGTGGCGCCGCGACAGGACGTTGACCGCCACGGCCAGCAGGGCGGCGATGGGCGTGTAGAGAAAGCCGAAGAAGACCACGGATGCGTACACCGACAGGTGTTCCATGCCGAAGGCGGCGAACAGGCCGGGATTGTCGAGGAACCGGCTGAGCAGGAACAGGAGCAGGCCGGTCTGCAGCACCGAGAGCAGGGTCATCACCGGGATATGGCCGAGCCACCAGTGGCCGATCTCATGGGCGAGCACGGCGACGATCTCCCCGGTGGTCAGCCGCTCGAGCAGGGTGTCGAAAAAGACGATGCGCCGGAAGCGGCCGAAACCGGTGAAAAAGGCGTTGGCCCGGGTCGATCGGCGGGAGCCGTCCATGGTGTAGATCCCGCCCACGGCGAAACGCTCGTTCGCGGCGTAGCGATTGATGGCCGTGCGCAGTTCGCCCTCGGCCAGTGGCGTGAACCGGTTGAACAGCGGCAGGAGCAGCACCGGGGCGAGGAACTGGACCGTCAGCAGGAACACGCTCACCGCCAGCCAACAGGCCATCCAGGCCGACGGTCCGCCGGTTTCGAACAGCAGGAACACACCGGCCAGCAGCGGCCCGCCGAGCACCACGGCCAGGAGCATCCCCTTGAGGGTGTCGAGCACAAAGGTCCGCGGCGTGGTGGTGTTCAGGCCGAAGCGCTCTTCGATGCCAAAGGTCGCGTAGATGGAGAACGGCAGCTGCACCGCGGCAGCGAGCAGGGCGACGAGGCCGGTGAACACCAGGCCGGTGGGCACCGGGGTGAGCCCGAGGCCGCGGGCCAGGGCGTCCACCAGGTTGAAGCCACCGAGCAGGAGGAAGGTGACGGTGAGCGCCAGGCCGACGGTGCGGCGCACCAGGGCCAGGCGGATGGAGGCCCGGATGTATTCCTGGGCGCGGGCGTAGCGCTCCGGGTCGTAGACCCCGACGAACTCGGCGGGCAGTTCCGGGTCGAGCGAGCGGAGTTCGACGAGCCCGGCCAGCAGTTCCAGCAGGGTGCCCAGCACGAGGATGCCGAGAATACAGACCAGGTAGACGTTCATTGTTGTGCACCGTGCTCCCGGCGGTTTTTGACCCTGTAAAAAAGTGGGCATGCAATACAGGAGATTGTCCTGGCGCGCAAGCAGATTGATGGCCGCAGGATCCCCGCCGCACCGGGCAACGGCGCGGAATCCCGGCCGGAAATCGGGGTGGCCGGTGTGGTTGGGTTTGCACTTTGCCGGCCGGCGAGGTATTGCTTGCCCACACGGAGGAAGAACCTTTATCACCGGGGAGACTGAATCATGGCAGAGTTGAAACTGGAAGGGCCGCAAACACCACTCCCGCCGCCGGTGGGGCCCGGGCCGTCCCGGGGACTGTCCGGGCTGCAGATCACCGGCATCGTTCTCGGTGCCATGGCGGTGACCGTGGCGGTCACCCTGTTCCTGGTCAAGAGCTGGCTGTTCCCGGCGCCGTTCAAGCCGGTCCGGCTCAGCGCGGCCGAGACGCAGCGGCTGGAACACAAGCTGGCCGTGTTCGAGCAGTTGGACAGCCGCCCCCAGCCGGAGCACCGCCGGCCGCTGCCGGGCCCGTCCCGGGCCGAGCCGTTGCCCGCGCCGGGCCCGCTCGAGCCCGAAGCCTATTCCGAGGAGGGCGCCTCCCGGGAGATCCGTCTGACCGAGCGGGAGATCAACGCCATGATCGCCCGCAACACCGACCTGGCGGACAAGGTGGCC
Source organism: uncultured Desulfobulbus sp. (assembly GCA_964567725.1). Classification (GTDB taxonomy): domain Bacteria; phylum Desulfobacterota; class Desulfobulbia; order Desulfobulbales; family Desulfobulbaceae; genus Desulfobulbus. The sequence goes on along the minus strand of CAZMNU010000068.1, from coordinate 9,412 downwards.
ATTGACCTGGCCGACGACCTGGTCAGCCTGCGCATGCTCATCCCGGTGGATCCGGATTTTCCCTTCCTCGGCGGCAAGACCCTGAAGGTGCGGGCCGGCGCGGAACTCGCCTTCCGCGGCAGCCGGCCGGTGTTCATCCTGCGCGGCATCTCGGTGATGGGCGTGCCCATCCCCAACGCCTGGATGGGCGGGCTGAAAAACATCGACCTGGTCGAGGTGTTCGGTTCGGATCCTGGCTTCTGGAAGGGTTTCGCCGACGGGGTGGCGGCCATCCAGGTGCGCGAGGGCAACCTGGAGATCAACCTGCGGGAGTAGGGCGGGATTTCAGCGTCGGTTCTTCTTGCGCGCCTTCTTCGCGGCCTTGTTGCGGGCGCGCTCGGCCTGTTTCTTCTTGCCGGCCCGACGCGTCCGTTCGGTTTCCCTGTCCGCCTCGGGCCGTGGCGGGTCCTCTTTGGGCTGGAACTCGGCGAACCAGGAGATGTAGCGGTGCAGGTCGGCCGGCATCCGCCGCCGGGTGCGCTCACTCAGGGCCTCCATGGCCTCGGCCCGGTCCAGGGTCAGGCTTCGCTCCACATCCTCCGGGGCGATGTAATCCTTCTGCACCAGGTTGTCCGCATAGGCGCGGCGGATCAGCTCCATGGAGTCGCCCGGGTGCAGGTCGCACAGGGTCGCCACCAGGTTGCTCCAGAAGAACGAGTCCGCTTCGGCCTCCTCCCCGGTGAACAGTCCCTCCAGAAAGGCCACGGTCTCGTCCCGGTCGGCCACCCCCTCCGCCACCGCAAAGGTGAGCGCCTCGATGGCCGCACCCCGCACGAACGGATCTACCTCCCGGTCGACCACCAGCGCCCGGATCCTGTCCAGTGAGCCGCCGCAGGTGCGGTGGAGCAGGGTGGGCAGGGTCTCGGTGATCATGTCCCCCCAGAGTTCCTCCAGCTGTTCGCCGGGGACGGTGAAGGCGCGGATGATCGCCCGGTGCGCGGCCGTCTCCTGGAAATGGGCGAGCAGCGACACCGCGTACACGTGGCCGTTGCGTCCTTCCAGGGTGTAGCGCAGGGGGTTGTCGGCCAGATCGTCGAGCAGGGCGATGAGGTGCGGGGTGATGGTTTCGCGCTGCGCGACCGCGATGTCCATCTCGTCGTGCAGGTAGACGCCGTCGGCGTAGTCGAAGCGGGCCAGCAGGGTCTGGATGTCGGCGGTGGGCATGCCGGGTACCTCACAATGGGTGGCGGGAAAGGGGCGGGATCAGCCGGTGACGGGCGGAATCCGGGTGGGAACGAGATGCAGTCTGCCGGCCACTGGGTCAAAGCCAATGCCCAGCGGCGCCAGCAGTTGGAAGAGCGGCCGGCCGAAGAGAAACAGCTCGCGCTCCAGGCTCAGCCGATGTCCAACAACGGCCCGGCTGCGCAGGTCCAGGTCGAGCTGGACCAGGGCCTCGAGCGGGGCGAGCAGGGCGGCCCGGTCGATTTCGGGTTCGCCGAGGTCGCGGCGCAGGCTGTCCAGGTCCGGGCAGGGGCACTCGGCCTCGTGCCCGCGGGCCAGGGCCAGCTGCGGGTCATCGCCTGCCAGGCAGTCGAAGCGGGTGAGCAGGTCGCGGCCGGCCAGCTCGAGCAGGGCGCGGGTGTTCCGGCAGTCGAGCACCCGGCAGGCCAGCGGCCGGTCCGGGTAGCGGCTGCAGCCGCGGGCGCCCTCGTCGTAGAACAGGCAGCACCAGCTGCCGGCGGTGCCGCGCAGCTTGAGGAACTCGTGGCGCACCACTTCCGGCTGTTCGCCCAGCGGCGGGAAAGCGAGTTCGCCCCGCCGCACCGTCACCAGGTCGTCGATCCCCAGCCGGCCCGAGCGGATCAGCTCCAGGTCAACGCTGTGCAGGGCTGGGCCGCCCTGGCGGCAGCAGGTGCCGCAGCGTTGGCAGTCCGTGTGGCCGCTCGCGGAATCGGTGTGGTTCGCCCCGCTGCTCACGCCATCAGCTCCGTACTCAGGTAGCGCTCACCGGTGTCGGGCAGCACCAGGACGATGTCCCGGTCCCGGAATTCCGGTCGGGCTGCCAGCTGCAGGGCCCCGGCCAGGGCCGCGCCGCCGGAGATGCCACAGAGGATGCCCTCCCGCCGGGCCAGGGTGCGCGCCTGCAGGATGGCTTCTTCGTTGGTCACGGTGAGGATCTCGCTGAGTACCCTGCGGTCGAGATTCGATGGCACAAACCCTGCGCCGATGCCCTGGATCTTGTGCGGGCCGGGGCTGCCGCCGGAGAGCACCGGCGAGGCGGCCGGCTCCACCGCGGCCACGTGCAGGGCCGGGTTCTGCTCACGCAGGTAGCTGCCGGCGCCGCTGATGGTGCCGCCGGTGCCCACCCCGGCCACCAGTGCGTCGATGCGGCCGCCGCACTGCTGCCAGATCTCCGGGCCGGTGGTGCGCCGGTGCATGGCCGGGTTGGCCGGGTTGGCGAACTGGTCGGGCATCCAGGCCCCGGGCGTTGCCGCGCACAGGGCCGCGGCCCGGGCCACGGCGCCGCGCATGCCCTCGGCCGCCGGGGTGAGCACCAGTTCCGCGCCCAGGTGGGCGAGCAGCATGCGCCGCTCCACGCTCATGCTCTCCGGCATGGTCAGGATCAACCGATAACCGCGGCTGGCAGAGACAAAGGCCAGGCCGATGCCGGTGTTGCCGCTGGTCGGCTCGACGATGGTCCCCCCCGGCTGCAGGCTGCCGTCTGCTTCGGCCGCGTCGACCAGGGCAACGGCCACCCGGTCCTTGATGGAGCCGAGCGGGTTCATGGACTCGATCTTGGCGAACAGGCGGCCGCCGCCCGCGGGTTCCATCCGCTGCAGGCGGACCAGCGGGGTGTTGCCCACAGCCCCGGGCAGGGCGGCACAGGCCGGCCGGATCATATCCGCACCCCCTCGGTGGCACCGATGTAGACGAGCCGCGGCTGTTCGAGCAGCACCCGGGTGTCCGGGCCCACCGATTCGGTCAGCCAGACGTTGCCGCCGATGATCGAGCGGGCCCCGACCACGGTCTCGCCGCCGAGGATGGTGGCATTGGCGTAGATGATCACGTCGTCCTCGATGGTCGGGTGGCGCTTGCAGTCGCGCAGCCGTTCGCCGGCATCGCGCGGCAGGGACAGGGCGCCGAGGGTGACGCCCTGGTAGATGCGCACCCTGTCGCCGATGCCGGTGGTGGCGCCGATGACCACGCCGGCGCCGTGGTCGATGAAGAAGTGTGAGCCGATCTCCGCGCCCGGGTTGATGTCGATGGCAGTGCGGTGGTAGGCGTGCTCGCTCATGATGCGCGGCACCAGCGGCACACCCAGTTCGTGCAACCGGTGCGCCAGCCGGTAGACCATGGTGGCGAACAGGCCGGGATAGCTGAAAATCACCTCGTCCGAGTTGGTGGCCGCCGGGTCGCCGGTGAGGGTGGCCTCGATGTCTGTTTCCAGCAGGCTGCGGATGGTGGGCAGGCTGTCGATCAGGTCGGCGGCGATCTGGTAGCTGCGCTCGCCGCACAGGGTGCAGTTCTGGTCGTGGCGGAAGCAGTCGTGGCGGATGGCCGAGCTGACCTGGCTGGCCAGGTTCTCGTAGAACAGGCTCACCTGCTGGCCGAGGTGGTAGTCCAGGTTCTCCGGGCGGAGGATCACCGGTGAGAAGAAGCCCGGGAACAGGATGCGCTGGGCCTGCTCGATCAGGTCGATGATCTCGCACTTGGACGGGATCGGCACCGGCTCGATGTGGCTGGCCCACTGGCCGCCCTTGAAGCCGGCGCTGAGCGCGCCGACCACGCTGTCGATGGGGTTGCGCACCGCGCCGGGAGCAATGGCGTCCACGGCGCAGGAGCCGGTGAGCACTTGTTTTTTCCGCATTCGTTTTTCTCCCTCGGGCAGTATTTCAGGTCCGCTCGAGCATCATGATGCCGTAAGTGGCCCGCAGGTTCTTCAGGCAGCGCACCACCGTGCCGCGCGACTCGTGGTGATAGGTGTTGATCGCCAGGTGCCGGACCGCGCGCACGCCGATGGTGCGCAGGAACCGGTTGAAATCGTTGATGGTGATCACCCGGATGTTGGGGGTGTCGTACCACTCGTAGGGCAGCTGGTCGTTCACCGGCGCCCGGCCGGTGAACAGGATCTGCAGCCGGGCCGACCAGTGGGCGAAGTTGGGGAAGCTGACGATCACCCGCCGGCCGATGCGCATCAGGTCAAGGAGCAACTCCTTGGGGTCGTGGATCTGCTGCAGGGTCTGGCTGAGCACCACCACGTCGAAACGGTCCGCGGGATAGTCGCCGACCTCGGTGCGGAAATCGCCCTGGAGCACACTCAGGCCGCGCTCGATGCAGCGGGCCACCTTCTCCTCGGCCTGCTCGATGCCGGTGCCGCGCACCTGCTTGTGCGTCTTCAGGTGGGCGAGCAGGTCGCCGTTGCCGCAGCCCAGGTCGAGCACGCGCGCGCCCGGCTCGATCCACGAGGCGATCACCTGCAGGTCGAAGCGCAGGCCACCCTGTTCAGGGCTAGCGGCAGCAATCATGGGACACCCGGTCGAGGAAGCCGCTGATCAGGCCGTCCAGCCGTTTGTTGGGCACGAGGAAGGCATCGTGGCCCCACTGGGCCTCGATCTCGCAGAAGCTGACATCGCCGCCGTTTTTTTTGAGCGCGCTCACGATCTCGCGTGACTGGTAGGTGGGGTAGAGCCAGTCCGAGGTGAACGAGATCACCAGGAAACAGACTCCGGCCAGGGCCTCGTTGATGAGCAGGCAGCCTTCGCCGCGCTGCAGGTCGAAGTAATCCGCCGCCTTGGTGATGTAGAGGAGCGAGTTGGCGTCGAACCGGTCCACGAACTTGCGGCCCTGGTGGTGCAGGTAGCTTTCCACCTGGAAGTCGCCGGTGAGGTCGAAGGAGAGCGCGCTGCGGTGCAGGCGGCGGCCGAATTTCTCGCGCATGGCCTCGTCGGACAGGTAGGTGACATGGCCGATCATGCGCGCCACCGCCAGGCCGTGGGCCGGGCCGGGGGACCCGTAGTAGTCGCCGCCCTGCCAGGCCGGGTCGGCCATGATCGCCTGCCGGGCCACCTCGTTGAAGGCGATGGCCTGGGCCGAGTGGCGGGTGGTGGTGGCCAGGGGGATGGCCGAAACGAGCATCTCGGGGTAATCGACGCACCAGCGCAGCACCTGCATGCCGCCCACCGAGCCGCCGATGACCGCCAGCAGCCGGGTGATGCCCAGGTGGTCGACGAGTTCCTTCTGGGCGCGGACCATGTCGCGGATGGTCACCATGGGGAAACCGAGGCCGTAGGGGCGGCCGGTGGCCGGGTTGATGGACCCGGGGCCGGTGCTGCCCGAGCAGCCGCCGAGGATGTTCGAGCAGATGACGAAGTAGCGGTTGGTGTCGATGGGTCTGCCCGGCCCGACCATGTTGTCCCACCAGCCGGGGCGCGGGTCGTCGGCGGTGTGCACGCCGGCCACGTGCGCGTCGCCGGTGAGGGCGTGGAGCACGAGAATGGCGTTGCTGCGGTCCACGTTGAGGGTGCCGAGCGTCTCGTAGGCCAGGGTGACCGGGCCGAGCCGGGCGCCGCATTCAAGGGGCATCCCCTCCGGCGACTCGGCGAAGGTGAAGAAGCGCCGTTCCACCGGCAGCCAGCCGCCAGTCGTTCCGGCAACAGGGGTGCTCATGGCCGGTCGCCGCTGCGGGCATGCCTGCAGCGGTCCCTGGTGAGCCTACATTGTGGCAGTCGTGAGGTGGTGTTTCGCGAGCGGTCTGTCATGCGCACACAATAGCCATGGGCAGGATCGTTGGCCAGAGGAAAAACGGCCGGCCGCAGGGGCGCAGCCGCTGTCCGGGCCGGGGTGGGCGAATCCGCTAATCGCGGGTCAGCTGGCGGTAGCGGATGCGGTGCGGCTGGTCCGCGTCGGCACCCTTGCGTCGTTTGTAGTCCTGCTCGTAGTCCGAGTAGTTGCCCTCGAACCAGGTGACCTCGGAGTCGCCCTCGAAGGCCATGATGTGGGTGGCGATGCGGTCCAAAAACCAGCGGTCGTGGCTGATGACCACGGCGCAGCCGGCGAAGTTCTCCAGGGCCTCCTCCAGGGCGCGCATGGTGTTCACGTCCAGGTCGTTGGTCGGCTCGTCCAGGAGCAGCACGTTGCCGCCCTCCTTGAGCATGCGCGCGAGATGCACGCGGTTGCGCTGGCCGCCGGAGATCTCGCCCACCTTCTGCTGCTGGTCGCTGCCGGTGAAGTTGAACCGGGCCACGTAGGCGCGGGCGTTGACCTCGCGGGTACCGAGCCAGATGGTCTCCTGACCCTCGCTGATGGTCTCGAAGATGGTCTTAGCCGGGTCGAGCGCGTCCCGCGACTGGTCCACGTAGGCGAGCTTCACCGTTTCGCCGATGCGGATGGTACCCGCGTCCGGCTGTTCCTGGCCGGTGATCATGCGGAACAGGGTGGTCTTGCCGGCGCCGTTCGGGCCGACAATGCCGACGATGCCGCCGGGCGGCAGGGAGAAACTCAGGTTGTCCACGAGCAGGCGGCCCTCGTAGGCCTTGCGCACCCCCTGCGCCTCGATGACCAGCTTGCCCAGGCGCGGCCCCGGCGGGATGTAGATCTCCAGGTCGCCGGATGCCTTCTCACTCTGCTGGTTCAACAGGTTCTCGTAGGCGGTGATGCGCGCCTTGGCCTTGGTGCGCCGCCCCTTGGGACTCATGCGGATCCACTCCAGCTCGCGCCCCAGCGTGCGCTGCCGCTCGCTTTCCTTCTTTTCCTCCTGGGCGAGCCGTTTCTGTTTCTGCTCGAGCCAGGAGGAGTAGTTGCCCTTCCAGGGGATGCCCTGGCCGCGGTCCAGTTCGAGGATCCAGCCGGCCACGTTGTCGAGGAAGTAACGGTCATGGGTGACGGCGATGACCGTGCCCGGGTACTGCTGCAGGTGGTGCTCGAGCCAGGCGACCGACTCCGCGTCCAGGTGGTTGGTGGGCTCGTCGAGGAGAAGGATGTCCGGGTTCTTCAGGAGGATGCGGCAGAGCGCCACCCGCCGCTGCTCACCGCCGGAGAGTACGCCGCATTGCATGTCCGCGGGCGGGCAGCGCAGCGCGTCCATGGCCATCTCCAGGCGCGAGTCCAGGTTCCAGGCATCCACCGCGTCGAGTTTGTCCTGGACCTGGGCCTGGCGGTCGATGAGCGCCTGCATGGCGTCGTCGTCCATGGGCTCGGCGAACTGCTCGTTGATGGCGTTGAACTCGTTGAGCAGGTCCACCGTGGCCTGGGCGCCCTCCTCGACGATCTCGCGCACCGTCTTCTCCGGGTCGAGCGCCGGTTCCTGGGGCAGGTAGTCGATGGTGAACCCCTCGGAGAGGATGGTCTTGCCCTCGTGCTCCCGGTCGATGCCGGCGAGGATACGCAACAGCGTACTCTTGCCCGAGCCGTTCAGGCCGAGCACGCCGATCTTGGCGCCGTAAAAATAGGACAGGGAGATGTCTTTGAGGATCTGTTTCTGGTTGTACTTCTTGCTCACTTTGATCATCGAGTAGATGATCTTGTTCGCTTCGCTGGCCATGGCTGATGGTTCCTTGCAGAGAGGGTGGGGCGGCGGTGCGGGGCGCTGCCCGCCGGGACCGCGAGGCGGACCCGGGCCGCACGATACAAAAAAACCCGCTTTCCTTGCGAGAAAGCGGGCTGCCCTATGGAAAGCCGGAAGGTTCCGGACGTCTACCTGGTGGCGATGCAGGGACTTGAACCCCGGACACTACGGATATGAGCCGTATGCTCTCACCAGCTGAGCTACATCGCCGATCTGTGCGCAAGCCGGTTCGCTTGAGCCGGGCCAATGTGCCCCATTTCCCCCCGCTTGTCAACAGGAAAGCGGCAGTTCCGGCCCGTTCCCGGCCGCGGCGGCAACGAAAAAGACCCCGCCCGCTGCAGGGGCAGCGGGCGGGGTCCGGGTGCAGCAGCGTTATCGGGCTGCGAACGGCTTACATCATGCCGCCCATGCCGCCCATGCCACCCATGCCGCCCATGCCGCCAGGAGGCATGCCGGCGCCGCCCTTGTCCTCCTCGGGCAGATCGGCGATCATGCACTCGGTGGTGAGCAGCAGGCCGGAAACCGAGGCAGCGTTCTGCAGGGCCGAGCGGGTCACCTTGGCCGGATCGATGACGCCGGCCTCGATCAGGTCCTCGTACTTCTCGGTGGCGGCGTTGAAGCCCATGGGGCCTTCCAGGTTCTTGACGTGCTCGACGATCACCGAACCCTCGCAGCCGGCGTTGGTGGCAATCATGCGCACCGGCTCCTCGAGGGCGCGGCGGATGATGTTCTTGCCGAGGTTCTGCTCACCTTCCAGCTTGAGGTCGTCAAGTACCTTGAGGCAGCGCAGGTAGGCGACACCGCCGCCCGGCACCACGCCTTCCTCGACCGCGGCGCGGGTGGCGTTGAGGGCATCCTCGACGCGGGCCTTCTTCTCCTTCATCTCCACCTCGGTGGCTGCGCCGACATTGATCACGGCCACGCCGCCGATCAGCTTGGCCAGTCGCTCCTGCAGCTTCTCGCGGTCGTAGTCCGAGGTGGTATCCTCGATCTGGGCGCGGATCTGCTTGACCCGGCCGGCCAGTTTCTCCTTGTCGCCGGCGCCATCGATGATGGTGGTGTTGTCCTTGTCGATGACCATGCGCTTGGCGGTGCCCAGGTCGTTGACGGTGACGTTCTCCAGCTTGATGCCGAGATCCTCGGTGATCACCTGGCCGCCGGTGAGAATGGCGATGTCCTCGAGCATGGCCTTGCGGCGGTCGCCGAAGCCCGGGGCCTTGACCGCGGCCACGTTCAGGGTGCCGCGCAGCTTGTTGACCACCAGGGTGGCCAGGGCCTCGCCGTCCACGTCCTCGGCGATGATGATGAGCGGCTTGCCCATCTTGGCCACGGACTCGAGCACCGGCAGCAGATCCTTCATGCTCGAGATCTTCTTCTCGTTGATGAGGATGAGCGGCTCGTCCATGCTCACTTCCATGCGCTCCGGGTCGGTGACGAAGTAGGGCGACAGGTAGCCGCGGTCGAACTGCATACCCTCGACCACGTCCAGGCTGGTCTCCATGGACTTGGCTTCCTCGACCGTGATCACGCCTTCCTTGCCGACCTTGTCCATGGCCTCGGCGATGATGTTGCCGATGGTCTCGTCGTTGTTGGCGGAGATGGTGCCGACCTGGGCGATTTCCTTCTGCTCCTTGGTCGGGCTGGCGATCTTGCCGAGTTCGGCGACCACGGCGGCCACCGAGGCGTCGATGCCGCGCTTGATCTCCATCGGGTTGGAGCCGGCGGCGACCAGCTTGGTGCCCTCGGTGTAGATGGCCTGGGCCAGCACGGTGGCAGTGGTGGTGCCGTCACCGGCGACGTCCGAGGTCTTGGACGCGACTTCCTTGACCATCTGGGCGCCCATGTTCTCGAACTTGTCCTTGACCTCGA
>CAZMNU010000067.1:3883-14433 GCA_964567725.1 uncultured Desulfobulbus sp. | reverse complement strand
GCCTGGAAGTGTTCTGTGTGGACACCGCCCACCCGCAGCTGGCTATCCCGGCCGCTTACACCATCATCCCGGGCGCGCATTTCCGCGAACGGGCCATGGGCGGCAACGCGGGCCTGTTCGCCGCCCGCCTGGCCGCGGACCTGCTGGGCGGTGACGCGCTGGAAACGCAGCTCGCCGCCATGCAGGCGCTGCTGCCCGGCGCCTATTACCTGAGCTTCTACCGCGGCCGCAGCCTGTACGAGCGCGGCGAGACCGAGGCCGCCCTGGCCTGCTTTGACCAGGCCCTGGCCGAGGGGCCGACCGCTGAGGATCTGCCCTACCTGTATTCCTACAAGGGCTGCTGCCTGCGCGACCTGGCCCGCTGGGACGAGGCGGTGGCGGCCCTGAAACAGGGGCTCGCCTGTGACGAGGAGCGGCCGGACCTGCACAACGCCCTTGGCGTCTGCGCCTTCAAGACCGGTCGCCACGGTGACGCGGTGGTCCATTTCCGCCGGGCCGTGGCCCTCAATCCGGCCTCGGCCATCGACTACGCCAACCTGGCGCTCAACCTGGAGCGGCTCGGCGAGCGGGACGAGGCCATCGCCAACTACGAGATCGCGCTCGGCCAGGATCCGACCATCGAGTTCGCCCTCGAACGGCTGGCCGGCCTGCTGGCCGCGGATCAGGAGGAGTGCTGAGGTGGTGCACGCCTTTCCCCGCAACCCGGCCAAAATCCTTGTCCGCTCCACCAACTGGATCGGCGACGCGGTCATGACCACCCCGGCGGTGCGCACCATCCGCGAGAACTTCCCGGAGAGCGAGATCACCATGCTCGTCCACCCCTGGGTGGCGGACGTGTTCCGCTACAGCCCGCGCGTGGACCGGATCTTCCTCTATGAAAAAAAAGGGATCCACAAGGGCTTGAAGGGCATGGTGCGGCTCGCCGGCGAACTGCGCGCCGAGGAGTTCGACTGCGCCATCCTGTTGCAGAACGCCTTTGAGGCCGCCTTCATCACCCGCCTGGCCGGCATCCCGGTGCGGGCCGGCTACACCACCGACGGCCGCTCTCTGCTGCTCACCCACCCCGTGCAGAAGGCCCCGGACCTGGTGCGCAAGCACGAGATCCACTACTACCAGCGGATCATGCGCGGCCTGGGTCTGAAGACCGCGGCCAACGAACTGGAGCTGTTCATCCCCGGCGTGCACGTGGACGCGGCCCGGCAGCGGCTCGGCGAGCGCATCGGCGAGGAGGTCGGGGTGGTGCCGCTCATCGGCTTCAACCCGGGCGCGGCCTTCGGCCCGGCCAAGCGCTGGCCGGCGGAGCGCTACGCCGAACTGGCCGACCGGCTGAGCGAGCGGACCGGCGGCTGGATCCTCGTGTTCGGCAGCGCGGCCGACCAGCCCACCGCGACGGAGATCTTTGATCGCGCCAAAAATCGGGAGCGGATCGTGGACCTCACCGGCCGCACCAGCCTGGTCGAGGCCATGGCGCTGATCGGCGAGTGCGACGTGTTCGTCACCAACGACTCAGGGCTCATGCACGTGGCCGCAGCCCTGCACACGCCGCAGGTGGCCATCTTCGGCTCCACCGATCACATCCGCACCGGGCCTTACTCGGAAGAGGCGGTGGTCGTGCGCAAGGAGCTGCCGTGCAGCCCGTGCAAGAAGCCCCGCTGCCCGGAAAAACATTTTCGCTGCATGCGCCTGATCACGAGCGACGAGGTGTTCGCCGCGGTGCTCGGCCTGCTCGAGGAGGAGTGATGGCCCTGACCACCGGCCGGCCGGCCGTGTTCCTCGACCGGGACGGCACCATCAACGAGCAGATGGGCTACGTCAACCACCTCTCGCGATTCCAGCTGCTGCCCGGCGTGGCCCGGGCGATCCGCAGCCTGAACGAAGCCGGCCTGCCGGTGGTGGTGGTCACCAACCAGTCCGGGCTGGCGCGCGGTTACTTCCCCGAGTCGCTGCTCGATCAGGTGCACGCCGAACTGCATCGACTGCTGGCCCGGGAGGGCGCGCACCTGGACGGGCTCTACATCTGCCCGCATCACCCGGAGGCCAGGGAAGAACGTTTCCGGCTCGACTGCAACTGCCGCAAGCCGCGCACCGGCCTGCTCGAGCGGGCCGCGGTCGAGCTTGGCCTGGATCTCGGCCGCTCGTACATGGTCGGGGACCGCTGGTCCGACCTGCGCTGCGGCGCGGCCGTGGGCGCGACCACGGTGCTCGTGCTCACCGGGTACGGCCGCGGCGACGCCCTCTACGTGGGTCCGGGCCAGACGGTCCAGCCCGACCACGTGGCCGAGGACCTGGAGCGGGCGGCCGCCTGGATTCTGGACCGCACCCGCTGCGCGTGAACCATTCTGGGCACCGCTTGCCGGGCCCGACTGCTGTCCCAATCGAAACAAGGAGGCACCCATGAAACGGCATCTCACCCGCTGGACCACCCTGCTCATGACCCTGCTGCTGGTTTCCGGCTGCGGCTACAACGCCTTGCAGGTCAAGGAAGAGGCCGTGTTCAAGGCCTGGGGCGACATCGAGTCGAGCCTGCAGCGGCGGGCCGACCTGATCCCCAACCTGGTGGAGACGGTCAAGGGCTACGCCAAGCACGAGCGCGAGACCCTGGAGGGCGTGATCAACGCCCGCGCCCGGGCCACCTCGGTGCAGATCACGCCCAAGGACCTGAGCGATCCGGCGGCCATGCAGCAGTTCCAGGAGGCCCAGGGCGGCCTCAGCTCGGCCCTGGCCCGGCTCATGGTGGTGGTCGAGCAGTATCCGGACCTGAAGGCCAACCAGAACTTCCTCGATCTGCAGCACCAGCTGGAAGGCACGGAAAACCGCATCAACGTGGCCCGTCAGCGCTACAACGAGACGGTCGAGGCGTTCAACGCGGCCATCCGCAAGTTTCCGGAAAACCTGACCAACAAGTTCCTCCTCCACCTCGACCGTAAGGAGTATTTCAAGGCCGAGGTCCAGGCCAAGGAAGCGCCCAAGGTGCAGTTCTAGAACGGGCCACAGGCCATGCAACCCCTGCGCACCCTGGCGGTGCTGCTCGTTGCCGTTTTCCTGCTGCTGCCGGCCGGCGGGCCGGCGGCGGCGCTGGCCCTCGAGGTACCGCCGCTCACCGGCCGGGTCAACGACACCGCCGGTGTGCTCTCGCCGGGCACCGTACAGGCGCTCGAGCAGTCGCTTGCGGCCCTGGAGCGGGAGGAGTCCACCCAGATCGTGGTGCTCACCATCCCGAGCCTCGAGGGCGAGAACCTGGAAGAGTACGCCCTGCGCGTGGTCGAGGTCTGGCAGCTCGGGCAGAAGGGGCGGGACAACGGCGCCCTGCTGCTCATCGCCATCGCTGACCGCAAGATCCGCATCGAGGTCGGCTACGGGCTCGAGGGAGTGCTCACCGACGCCCTTGCCGGTCGCATCATCCGCAACGTCATCGCCCCCAACTTCAAGCGGGGCGACTATGACCGGGGCGTGGTCGACGGCGTCGCCGCCATGGTGGCCGCGGTCCGCGGCGAGTTCGCCGGCCAGGGGGTGGACACGACCACCGCCCAGCGCGATCCGGGCGAGTTTCTCGTGTTCCTCCTCTTCGGCCTGATGGTCATCGGCAGTGTCTTCCGGCGGCGCAAGCCGGTGGCCGCGGGCGTGGGCGGGGCGTACGCGCCGGTCGCCGGCCTGCTGTTCGCCGGCCTGAGCGGCTGGCAGCAGCTGCTCCTGCTTGTGCCGGTGGGCATGTTCGGGGCCTTTCTCGCCAGCCTGTTCTCCGGCAGCCGGCTCAGTACCCGGCCGCCCGGCTCGTTCCCCACCAGCTACCGCGACTACCGCGGTGGCTTTGGCGGCGGTTTCGGCGGTGGCTTGGGCGGTGGCTTCGGTGGCGGCGGCGGTTTCAGCGGCGGCGGTGGCGGATCCGGTGGCGGCGGCGCCTCGGGAGGATGGTGAGCATGCAGAGTCTGGCAGAACGGTTTTTCACCAGCGCAGAACAGCAGCGCATCAGCGCCACGGTACAGGCGGTGGAGGCGCGCACCACCGGCGAGGTGGTGGTCATGGTCACTTCGGCCAGCCACAGCTACCCGGAGGCGGGCCTGCTCGCGGCCCTGGTCCTGGCCCTGCCCGCAGCGCTCATCGCCGCCTTCACCACCGCCGGCCTGCTCTGGTGGCGGGGCGAGCTGCTGTGGCTGTTCCTGCTCTTCTTCGCCCTGTTTTTCGTGGTCTTTCGGCCGCTGGTCGGCCGCTTTCCCGCCCTGCTGCGCCTCTTTCTGCGCCGCGGGCGGATGGAGGAGGAGGTCGAGCGGGCCGCCTTCACCCATTTCTTCACCGAGGGGCTGCACACCACCCGCGAGGCCACCGGCGTGCTCATCTTCCTCTCCGTGCTCGAGCGGCGGGTGTGGATTCTCGGTGACCGGGGCATCAACGCCCGCATCCAGCCCAAGAGCTGGCAGGAGTTCGTCGACCGGCTGACCGCGGGCATCCGCGCCGGACACGGCTGCACGGCCCTGTGCACGGTGATCGCTGAGATCGGCGACCTGCTCGCCGACCGCTTCCCGCCCCGGCCGGACGACCGCAACGAACTCGAAGATCTCGTGATCGTCACCGGTACCGACCCCGGCCCCGGCGGGCGGTTGATCATCCGCTAGGAGCGGAACATGGCCGCAGCCGGTCACTCCCCCGGGCCGTGCGCCTGCCTGTTCGACCGGCTCGGACCCGGGCCGCTCGTCATCGCCCACCGCGGCGACCGGGCCCGCCGGCCGGAGAACACCCTCTGCGCCTTCCGCGCCTGCCTGGGCCGCAGCCCGATGATCGAGGTCGATGTCCAGCTCTGTGCCGACGGCGTGCCGGTGGTCATCCACGACGACCACCTGGGCCGCACCAGTGACGCGGCCCGGCTGGGGCCGCGGTTCGGCGCACCCGGCCTGCTGGTGCGGGACTGGTCGCTCAGCCAGCTGCGCCGGCTCGACCTCGGCAGCTGGTTTCTCGCCGTCGACCCTTTCGGCGCCATCCACGACGGCCGCGCGGACCGGTTGGTTGTCCAGACCTTCCTGCCCCAGCGCATCCTCACCCTGGAGGAACTGCTCGCCTGGGCAATGCGCTGCCGGATGGCGCTCAACATCGAACTCAAGAACCAGCACAGCCGTTCCGCCAACGAACGGCTGGCCGAAGCGGCCGTACAGCTGGTGCGCGCCGCCGGGGCCGCGCCCCAGGTAGTGTTCTCCAGTTTTGTCCACGATACCCTGCGCCGATGCCGCAGCCTGGCCGCGGAGATCCCGGTGGCCGCCCTGCAGGGGGGCAGCCATCCCCCGGACCTGGTCGGGTACCTGCGGGCGCTCGGCGCCTGCGCCTACCACCCGGCGGACGACCTGGTCGACGAGGCGCTGGTGCGGAGCCTGCGGGCCAACGGGCTGCATGTCAACGTGTTCACGGTCAACGACCCGGTAAGGCGGCGCGAGCTGTTCGCCTGGGGGGTGAGCGGCGTGTTCACCGACTGGGTCGAGCCGGTCTGAACGGGCGTCCGGATACACCGGAAAACTGAGGCCATCGGTTGTCGGACAAGGGTTTCCACGATGTCTCCGGGGAAAGCGTTGACGCACCCGGGGAAATTGGTCATAACAGCGCAAGAAAATCCGCTACCTGTCACACTACAAGGAGGAAGGACATGAAACGAAAGGGATTGTTCCTGAGACTGGTGCGCTCGGCCGGGCTGTTCGCCCTGGCCCTCTTGCTCGTTGCCCCGGCCGCGCGGGCCGAGGTGATCAAGATCGGCGCCATCCTGGCGGAAACCGGGCCGGCGGCCTTTCTCGGCGGCCCGGCCTCGCGTTCGCTGCGCATGCTCGCCGACGAGATCAACGCGGCCGGCGGCATCAAGGGCCACACCATCGAACTGATCATCAAGGATTCGGCCGGCAGCCCGGAGAAAGCCATCAGCTTTGCCAAGCAGCTCATCGAGGAGGACCGGGTGTTTGCCATCATCGGCCCCTCGACCAGCGGCGAGAGCCTGAGCATCAAGAAGGTCTGCGAGGACGGCCGGACCATCATGATCAGCTGCTCGGCCGCGGACCTGATCGTCACCCCGGTGTCGCCGCACATCTTCAAGACCGCGCCGAGCGACCGCTTCGCCGCCCGCCAGATCTACACCCTCATGCAGAAGCGCGGCATCACAAAGATCGCCGTGCTCGCCGCCAACGACGGCTTCGGCAAGGCCGGCAAGGAGCAGTTGGCGAAGAACGCGGCCGATTTCGGCATCACCATCGTCGCCGAGGACGTGTACGACAAGAGCGCCACCGACCTGACTGCCAGCGTGGCCAAGCTGAAGGCCAACCCGGAGATCCAGGCGGTGGTCAACTGGTCGATCGTGCCGGCCCAGGCCATCCTCGCCAAGAACATCCGCCAGGCCGGCTGGGACGTGCCCCTGTTCCAGAGCCACGGCTTTGCCAACATCAAGTACGCCGAGGCGGCCGGGGTCGCGGCCGAGGGGATCATCTTCCCGGCCAGCCGCATGCTCGTGGCCGACGCCCTGCCGCCCGGGCCGCAGCGCGATTTCCTCGTCAAGTACCGTGATTCCTACGAGTCCAAGTTCAAGGAAAAGGTCTCCACCTTCGGCGGCCACACCTACGACGCCCTGACCATCCTCGCCCGGGCCATCGAGCAGGCCGGTACGGACCGCGAGAAGGTGCGCGACGCGGTGGAGAACATCACCGGCCTGATCGGCACGGCCGGCACCTTCAACTTCTCGCCCACCGACCACGGCGGCCTGGGCATGGACGCCTTTGCCATGCTCACCGTCAAGGACGGCCAGTTCGTGCTCCTCGAAAACTAGGGCCGAACAGGAAGCCAACCCGCAGGGGGTGCGGCCGGAAACGGTGCGCGCCCCCTTTGCGTTTACGGCCGCGGCTGTTGCCGCGGGCGGGTGATCATGGTATAGGTCGCCGCGCGCGGCCGTCGGATCCGTCCGGCCCGCTCAGTATCACGACAATCCCGCATCATTCATCATTTTAGCAAGGAGACAGCAGTCATGGAACGGACCTTTGCCATCATCAAGCCCAATGCCTTCGCCGCCGGCAACGCCGGCAAGATCCTCGCCCGCATCTACGCCGAAGGGTTCACCGTGGTTGGCCTGAAAAAGCTCTACCTGAGCAAGCGCGAGGCCGAGGGCTTCTATTACGTGCACAAGGAGCGGCCCTTCTTCGGTGAACTGACCGACTTCATGTCCAGTGGGCCGTGCATCGTCATGGTGCTCGAGGCCGAGGGCGCGATCAAAAAATGGCGCGACCTGATGGGCGCCACCAACCCGGCCCAGGCCGCCGAGGGCACCCTGCGCCGCGAGTTCGGCGACAGCCTGGAGGCCAACGCCACCCACGGCTCGGACGCCCCGGAGACCGCGGCCTTCGAGATCGGCTACTTCTTCTCCGGCCTGGAACTGCTCGTCTGAGCCGAACGGAAAATAATCTCTGAAAACGCGACAAGGCGGCCCCCCGGGGCCGCCTTGTCGCGTTTGGGGGAGAGGAATCGCGGGTTGAGCGGCGGTTTCAGTCCTCCTGTTCCCGGCCGCGCAGGTCGGGCAGGAACACCGCGCACACGCCGAGCAGGGGCAGCCAGGCGCAGACCTGGTAGACAAAACCGATGGAGGTGCGGTCGGCCAGCTGGCCGAGCAGGGCCGCACCGATGCCGGCCAGGCCGAAGGCGAGCCCGAAGAACAGGCCGGAGATCATGCCCACCCGGCCGGGGAACAACTCCTGGGCGTAGACGAGGATGGCCGGAAAGGCCGAGGCGAGCAACAGGCCGATGACAAAGGTGAGCGGCCCGGTCCAGAACAGGCTGGCATGCGGCAGAGCCAGGGTGAACGGGGCCACGCCGAGGATGGACCACCAGATCACCTGGCGCCGGCCGATGCGGTCGCCGATGGGCCCGCCGAGGATGGTGCCCAGCGCCGCGCCGAACAGGAAGACAAACAGGTGGAGCTGCGCCGTACGCACCGGTATGGCGAACTTGTCGATCAGGTAGAAGGTCAGGTAGCTGTGCAGGCTGGTGGTGTAGAAGAACTTGGAGAACATCAGGATGAGCAGTACGGCCACCGGCCAGACCGCGGACCGCTTTGCCTCCCGGGCGCGGACGGCCGGACGGGGACGCAGCCGCTCCGCCCGCTGCCGGTCGCGATACCAAACGCCCACCCGCCAGAGGATGAGCATGGCCAGCAGGGCCACCAGGGAAAACCAGGCCAGGCTGGCGCGGCCGTACGGCAGCACCACCAGGGCGGCGAGCAGCGGGCCGGCCGAGGTGCCGGCGTTGCCGCCCACCTGGAAGATCGACTGGGCCAGGCCGTAGTGACCGGCCGAGGCCATCCTCGCCACCCGCGACGACTCGGGGTGGAACACCGACGAGCCGGTGCCGACCAGGGCCACGGCAAGGAGCAGCGTGGCGAAGCTCGGCGCCACCGACAGAAAGAGCAGCCCCACCAGGGTGGAACCCATGCCCATGGCCAGGCTGAACGGCAGCGGGTGGCGGTCGGTGTACAACCCCACCGCCGGCTGGAGCAGCGAGGCGGACAGCTGGAAGGTGAGGGTGATCAGGCCGACCTGGGTGAAGCTGAGCTGGAAGCTCTCCTTGAGCAGGGGGTAGAGGGCCGGGATCAGCGACTGCAGCATGTCGTTGAGAAAATGCGAAAAACTGATCGCCGCCAGCACCTTGAGCGCGATGCGCTCCGGCCTGGCGGCGGACTGGTCTGTGTCCATGCATCCTTCCTGCGGCCGGCCGCGGTGGCGGGGCCGGGACTGGTTCAGCGGGTGTAGATGCCCGAGGGCACGAGCTCACCCTGCGGAGTGTCGTTGAAGTACATCCAGGCACTGACCGTGCTGTGGTCCTGGTCGAGCACCACCTCCACCTGTTCGCGGCAGTTCCACACCGGGTTGCCTTCGAACAGGTCGAGCATGTCGAGCACCGAGGAATGGACCCGAAAGAGTTCGCCGTGGATGGGGCTGATGGCCTCGGCCTTGGTGACGTAGGGCACGATCTCTTTGTACATGGCGAACCGCTGGACAGTACGGCCGGTGCCGACAAAGTACGACCCGTCGAGCAGGTTGTGGTTGTCAAAACCCTGTTTCAGGGTGCCGTAGACAAAGAGCAGGTGATACATGTCGCGACTCCACCGGAAAGGAGGGGGCCGGACTCGTGGCCCGGCCCCGGGACGGTGCGGCCGCCTGGCGGCGGTTGCCCGTGCTCCAGCCATAGCACGGCAATGGTTCTTTTTCAGCAGGAAAAAGCGATCGGGCGCCCCTGTGCCCGGTGGCTGCCGACCGGGTGGACTAGAACCGGTAGCCCAGGCTGAGGGCCACCAGGTGGATCTCCGACTGGTAGCGGCCGTTGGCCGCGTTCGGCTCGGTGAGGACCCCGTGCAGGGGGTCGGCGCCGACCGTGTTGGCCTTGGTGCGGTCCGTGTAGTGCTGGAAGCCGTAGCTGAGCGACACCGTGGTCGCACCGAACTGCAGGTCCGCGCCCACGGTCCACAGGTGGGTGTCCGCGTCCGGGATGGCCGGCTCGAAGGTGCTGTCCGGCACCGGCGTGTTGCCGTACTTGTACCCGGCGAGCAGGGCGATCCGGTCGCTGAGCGCGTAGCGGCCGCCGACGCTGTACGACCAGGTATCGTCCCAGTCGCGCGCGACCAGGTCCTCGCCAGCGCCGGCCACCGACTGGTCCAGGCCGATGCGCAGTTCTTCGAAGGCGGACCAGCCCTCCCAGTGGGCGCCGATTTCCACCACCAGCGGCTCGATCGGCTGCCAGGCGAGCCCCAGGCTCAGCTGTTCGGGCAGGCTCAGGTCGGCCCGGCCGCCGGTCGCCGGGAACAGGGCGGCCGCATTGCCAGGCACGCCGCTGAAGCGGGCCGCGCCGTCCACGCTGAGGTCGATCTCGCTGCGCCAGCTGAGGCCGAAGTCGAGCCGGTCGGTGAGCTGCAGGGCGAGCCCGAGGTTCCAGCCGAGCCCGGTGTCGTCGCCGCTGAACTCCTGGCTGCCCTCGACCCCGGCCAGGCCGAGCGGGGCGAGGTCGATCCGCCGGCGCAGGGTGGCGTCGAACAGGGCCAGGTCCAGGCCGGCGGCCACGGACAGGCGCGGCAGGGGCTGCCAGGCAACGGCCGGGTTGAGGGTGTAGGTGGTCATCTCGGTTTGCGTGGCCAGGAAGCGGCCCTCCCACTGTTCCGGCCAGTCCGAGGCCAGGCCGAAGGGGAAGAACAGGCCGATGCCGGCGGCCAGGTCGTCCCTGATCCGGTGCGAGAGGTAGAAACTGGCCGGCACCTTGGTCTCGTCGCGCATTTCGTGGCTGTCGCCGTCCGCGCGGCTGGTGAAGCGCCGGTCAAAGGCGAGCACCGTCATCCCGGCCTCCACCCGGGTACCGTCCAGGGTAGTGAGCAGGGCCGGGTTGTAGAACAGGGTCGAGGGGCCGGTGGTGTGCGCGGTCACGGTGGCGGCCTGGCCGAAGGCCGAGGCCCCTTGCGTGAACAGGCCGTAGCCCGAGGCCAGGGCCTGGCCGGCCGGAACGAGGGCGAACACAAACGCGAACGGGACCGCCGCGCGGCGGTGGAAGAGCGGGAA
>CAZMNU010000067.1:1519-3783 GCA_964567725.1 uncultured Desulfobulbus sp. | reverse complement strand
GGGGTGTGCACCGGCAGGAGCGGCACAAAGAAGTGGATGAGCACGGCCCCGCCCAGGCCCATGGCCAGCCCGGCCGCGCCGCCCAGGCCGGCGAGCAGGGTCCCTTCGAGCAGGAACAGGCTGAGTACCCGGCCGCGGGTCGCGCCCAGGGCGCGGAGCAGGCCGATTTCGCCGGTGCGCTCGCGCACGGCAATGGTCATCACCGTGAAGATGCCTACGCTGCCCACCAGCAGCGAAATGCCGCCCAGGGCGCCGACCGCGGCGGTGAGCATGCCGAGCACCGAGTCGAGCACCTCGAGCATCTGCTCCTGGGTGGTGATGGTGA
The DNA here is from genome assembly GCA_964567725.1 of uncultured Desulfobulbus sp. Taxonomy (GTDB): domain Bacteria; phylum Desulfobacterota; class Desulfobulbia; order Desulfobulbales; family Desulfobulbaceae; genus Desulfobulbus. Next base: position 3,458 of record CAZMNU010000067.1, on the reverse strand, counting down.
AGTCCTCCTGGCCGTGGCGGGCGAGCAGGGTGCGGCGGATGGCCGCGGCCATCTCGTTCGCGTCCGCGCCCTCGCGGTAGAGCACGTCGATCTCCATCAGCCCCTCGCGGTTGAACAGGTCGAGTGCGCGCACCGCCGGCAGGTAGACCGTGTCGTCCATGTCAAAGCCGAGAATCTGGCCCTTGGACTCCATCACCCCGATCACCCGCAGGGGCAGGTTGCCGATCTGCACCCGCTCGCCCAGGGGGTTGCGGCCCGGGAACAGTTCCTGGCGCACCCTGCTGCCAAGGACCACGTAGGGCCGGGCCGTGCGCGGGTCGTCCGGCGGCAGGAAGCGGCCGCTCTGCACGCGCAGGCGGAAGGCCCGGTCCATCTCCGCACCCACGCCGTAGACCGTGATCCGCCGGGTGCGGTTGCCGGCCTTGACCTCGGCATTGCCCTGCACCACCGGCACCACCGCCTCCACCCCGGGCAGGCGGCGCAGGGACTCGCCGTCCTCGATGGTGAGCAGCCGCTCCGAGCCGATCACCCCGAGCGAGGTGCCGAAGGTGGTCACCTTGCCCGGGCTGATGCTGACCAGGTTGGTGCCGAACTGGGTGAACTCGGCCAGCACGAACCGCTGCAGCCCCTCGCCCATGGAGGTGAGCAGGATCACCGCGGCGATGCCCACGGCGATGCCCAGGCCGGTGAGCACGCTGTGCAGCCGCTTGGCGCGGATCGAGCCGGTGACGAAGCGGACCTGGTCGAGGGTGTCCATGGCGGTTCAGCGCCGGCCCAGGGCCTGGATGGGGTCGAGCCGGGCCGCCCGCCGGGCGGGCAGCAGGGAGAAAATGAGCCCGGTGGCGAGCGCCGTGCCCAGGGCCGCGACCATGGCCCAGGAGGGCGGACCGGCGCTCAACTCCGGGTAGAGGCTCCGGGCCAGGCGCGAGCCGGCCAGGCCGATCGCCAGGCCGAGCAGTCCGCCCACGGCGGAAAGGAGCAGGGCCTCGGTGACGAGCAGGACCATGATCTGGCGGCGGCTCGCGCCGATCGCCTTGCACAGGCCGATCTCACCGGTGCGCTGGGCCACGGCCATGAGCATCACGTTCATGATGAGGATGCCGGCCACCACCAGGCTGATGGCGGCGATGCCGGCCACACTTAAGGTCAGCGCCCCGAGGATGCGCTCGAAGGTGGCCAGCACCGAGTCCTGGGTGACGATGGTGATGTCCTCTTCGCCGTAGTGGCGGCGGGCGATGGTGTCGAGGATGAAGTCTTTGAGCCGGGGGATGGACTCCGGCTCGCGGGCCTCGACCAGGATGCGGAACAGCCCCTCGGTGTTGAGCAGCATCTGGGCAAAGGCCACCGGCACCACCACCAGCTCCTCGGTGTCGTGGCCCAGCGACCGCCCCTGGGAGGCGAGCACGCCGATCACCCGGCAGCGGAACCCGCCCAGCCGCACCATCTCACCCAGCGGGTTCTGCCGGCCGAACAGCTCGCGGCTGATGGTGGCGCCGAGCACGCACACCGGCCGGGCGATCTCCATGTCCTCCTCGGGCAGGAACGAGCCCCGGGCTATCTCCAGGTGGTGGATGGGCAGGAGCGCGGCCGTGGAGCCGAGCAGCGGCGCCTGCCGTTCGCGGCCCCGGTAGGCGACCGCGATCTCGCCCAGGTTGAAGGGCGCCATCCGCCGCAGGGCGTCGCCGCGCAACAGCGAGCGGGCATCGTCCAGGGTCAGGTCGCGCGGGGTCTCGCCCACCAGGGTGGAGGCGGCCCCGCCCGCGGTCTCGGCCCGGCCCGGGACCACGATCACCAGGTTGGTGCCGAGCGAGCTGAACTGGTCGACCACGTAGTGGCGGGCGCCGTTGCCGATGGCGGTGAGCACCACCACCGCGGCCACGCCGATGCTCATGGCGAGCAGCATGAGCAGGGTGCGCACCCGGCTGAAGGCCAGGCTGGC
>CAZMNU010000067.1:0-1419 GCA_964567725.1 uncultured Desulfobulbus sp. | reverse complement strand
TCGAGCAGGCGGGTGCTGCGCTCGGCCCGCTCGCGGCCGGGCACGCCGGCGAGCAGCAGCGGCAGCTCGATGTTCTGGCGGGCGGTGAGCCGGGGGATGAGGTGGAAGAACTGGAAGATGAAGCCGATTTTGCGGCTGCGCACCGCGGCCAGGCGGCTGTCCGGCAGGCTGGTGACGTCCTCGCCGTCGAGCAGGTAGGTGCCGCTGGTGGGCGTGTCGAGCAGGCCGATGATGTTGAGCAGGGTCGACTTGCCCGAGCCGGACGGCCCCATGATGGACAGGTACTCGCCGGCCTCGATGGTCAGCGACACCCGGTCCATGGCGCGCACCTCCTGGCCGCCCACGGTGAACAGCCGGCTGACCTCGCAGAGTTCGATCATGGCCCTGCCGGGGTGACCTCGGCCTCGGCCGGCACGCCCTCGGCCAGTCCCTGGCGGTCCACCGAGGTGACCACCCGGTCTCCGGGGGCAAGCCCGCTCAGCACCTCGGTGAACTTCCAGTTGGCGAGCCCGACCTCGATCGTGCGCCGCTCCAGTCGGCCGGTGGCCGGGTCCAGGAGCCACACCGCGCCGCCCTCGAGCACCGCCTCGGTGGGCACGCGCACCACCTCGGCGCGGCTGTCGAGCACGATCTCCACGTCGGCGCTGTAGCCGGCGAGCAGGGTGGCATCGGCCGGCGGGGTGGTGAAGTCGGCCTCGATCTCCACGGTGCGCGCCTGCTTGGCCACCTCGAGCACGTAGGGCGAGATGGAGCGTACCCGGCCCGGGAAACTCTTGCGGGGAAAGGCGTCCAGGCCGATGCGCACCGCCATGCCCGTCCGGATCTGGGCCGCGTCGATCTCGTCGATGGGCGCGGCCACGTACAGGTCGGCCATGCTGATCAGGTCCACCACCGGCAGGGTGGCGATGCCCGGCGGCGACGGGGTGACGTACTCGCCCACCTCGCCGTTCACCTCGGCGACAATGCCGTCGAACGGGGCAACGAGGATGGTGCGCTCAACCATGGCCGCGGCCGCGGCCACCCGGGCCGCGCTCACCGCCCGACGCGCCTCGGCCGCCTCGCAGGTCGCCCGCCTGGCCCGGGCCGTGGACACGGCCTCGTCGTGGGCCGCCTCGGAGGTGGTGCGGGTGCGGCGCAGTTCGGTCAGCCGGTCGGCCTGGCGCCGGGCCAGGTCGGCGAGCAGGCAGGCCTCGCGGGCCACGGCCGCGGCCGCCTCGGCCTCACTCCGGGCCAGGTCCAACTCGGCCTGCAAATCTTTGTTCCACAGGGTGAGCAGCACCTGGCCGGCCTTGACCGTGTCCGACTTGTGCACGTGCAGGGTGGCGATCTGGCCGCCGATGGCCGGGGCCAGCCTGGCCCGCTGCCGTGCCTTGACCGATCCGGCCCGGGTGTTGGCCACCGTGGCCTCCACCGCGCCCT
>CAZMNU010000066.1:13051-15189 GCA_964567725.1 uncultured Desulfobulbus sp. | reverse complement strand
TCCGCGGCCCGGTGCGCGCGGAGAAAGCTCCGTCCGGCCAGCGGCAGCAGCAGGCTGAAGCTGGCGGCGAGCACGAGAAAGCCCGTGCTCAGCCCCTGGCGGTCGCTCACCCAGCCGACCAGCGGGCCGGTGACCACGTAGCCCAGCCGGAACAGCAGGCTGTGCAGGCTGAGGATGGAGGCGCGCATCCAGCGGCTGGCGTGGTGCTGGAGCACGCTGCGCAGCATCGGCCCCTGCAGGCCGCGCATGGCGGTGAGCAGGTAGTAAAAGAGGAAACTGCCCACCGCCCCGGTCAGCCCGAGACCCAGGTAGCCAACCACGATCAGCCCCCCGAAGAGCACGCACATCCGTTGCAGGCCGAGCCGGTCCAGAACCCGGTGGCTGTGATAGGCGAAGAACGCCACGGTCAGGTTGGCGCCGGCCCAGATCGGCCCGAACCAGGCGAGCGGCACGCCGCACTCGCGCATGAACGGCTGCACCAGCCACACCGGGTAGAAACTGGCCAGGCCAAGCAGCACGCCGAACACCATGGTCGCCCGCAGGATGGGCTTTTCGGTGAGGGCGTACCGGCCGATGCGCGCCGCCTCCTGCAGGTGCGAGCTGACCCGGTGCGGGCTCGCCTCCACCGCGGGTTCGCGCAGGCTGAAGGCGAGCAGGAGCGCCAGCGACCAGACGCCGACCTGGACGATGAACGGCAACAGCGGCGAACGCACGTAGAGCAGGCCGGCGCACAGGGCGCCCAGGGCCTCGCCGCTCTGCGCCCAGGTGACCATGCGGCCGTCCAGCCGGTTGTACAACTCGGTCCGGCCGCCGTCCTTGAGGGTCTCGTACAAGAGCGCCGTGTCCGAACCGCTGATAAAGGCGTAGCAGACGCCGAGCAGCATCTCCGCGCCGATCACGTGCCAGAACGAGCCGGCCTGCAGGTACACGGACCAGCCGGCGATGCCGAACACGCAGGCGATGATCAGCGCCCGCCGGTAGCCGAGCCGGTCGCTCACATAGCCCGAGGGGTATTCCATGAGCAGGTTGACCCCGGAGAAGAACACGTTGACGAGCAGGATCTCCGCCAGCGACAGGCCGATGTGGTCCTGCCAGAACACGGTGATGATCGCCATGGGGAAGAGCATCATCTTCAGCGCGCTGAACAGGTTCAGCTTGAGCACGTTGGCGGCGAGCATGGGGAACCGCGGGGAGTATCAGGGGAGGAGGGGCGGGGTGATGGTGCGGTCCAGGTGGGGCAGCCACTGGTTCGCGGTATGGTCGAAGGTGCGCACCTCGACCCGGTCCGGGTGGAGGTAGAGCGAGTTGGTCCACAGGGTGTCACCGCGCAGGTCGGTGGAGTGGATGTTGGTCACCCGGCCGCCATACCGGTTGATGGGCGCGGCAAAGCTCGGCTCGGTGGGCGGGGTGTGGGTGTGGCCGCTCACCCAGAGAAAGACCTGCGGGTTGGCGGCAAGCAGGCCGTGCACCGCGCCCTCGGGCTGGGCGATGGCGCTGGGCCGGTCGATGTAGTGGCGGAACTTGGCCTGGGTGCCGCGCAGCGGCGCGTGGAAAAAGACGATGGTCGGCGTGCGCCGATTGCGGGCCAGCAGCCGCCGCAGCCAGACCTGCTGTTCCGGGCCGATGCCGGTGCCGAACTTCGGGTGGTCGGTGGAGAGAAAGACGAGCAGGTAGCCGCCCAGCCGGCGGCTGGAGTAGAGCCGGCGGAGGTTGAAGGTCTGGCGGAAGCGTTCGAGCTTGACCGCCTGCTCATCCGGCGGCGAGAGCCGGTAGTGGCCCTCGGTGTCGGCCATGTCGCGGAAGTAGTAGTCGTGGTTGCCGGCGATGGCCACGTGCGGGGTGCGCATGCCCGCGAAATAGGCGCGCACCGCCGCGTACTCGTCCTCGTTGCCGTCGATCTCGCAGACATCGCCCATGGCCACCAGCAGGTCGACATCGTCCCAACGGTCGACCTGGGCGCGCAGCTGTTCCTTGGCGGCCAGGTTCGGGCCGGGCAGGTGCGGGTCGCCGAGCACGACGATGCGGCGGGGTGCGGAACCGCCGCCGGGGCAGAGCGAGCCGCAGGCCGGCAGGGTCGCGGCCGCCGTGAGGACGGCCAGGGAGCGGAGAAAGGTCCGGCGGCTTGTTCGGCTCATGGG
>CAZMNU010000066.1:0-12951 GCA_964567725.1 uncultured Desulfobulbus sp. | reverse complement strand
TCCTCCAGGTTGAGCGCGCCCACCTCGTCGGCAAAGCTGATCGCCTTGCCGCGTGCGCCGGCCCGGGCGGTGCGGCCGATGCGGTGCACGTAGTCCTCGCGGTCCTCGGGCAGGTCGTAGTTGATCACGTGGCTGACACCCTCGATGTGCAGGCCGCGCGAGGCCACGTCCGTGGCGATGAGGATGGGCAGGCTGCCCTCCTTGAACTGGCGCATGATGCGCAGCCGCTTCTCCTGGGGCACGTCGCCGGAGATCAGCCGGCAGGCGAAGTCATTGGCCGCCAGGCGGGCGTACAGGTGCTCGGCCTCGCGCTTGGTGTTGGTGAAGATGATCGTGCGCTTCATGTTGTCGCGCCGCAGGAGCCCCAGCAGCAACGGGAACTTTTCCTGCCGGCCCACGTGGTAGAGCACCTGTTCGATGGCGTCCGCGGTGATCCGCTCGCCCTCGACCACCACCTGCTCCGGGGATTGCATGAACTCGTAGGCCAGCTCCATCACCCGGGCGTTGAGGGTGGCGGAGAACATCAGGTTCTGGCGCTTCTCGAACGGCGGCAGGTGGCGCATGATGTAGCGCAGGTCGGCGATGAAGCCGAGGTCGAACATCCGGTCCGCCTCGTCGATGACCAGCATCTCCACCGCCTGCAGGCTGAACACCTTCTGCTTGAGGTAGTCGATCAGCCGGCCCGGGGTGGCGATGATCACGTCCACGCCCTGGCGCAGCCCCTCGCGCTGCTTCTGGTAGTCGACCCCGCCGAACACCGCCTGGATGCTGAAGCCGCAGTGCATGCCGAGCAGGCGGGCGTCGTTTTCGATCTGCACCACCAGCTCGCGGGTGGGGGCGAGGATGAGGGCGCGCGGGTGGGGGCTGTCGGTGGCGTTTTCCAGCAGGCGGTTGAACAGGGTGATGAGAAAGGCCGCGGTCTTGCCGGTGCCGGTCTGGCCCTGGCCGGCGATGTCGCGGCCGGCGAGGGTGATGGGCAGGGTCAGTGCCTGGATGGGGGTGCACTCGGTGAACCCGGCCTCGGCGATGCCCTTGCGGACACTCTCCGGCAGGGGCAGTTCAGCAAATTGCATGCATACTCCTTGTCAAGATTTTCTGAGATGTTTGAAATTACGGCACAATGTAGCCATTTTCGGCCGTTTGGGCAAGGGTTCGTTCGGTCGGCCGGGGATTTGGCCGCGACCTGATCGGCCGGCCGGGCGGGCAGGGCAGGGGCGGATGGCGCGGGTGCGGAATCACCAGTCGTCTGCTTCGGTTTCGGGTTTGCCGAGCAGTTCCGCCACTTTGCGGCCGCAGCGCTTGCCCCCGCAGGAGCCGTCGCCGATCCCGCAGGCCGCGGCCACCTCGTCGAAGGTGGTGGCGCCGTTCTCGATGGCCTCGATCAGGCGGATCAGGCGCACGCCCTTGCAGATGCAGCCGGGTTTCAGCCGCGCCAGGGTGCGTTCATCCGGTTCCATGGTCTTCTCCGTGCAGGCTGGCGTGGATCTGCCGGGCCAGTTCCGGGCCGATGCCGTCCACAGCGGCCAGGGTTTCCTGGTCCGCCTCCATCACCTTGCGCAGGCTGCCCAGGGTGCGCAGCAACTGCTGTTTGCGCTTGGGGCCGATGCCCTCGATGCTGTCGAGGCGGCTGGTGAGCTGCTCGCGGCCGCGCAGCCGCCGGTGGAAGGTGATGCCGAAGCGGTGCGACTCGTCGCGGATGCGCATCAAAAACAGCAGCACCGGCGAATGGGCGGGCAGCAGCACCGGGTTCTTGCGGCCCGGCCGAAACAGCTTTTCGCCCTCTTCGGCCTTTTCCTTGGCAATGGCCACCAGGTCGATGCTCCCCTCCAACCCGGCGCGGGCGAGCGCGGCCACGGCCACCTGCAGCTGGCCCTTGCCGCCGTCGAGCAGCAGCAGGTCGGGCAGGTCGTCGCGCTCCAGCCCTTTTTCCAGCCGCCGGTCGAGCACCTCGCCCATCATGGCGTAGTCGTCCGGGGTGTCCTGGGAGCGGATGCGGTAGTGGCGGTAGCGGCCGGCCGCCTTGTCGCCGTGCACGAAACAGACGAGCGAGCCCACCGCCTGCTTGCCCTGGAGGTTGGAGATGTCCAGGCACTCGATCACCTCGGGCTGACGGTCGAGGTGCAGCCGGGCCTGCAGGGCCGCGGCCAGGGTGGCCCAGGACTGTTCTTTCTTCTCCCGCTCGGAGAAGATCTGGGCCGCATTGGCCGTGGCCATGTGCATGAGCTGCATGCGCTTGCCGCGCTGCGGGGTCAAGAGCGCCACCGGCCCCTCGCGCAGCTCGGCCAGCCGCTCGCCGAGCAGGTCCGCGTCTTCCAGGGCCAGGGGCAGGAGCAGCTCGCGCGGCGGCTGGCGCTCGGCCGAGTAGTACTGGAGGATGGTCTGGCTGAGCAGGCTGTCGTCCTCGCCCAGCGGCTCGGCCAGGAAAAAGGTCTGCGCGCCGGTGATCATGCCGCCGCGCACGAACAGGAGCGCTATGCCCACCGAGGCGTCCTGGCGGTGGATGCCGAACACGTCCTGGTCCAGGTGGTGGTCGGCGACGATGGCCTGGTGCTCGGTGGTGCGGGCGAGCGCCCGGATCTGGTCGCGGTAGACGGCCGCCTGTTCGAAACGGAGCGCCTCAGCGGCCTGTTCCATCTTGGCGGTCAGCTCGCCCACCACCTCGTCGGTGCGGCCTTCGAGGATGAGGAGCACGTCCTGCACCATGCGCTGGTAGTCCGCGGGCTCGACCCGGCCGGCGCAGGGCGCGAGACAGCGGCCCATCTGGAAGTTCAGGCAGGGCCGGCTGCGCTCGCGCACGGTCTTGCAGCGCCGCAAAGGGAACTGGGCGTAGAGCAGCTGCAGGGTGGCGCGCATGGCCGTGGACGAGGCGTAGGGGCCGAAGTAGCGGTTGCCGTCGCGCAGTCGCCTCCGGGTGACCACCACCCGCGGCCACTCCTCGCGGGTGGTCACCTTGATGAGCGGGTAGTTCTTGTCGTCACGGAGGATGACGTTGTAGCGCGGCCGGTGCTGCTTGATGAGCGAGGCCTCGAGGATGAGCGCCTCTTTCTCGGTGGTGGTGAGGATGGTCTCCACCCGGTGTACGCGGCTGAGCATGACCGCGGTCTTGGAGTGGGCCGGACCGCTGTAGTGGGCGTACTGACTGAGCCGCTTGCGCAGGTCGCGGGCCTTGCCCACGTAGAGCACCTGGGTGCGGCCGAGCATCTGGTACACGCCCGGGCCGTGGCTGACCGTGGCGAGGAACTCGGCGGAGAGCGGCCCGCTGCTGTCGGCCGCGTCTTCCGGCCGCTCAGGGCTTGATGTAGGCGTAGCCATCCTGCTGCAGGTCGATGAGCGCCACCACCCCGGCCGGGACAAGCTCGCAGCCCTCGACCAGGTCTTCCGGGGCGAGGTTGAAGCGGTTGAGGGCGTTGCGGCAGACCTTGAAGCTCACCCGGTTCTGCTGCAGCTGCCAGATCTCCTCGCGGTAGGGGGCGCATTGGTCGGTCTGCAGCAGGGTCACGGCCGGGCCGTTGAACAGCATGACCACGTCGTAGTGGTGCTCCGGGATGGCGCGCAGCAGGTTGCCGACGTTGGCCAGGCCCAGGGCGAACACCTTGGGGTCGTCCATGTCGATGTGGAAGACGGCGCGGTAGATCATGGTTCCTCCGGGGAATCGGTGCGATGGAAGGCGGCCCGGAACAGCCGCCGGGTGTAGTCGTCCTGCGGGTCGGCGAACACCGCGGCTGCCGGGCCGCTCTCGACGATGCGGCCGTGGCGCATCACCGCCACCTGGTCGGCGAGCGAGCGCACCGTGCGCAGGTCGTGGGTGATGAAGATGTAGGTGAGGTTGTAGCGCGTCTGCAGCCGGCGCAGCAGGTCGAGCACCTGCTTCTGGATGGTCACGTCCAGGGCGCTGGTCGGTTCGTCGAGGATGAGCAGCCGCGGCCGCAGGATGATCGCCCGGGCGATGGCGATGCGCTGGCGCTGGCCGCCGGAGAACTCGTGCGGGAAGCGGTTCGCCATGGCCGGGTCGAGTTCCACGTCCTTGAGCCCCTCTGCCACCAGCTGCCGCCGCTCCTCGCGGCTGCCGCCGAGTCCGTGCACCTCCAAACCCTCGCTGATGATCTGCTCGATGGTCAGCCGCGGCGACAGCGACGAATACGGATCCTGGAAGACAATCTGCAGCTCGCGCCGCAGGGGCCGGAACTGGCGCGCGCTCAGCCCGGAGAGGAGGTGGGTGGTCTCCCCGCTGTGGTAGCGCACCGTGCCGGTGTGGGGAGCCAGGCCGAGCAAACACAGGGCCAGGGTCGACTTGCCCGAGCCGGACTCGCCCACGAGGCCCAGCGTGGTGCCCGCGTGCAGGGTCAGGCTGACCCCGTCCACGGCCCGGATCACTTTTTTCGTCCGCTGGAACAGGCCGCTCCAGGCGGATTTGAGGGTGAAGGTGCAGGTGATGTCGGTAAGCTCGATGAGCGGGGGGCCGCCGGCACGCGGTGTCTGCACGCCCGCGGGTACGGCCCCGAGCAGGTGGCGGGTGTAGTCCTGCTGCGGCCGGGCGAAGATCTCGGCCAGCGGGCCGGACTCGATCACCCGGCCGCGGTGCATGATGGAGACCGTGTCCGCGATCTTGCGCACCATGGGCAGGTCGTGGGTGATGAGCAGCACGGCCATGCCGAACTCGGCCTGGAGATCGCGGATGAGCGCCAGGATCTGCTCCTGGATGGTCACATCGAGCGCGGTGGTCGGCTCGTCGGCGATGAGCAGGGCCGGCCGGCAGGCGAGCGCCATGGCGATGATCACCCGCTGGCGCTGGCCGCCGGAGAGCTGGTGCGGGTAGCAGGTGAGGCGGTATTCCGGGTCGTCGATGCCGGTGCGTTCCAGCAGTTTGAGGGCGCGGGCCCGGGCCTCTTTCTTGTCCACCCGCTGGTGCAGGAGCAGCGGTTCCATGAGCTGCGTGCCGATCGGGTAGACCGGGTTGAGCGAGGTCATGGGCTCCTGGAAGATCATGGCGATGCGGTTGCCGCGGATGGCGCGGATCCGGTCGCGGCTCAGGGTGGTCAGCTCCTGGCCGTCGAAGCGGATCGAGCCGCTCGTCTCCACCCGGGTGGTGTCCTCGAGCAGGCGGAGCACGCTGAACGCGGTCACCGACTTGCCCGAGCCGGACTCGCCCACCAGGGCGTGGGTGCGGCCCGCCTCGACCCGCAGGTCGACCCCGCACAACGCCCGCACCGGCTCGGACTCGCGGTCGCCGGGCGGGAAGGTGAGGGAGAAGTTGTCGATGGTGAGCAGCGGTTCCATGGGGTGCGTGTGCGGGGGGACGGAGGTGGCGGACAATCTACCCGAGGGGGGGCTGATCGGCAACAGAAGAACCGGGTCAGGCCCGGGGGCGAATCCATGGCCGCACCACGAAAGGGTTGAAAAGCGCGGGGCGAACCGGTACATCAAGCAGGTTCCCGCGATGACAAGGATTCCTGTTCGCCTGTCGCACCCGGGCCGACCCTGCCCGCCCGCGGCCGCCGAACGCCCCCGCAACCCTGCCCGCATCCGCCCATGCCCGTTCGCCCGCACAAGTCCTGGCAGTCCCTCTGCCTCTTCGCCCTGACCCTGGCCGGCCTGGTCTGGCTGGTGCTGCGCGGCGAGGAGCGGCTGGGCTACAGCTGGCACTGGCGGCAGATTCCGGGCTATTTCCTGAAAATCGTCGATGGCCAGTGGATCGCCGGGCCGCTCCTCAAGGGGCTCGGGGTGACGCTCGAGATCGTCGCCTACAGCATGGTGCTGGCCGGAATGATCGGCCTGTGCACGGCCCTGCTGCGCCTGTCCGGCTCGCGGGTCGGCCGGGGGCTGGCCCGGGTGTACCTGGAATCGGTGCGCAACACCCCGCTTTTGGTGCAGATCTTTTTTCTCTACTTTGTCATGGCGCCGATCTTCGACATCGGCCGCACCGCCACCGCGGTACTGGCGCTCAGCCTGTTCGAGGGGGCCTACGCCTCGGAGGTGTTCCGCGCCGGCATCGAGTCCATCGGCCGCGGCCAGTGGGAGGCGGCCCACAGTCTGGGGTTGAGCCGCGCGCACACCTACCGCTACGTCATCCTGCCGCAGGCCCTGCGCCGCATCCTGCCGCCGCTCACCAGCCAGGCCGTGTCGCTCGTCAAGGATTCGGCCCTGGTGAGCACCATTGCTGTCTACGACCTGACCATGGAGGGCCGCGCCATCATTGCCGAAACCTTTTTGTCGTTTGAGATCTGGTTCACCGTGGCGGCCGTCTACCTGGCGCTCACCCTCAGCCTGTCGGCGCTGGCCGGCAGCGTGGAACGCCGCTTTGCCCGGGGGGGTGCATGACGACTGCGGACAGCCCGGAGCGGGACGAGACCATCATCGTTGCCGAGCACCTGTGCCGCACCTTTCCCGGCCCGGTGGTCGCCCTGGACGACCTGTCGGTGCGCGTCTGCCGCGGCGAGGTGCTGGTGGTGATCGGCCCGTCCGGCTCGGGCAAGTCCACCTTTCTCCGCTGCCTGAACGGCCTGGAGCAGATCGACAGCGGCACCATCGTCATCGACGGCATTCCGTTGGACGCGAGCGAGGCCAACCGCTTGGCCATCCGCCGCGAGGTGGGCATGGTCTTCCAGTCGTTCAACCTCTTTCCCCACCTGTGTGTGCTCGACAACATCAACCTGGCCCAGCGGCTGGTGCGCGGCCGCAGCCGGGCCGAGGCCAGTCGCGCCAGTCGCGAGCTGCTCGCCCGCGTCGGCCTGGCCGACAAGGAGGCCAGCTATCCGGACCAGCTGAGCGGCGGCCAGCAGCAGCGGGTGGCCATTGCCCGGGCGCTGGCCCTGCACCCCAGGGTGATGCTTTTCGACGAGGCCACCAGCGCGCTCGACCCGGAGATGATCGGCGAGGTGCTCGACGTGATGCGCGCCCTGGCCGAGGGCGGCATGACCATGGTGGTGGTCACCCACGAGATGGGCTTTGCCCGCGAGGTGAGCGACCGGGTGGTGTTCATGGAAGGCGGGCGGCTGGTGGAGGAGGCGGCCACCGAGGATTTCTTCCTGCGCCCCGCACAGGAGCGGACCCGGGAATTTTTGCGACAGATACGCTGATCCGGCCCCTGTGGCCGGCTGACATGAACCAAAAAAAGGAGATGGCTATGCAACGTGTACTGCAGATGATGGTTCTCGTGGTGGTGGTCCTCGGACTGCTGGCCGTGTGCCCGGCAACGGGCGGTGAGCTGCAGCAGAAACTCTCGGCGGAAAGCGCCATCGAGCAGGTGGCCAGGCGGGGCGTGCTGCGGGTGGGCATGGACGTGTTCGTGCCCTGGGCGATGAAGGACAAGAAGGGCGAGCTGATCGGGCTCGAGATCGACATCGCCAGGCGGCTGGCCGAGGACATGGGCGTGAAGGTGGAATTCGTGCCCACCGAGTGGTCCGGCATCATCCCCTCGCTCATCGCCGGCAAGTTCGACCTGATCATCGGCGGTATGACCGTTACGGCCGAGCGCAACCTGAAGATCAACTTCACCAACCCCTATTACTACACCGGCCAGGGACTGCTGGCGAACCGCAAGCTGACCGAGGGGTTCGCCATCGCTGACTTCAACAAGCCCGAGGTGACGCTCGCCGCCCGCCTCGGCTCCACCGCGGCCATGGCCGCGCGTGCGCACTTCCCCAAGGCGACCCTGCGGCTGTTCGACAACGAGCCGGCCGCGGTCCAGGAGGTGCGCAACGGCCGGGTGCACGCCATGGTTTCCAACGAGCCGCTGCCGGCGCACAGCGCCGCGGCCGCGCCGGAACTGCTCAAGGCCTACCCGGAGCAGCTGGTCAGGGAACCGATCGCCATGGGCGTGCGCAAGGGCGACGCGGACACCCTCAACTTCCTCAACAACTGGATCGAGGTGACGCGAACCAAGGGCTGGATCGACGAGCGCTACGCCTACTGGTTCGGCACCACCGATTGGCAGCAGCGGGTGCAGTGAGCCGCGGCTGAACCACCACCCCGGCCCGCACCCCCGCCAGCACACCCATGCGTACCCGACTTCGCCCCTTCGGCCGGCTCGATGCGGCGCTGCTCGCCCTGCTCGTGGGCGCGGCCGGGTACGCGGGCTACCGCATCGTCGTCCACCTGGACTATGCCTGGAACTGGGCGGCCATGCCCCAGTTCCTGTTCCGCTACGATGCGGACGAGGGGCGGTGGGTGGCCAACTACCTGGTCCAGGGCCTGCTCACCACCCTGCGTCTGAGCGTGTGGAGCGGCCTGCTGGCGCTTGTGCTGGGGCTGGTCATGGCCCTGGCCCGCACCGGCCGCAGCCTCTACTGGCGGCTGGTGGCGCGCAGCTACGTGGAGCTGATGCGCAACCTGCCGCCGCTGGTGGTCATCTTCCTCTTTTACTTCTTCCTCGCCGACCAGCTCATTCCACTGCTTGCCCCGGATGCCCGGGTGGCCGCGGCCGCCCCTGTCTGGCAGCGGCTGGCGGCGACCCTGATCGCCCCGCCCGGCCAGCTGGCCCCCTTTCTCTCCGCCGTGGTCACCCTGGCCGTGTTCGAGAGTGCCTACGTGGCCGAGATCCTGCGCAGCGGCATCGAGTCCATCCATCGCTCGCAGTGGGACGCGGCCCACGCCCTGGGGCTCACCCGCGGCCAGAGCCTGCGCCACGTGATCCTGCCCCAGGCGGTGCGCCGGGTGCTGCCGCCGCTCGCCGGGCAGATGATCTCGCTGGTCAAGGATTCGGCCATCGTCTCGGTGATCTCCATCCAGGAGCTGACCTACCAGGGCACCCAGCTGATGGCCTCCACCTACCTGACCATCGAGGTCTGGCTGACCGTGGCCCTGATGTACTTCCTGCTCACCTGGCCCTGCTCGCTGCTGGTCGGCCGGCTGGAGCGAAGGTTCAGCCCGGACCGCTGACAATTCCGAGGCCGCCGGTTGCGGGCCGACCCGGAAAGGGTTACCATGCAGCCATTGCCGCCGGTTTCCTGCCGGCGGTTTCTTCCCAACCCGACGGTACCCCCCATGTTCAGCAAACGGAGTCTTTTTCGTTGTGTCGCCTGCGTGCTCCTGTTCGCCCAGGCGCTCCTGCCCGTGCAGGTGTCCGCCCTGAGCATCGGCGAGGAGCGCAAGATCGGCGAGCAGCTGCTCTTCTCGATCCGCCGCGAACTGCCCGTGCTCGACGACCCGGACATCCACCAGTACATCAACGCGCTCGGCCGCCAGGTGCTGGAAAATATCGGCCCGCAGTACTTCGACTACCGCTTCTTCGTGGTCAAAAGCGAGCAGTTCAACGCCTTTGCCGCCCCGGGCGGGCTGGTGTTCTTTTACACCGGCCTGATCGAGACCATGCGCACCGAAAACGAATTGCTCAGCGTGCTCGCCCACGAGATCGGCCACGTGGTCAGCCGGCACATCGCCCAGCGGCTCGACAAGGGCAGCAAGGTCGGCGCGGTGTCGATCCTGGCCGGCATCGCCGGCCTGGCCCTGGGCGTGCCGTCCCTGTCCCAGGGGCTCCTAGTCGGGTCCATGGCCGCCGGCCAGGCGATCAACCTGCAGTACAGCCGCGAGGACGAGGAGCAGGCGGACCGGCTCAGCTTCGGCTGGATGCAGCAGATGGAGCGCGACCCGGCGAGCATGAAGGAGATGCTGCGCACCATGCGCCGCATCACCCGCTACCGCATGGGCGGCGAGGTGCCCCAGTACCTGCTCACCCACCCGAACCCGGAAGCGCGCATGAGCTACGTCGAGTCCCTGGTCGAACTGGACAGCAAGCGGCCGGACCACAAGCCCTATCCCAAGGCGGACGACTTCGCCTTCCTCCGCTTCAAGTACCGGGTGCTGATCCAGTCCATGGATCACGACCGGCTGCGCATCCACTGCGCCAACACCCTGGCCTCGGGCCAGGAGGGCAGCCAGCAGGCGGTGATGGCCCACTACGGGCTGGCCCTGCTGGAGAGCGAGGCCCACAACACCGACGAGGCGCTCCGCCAGCTGGCCGCGGTGCAGGCGCGCTACCCGGAACGGGACATCCTCGAGGTCGACCGGGCCGCCATCCTCATCAACGCCAACCGCATGGCCGAGGCCCGGCAGGTCCTCGACCAGGCGGTACGCCGCGATCCCACCGACATGTACGCCACCAGCCTGCTCATCCGGGTGGAACTGCAGCAGGGCAACACCGACCGGGCCGAGCAGCTGCTGCGCCGGCTGCAGGCGGCCCTGCCCGAGTACCCGCAGCTCTATTTCGACCTGGGCCGGGTCGAGGCCAACCGCGGCCACGAGGGCGCCAGCCTCTTCTACCTGGGCAAGTACAATCTCTACCGGGGGCGGGACAAGATCGCCCGCCAGTACCTCAGCCGTTCCTCCAAGGACACCAGCGTGCCGGAGAAGCTGCGCAACGAGGCCAAGGTGATCCTGGATAAACTCGAGGAACTCGACAAGGGGACATGAGGCCATGCTCAAGCGATTTTCCGTGTCGCTCGATGAAAACCTGCTCAGCCGCTTCGACGGCTACCTGGACACCCGGGGCTACGCCAACCGCTCGGAGGCGATCCGCGACCTGATCCGCAAGGTGCTCATCGGCGAGGAATGGGAGCGGGACAGCGAGGTGGTGGGTGTGGTCACGCTCGTCTACAACCATCACCAGGCGCAGCTGCAGGAGCGCATCACCGAACTGCAGCACGCCTTCCACCACCAGATCACCTCGACCACGCACGTGCACATGGACCACGACAACTGCCTGGAGGTGACCATCGTCAAGGGGCGGGCCTCGCAGGTCAAGGAGCTGGCCGACCAGCTCATCGCCCTGCGCGGGGTCAAGGACGGCAGCCTCACCATGTCGAGCACAGGAGACCGCCTGGACTGAAACTCAGCGCTTGTTCTTGCGCCAGTTGGGGTGGGTGATGTTGAACTTGTTGATCTTGTAGTTGAGCACCCGCGGGCTGATGCCCAGGCAGCGGGCCGCGTTCTTCTGCACCCAGAGGTTTTCCTCCAGGGCCTTGAGGATCAGTTCCCGCTCGTGCGTCTCCAGCGGTTCCGCGGTCTGGATGAGCGGCGCGGTCACCCGGCTCAGTTCCGGGATCTGCAGCGAGGTGGGGGTGATGAAGGGGCTGTCCTCGAGGATCACCGCCCGCTCGATGGTGTTGGCCAGCTGGCGGATGTTGCCCGGCCAGTTGTAGCCCTGGATCATGGCCAGGGCCTCGGGCGAGAAGTCGTCGATGCGCTTGCGCATGGAGGCGCTCGCCTTGTGCAGCAGCTTGCGGGCCAGCGGCACCAGGCAGCGGGACCGCTCCTTCAAGGGCGGCAGGTGCACCTCGAGCACGTTGATGCGGTAGAACAGGTCCTCGCGGAACCGGCCGGCCGCGATCTGCTCGGGCAGGTTGCGGTTGGTGGCCGCGATCAGGCGCACGTCCACCTGGATGGTGCGGTTGCCGCCCACCCGCTCGAAGCACTTGTCCTCGAGCACGCGCAGCAGCTTGGCCTGGATCTCCAGGGGGATCTCGCCGATCTCGTCGAGGAAGATGGTGCCGTGGTTGGCCTGCTCGAACCGGCCGATGCGCTGCTTGTCCGCGCCGGTGAAGGCGCCCTTTTCGTGGCCGAACAGCTCGGACTCGAGCAGGGTCTCGGGGATGTTGGCGCAGTTGATCTTGACGAACGGGTGGTCGCGGCGCGGCGAGTTGAAGTGGATCGAGCCGGAGAGGAAGCTCTTGCCCGTGCCGGTGTCGCCGGTGAGCAGGATGGAGGCGTCGGTCAGGGCGAATTTGCGCAGGCTCTTGAGGATGGCCTTGAAGTTGTCGCTCTCGGCAATCACCTGGCTGAAGTTGTAGACGATGTCCTGCTGGCGGCGCAGGTAGGCGAGTTCATTGACCATCTGCCGGTTTTCCATGGCCTTCTGCGCCGCCAGCTGGAGGCGCGCCGGGCTCAGGGGGTCGACGAGAAAGTCATGGGCGCCGACGCGCAGGGCCTGGACGATGAGTTCGGCCCGTTCCATTTCGCTGGTCACGATCACCGGCGTGGCCGGAGTCTGCTCGCGGATTTTTTTCAGCAGTTTAAAGGAGCCGTTGTGCTCCTGCCGGACCCGCAGAAAGATCAGGTCGAACTGCTGGCGCACCATGGCCTGCTGCAGCGATTTGGGGTCGCTCTGGAAGGTGAGTTCGGCGGACTCCGCCAGCGCCAGTTCGATGTTCTCCCTGCTTTTCGGCTGCCATTCGTAGACCAGGACCCTGATTTTCGGTTCGTTCACGGTGCTGTCCTCGGCGCGATGATTTCGAATTCGTGATTTCGATATCTTTTTTGTAACCTTACGCCGACCGCAGGGAAAAGCAACCGGAAAATTTGCCCGGCCGGGACCGGGCTGTCCCGAGGAAAACGACTGTGACACAGAGCCTGACCACCACCAATGCAACATCCGCGGACCGATCGATGATGGCCCGGGCGCTCGACCTGGCCCGGCGGGCGGCCGCGGCCGGCGAGGTGCCGGTGGGCGCGCTGGTGGTGGCGGCGGACGGCCTGGTCCTGGCCGAGGCGGGCAACACCTGCGTGGGGGATTCGGACCCGTCCGGCCACGCCGAGATGGTGGCCGTGCGCCTGGCAGGCCGGCGGCTGGGCAACTACCGGCTGCCCGGCACGACCCTGTACGTGACCCTGGAACCCTGCGCCATGTGCGCGGCCCTCCTGGTCCACGCCCGCATCGACCGGCTGGTGTTCGGCGCCTTCGATCCCAAGGCCGGCGCCGTGGTTTCGCGCTACCGCATCGGCAGTGACGGCCTGCTCAACCACAGCTTCACGGTGACCGGCGGGGTACTCGCCGAGGAATGCGGCCGGTTGCTGCGGGAGTTTTTTCAGAACCGCCGCCGGATTTCTGTTGTCAAAAATCTGACGACAGAGTAGAAAAACCCCTCGCTGACCGGTTGAACCGGCCGGCGCCCGTGCCCACAACACGGAGAGGTGACCGAGTGGTTTAAGGTGCACGCCTGGAACGCGTGTGTACGCAAG
>CAZMNU010000065.1:0-15271 GCA_964567725.1 uncultured Desulfobulbus sp. | reverse complement strand
GAGCCACCGGCTCATAACCGGTCGGTCCCTGGTTCGAGTCCAGGTGGGCCCACCAATTTTGATGGCACCGTAAAAAGTCAAAATCCGAAACAGCACGTTTATAAAAACAGCCTGTTACGAAGCAAGAGACGTCGTTCTCGTGGCTTTTTACGAGAACGACAATTTTGACGACATCGTAAAAAGTCAACATCCGCAACGGTACGCTTCGTCCACACAGCATGGTACGAAGTGAGCAACGTCGTTCCCGTGGCTTTTTTACGAGAACGACAACTTTCCGCACAACGTGCAACGGGGCGCTTCCCCGTCGGCTACCGATTTTGAGTGTACTGAACACCGACCGGCAACACTGGCTGCGATATCAGCGGGGCATGGCACAATATGCCCGGAAAGAGGTACATCCACGCGGGGTGTGCCTCTTTTGCTTTTCCCCTGTGATGTGACCGTGCCCACTGTCCGCGACCTTCTCGACATCCTGCAGCGCCTGACGCCGCCACGCCTGGCCGAAGACTGGGACAACGTCGGCCTCCTGGTCGGCGACCCGGGGCAGGACATCCGCAGCGTCCTGGTGGCGCTCGACCCTGCCCTCCCCCTGCTCGACCAGGCCCGCGCCGGCGGCCACAATCTCCTCCTCACCCACCACCCGGCCATCTTCCGACCGCTCAAGACCCTCCGCACCGACACCCCCATGGGCGCCTTCATTGCCGGCGCCGCCCGCCACGATATCAGCGTCATCGCCTGCCACACCAACCTGGACGCGGTCCAGGGCGGGGTCAGCGACGTGCTCGCCGTGGCCCTGGGTCTCGACCGGGTGCGGCCGCTGGTGGCCGCCGGCGACTGTGACCCGGGCTGCGGTCTCGGCCGCATCGGTGTCCTGGCCGAGGCCGTCACCGCCGCGGACTTCCTTGTGCGCCTGCGCCGGGCCTGCGCCCCGCCCTGGATCCTCGAGGCCGGCCCGCGGCCGCAGCGGGTGCGCCGGGTGGCGGTCTGCGGCGGCTCCTGCGGCGATTTCGCCGAAACCGCCCTGGCCCTGGGCGCGGACGTGTTCGTCACCGCCGAGGTCAAGCACTCCGTCGCCCGCTGGGCCGAGGACGCCGGCCTGTGGCTGCTCGACGCCGGCCATTTCGCCACCGAGTACCCGGCCATGCGCGCGCTCTCCGACCTGTTGCGGCGCCACTGCGCCGACCAGGGCTGGCCCCTGGCCATCGAAACGGCGGAGCAGCACCCGCCGCTGCGGCTGGCATGAACCCGCGCCGGCCGCCCCCGCCGGGCCCCAGGCCCGCTGTTTCTCGCCCACCGCGGCCCGCACCGCCGGCCGCGTTTTCTCTCTGCCATCTGAACCGTTGGACCATCGACCGAGGAGCTGATCATTGAAAGAGGAATTACTGAAACTCATCAACCTGCAGGCCATCGACAGTGAGATTGCCGGCTTCGACCACGCCATCGCCAACCACCGGACCACCATCGCCAACCGGGAACAGTCCATCGCCGACAAGGAAGAGGCGATCGTTGCCCTCAACAACCGGATCGAGCTGCTGAACCAGAAGCAGCGCGAGACCAAGGCCGAGCACGAGGACGCCGGCGCCCGCGTCAAGGACCGGCAGAACAAGATGATGCAGGTGCAGACC
Source organism: uncultured Desulfobulbus sp. (assembly GCA_964567725.1). Lineage (GTDB taxonomy): Bacteria > Desulfobacterota > Desulfobulbia > Desulfobulbales > Desulfobulbaceae > Desulfobulbus. The sequence goes on along the minus strand of CAZMNU010000065.1, from coordinate 13,646 downwards.
AGTCGCGAGCACCAGGCCCTGCTGAAAGAAATCGAGGACAACAAGAAGCTGCTCAAGGAGACCGAGGAGCGCATCCTCCAGTTCATCGAGCAGATCGAGCAGCTCGAGCAGGAGGCGACCGAACTGGAGAACCTGTGCGCCGGTGAACGGCAGCTGCTTGCCGAGGAGATCGACAACGTCGACAAGGAGGTCAAGCGCATCGAGTCCGCCAAGAAAACGGTGGCCTCGCGCCGGGACAAGGAGGCCCAGGCCCTGGAGCCGTCCCACCTCAAGCGCTATTCCATGCTGCTGGTCAAACGCGACGGCCTGGCCGTGGTGGCGATCAACGGCGCCGTCTGCCAGGGCTGCTACATGACCCTGCCGCCGCAGCGGGCCATCGAGGTGCGCCGCGCCGACAAGCTCAACCTCTGCCCCACCTGCCAGCGCATCCTCTACTACCCGGAGGAAGAGGACAATGCGGATGGCGCCTGAGCTGCCCGGCCGGGAGACGGCGATACGCACCCTGGTCGCGGCTCTCGACGACGCGGTGCTGGCGCGCTCGTTCCCCGGCCAGGCTCCGGCTGCGGTGCGACGGCTGCTCACGGGCGAGCCAGTGCCGCCCGCGCCAGCAAAGGTGCCGGCCGCCCCGGCCGCAGCCGAGGCGCCACGCTCCATCGGCCGCTGCCGGCTGTTCACCGACGGGGCCTCACGCGGCAACCCGGGCGAGGCCGGCGCCGGCGCGGTTCTCTGTGACGCGGCCGGCGGAGAACTCGCGGCCCGCTCCGCCTACCTGGGCCAGTGCACGAACAACGTCGCCGAGTACCGGGCCCTGCTCCTCGGCCTGGACGAGGCCCGGCGGCTCGGCTGCCGCGAACTCGACATCTCGCTCGACTCGGAGCTGATCGTCCGTCAGCTCCAGGGCCGCTACAAGGTGAAGAACGAGACCCTGCAGACCCTGTTCCGCGAGGTGCAGGGCAGGCTGGCCGGTTTCGACCGATGGACCGTGGGCCACGTGCCGCGGGCTGCCAACGCCCGCGCTGATGAGTTGGCCAACCGCGGCATCGACGAAAAGAAGACACGATAGAACCTGGCCTCCACCGGGAGGCCGACAGCTTGAGGGGTGAGTGCATGGTCGCTCCGGCGTCAGCCGGAGAGGAAAGTCCGAACACCACAGGGCACGGTGGTTCGTAACGCGAACTCCGGGTAACCGGGGGAAAGTGCCACAGAAAACACACCGCCGATGGACGCGCGAGCGTCACAGGCAAGGTTGAAATGGCGAGGTAAGAGCTCACCGCCCCCATGGCGACATGGGGGGCAGGGTAAACCCCACCGGGTGCAAGACCAAATAGGGAGGCGATCGAGGGCGGCCCGCCCGAAGCCTCCGGGTAGGTTGCACGAGGTGCCGGGCGACCGGCATCCCAGTCAAATGATCATGGTCCGCCTCCGGGCGGAAACAGAATTCGGCTTATAACTCACCCCTCTTTTTTTCCCGTGACACCACACACAGTCCATCCGCCGCCGGCCGGGGTCATCATCCCGGCCGGCGGCACCGGCTCCCGCTTCGGCCACAGCACGCCCAAGCAGTTCCTCGACCTGGCCGGCACGCCGGTGCTGGTCCGCACCTGCCGGGCCTTTCTCGAGCTTGCGGCCATCCGCCTGGTGGTGGTGGCCGTACCGGCCGCCCACCGGGAGGCGGCCGCCGACCTGCTCGCCCGTCACCTCGATGCGGACGCGATGGCGCGGCTGCGCGTCACCGTGGGCGGGGCCACCCGCCAGGATTCGGTGCGGGCCGGCCTGCGGATGCTGCCGGCGGACATCGGCCTGGTGCTCGTCCACGACGCGGCCCGGCCGCTCGTCGACCGGGCGACCATCGAACGCTGCCTGGAGGCGACCCACCGCTGCGGCGCGGCCATTGCCGCGGTGCCGGTGGCGGACACCCTCAAGCAAGTGGACCGGGACGGGCGCATCGTCCGCACCGTGGACCGCAGCAGCCTCTGGCAGGCCCAGACCCCCCAGGGCGCCCGGCGCAACCTGCTCGAGCGGGCCTCGGCCGAGGCCGACCGCACCGGCCTGGTCTGCACCGACGAGGCGGCCCTGCTCGAGGCGGCCGGTATGCCGGTGCAGGTGGTCGAGGGCAGCGAGCGCAACCTGAAAATAACCCGGCCCGGCGACCTGCAGGTGGCCGCGGCCCTGCTCGGCGAGGAGGTTCCCATGCGCATCGGCCACGGTTTCGACGCCCACCGGCTGGTCGCCGGCCGCAAGCTGATCCTCGGCGGGGTTACCATCGACTTCGAGTTGGGGCTGGACGGCCACTCGGATGCGGACGTGGTCGCCCACGCCCTCACCGACGCCCTGCTCGGCGCGCTCGGTGCCGGCGACATCGGCCGTCATTTCCCGGACTCGGATCCCGCCTACAAGGGGATCGACAGCCTGCTGCTGCTCGTGCGGGTGGTGCAGTTGGCCGAGGAGCGCGGATTTTGCCTGGGCAACGCGGACCTGACCATCGTCTGCCAGCGGCCGCGGCTGGCGCCGCATCTCGCGGCCATGCAAACGAACCTCGCCCGCGCCTGCCGGGTCGAACCAGGGGCCATCAACATCAAGGCGACAACCACGGAAAAAATGGGCTACACGGGCCGGGGCGAGGGCATCAGCGCCCACGCCGTGGTCCTGCTCAAGGAGTCTGCATGGAAGTGAACAGGGAACGACTGGCCGCCAATTTCACCGAACTCTGCGAAATCGACAGCCCGTCGCGGCGGGAGGGCCGGATCTCCCGGCGGCTGCAGGAACTGTTCCGGGAACTGGGAGCAGCGGAGATCATCGAGGACGACTCGGCCAGAGAGACCGGCGCGGAGTGCGGCAACCTGGTGGTCCGCTTCGATGGCGCGCTGGAGCTTACGCCGATCTTCCTCAGCTGCCACATGGACACGGTGGAGCCGGCCGAGGGCGTGCGCGTCCGACGCGAGGGCGACCTGTTCACCAGCGCCGGCGACACCATCCTCGGCAGCGACGACAAGTCCGGCATCGCCGCCTGCATCGAGGCCCTGCGCCTGTTGCGGGAGACGGGCACGCCGCACCGGCCGGTGGAACTGGTCATCACCACCTGCGAGGAGATCGGCCTGATCGGGGCCAAGGCCCTGGATCCGGCGCTCATCCGTGCCCGCGAAGGGTATGCGCTCGATTCCAGCGGTTTTGCCCGGGTGATCACCCATGCCCCGGCCCTCAACCGCCTGTCCATCACCGTCAGCGGCGTGGCCGCCCATGCCGGGCTGCACCCGGAATGGGGGGTGAACGCGATCCTGCTTGCCGCCCGGGCCCTGGCCCGGGTGCCGAACGGCCGCATCGATGATGAAACCACCGCCAACTTCGGCACCATCCGGGGCGGTACGGCCGCGAACATCGTGCCCGAGCGGGTGGTCATCGAGGGGGAGGTGCGCAGCCACTCGGTGGAGCGGCTGGAACAGGTGACGGATCAGATCAGGGAGATATTCACTGAAACCGTGGCCGCCTGGGAGGATCCCACCGGCCAGGCCCAGGGTCGGCCCTCGGTGGAGGTGGCGGTGCGGCTCGATTTCCCGGTGATGCAACTGGGCATGGACGACCGGGTCATCCGGAGGGTGGACGCGGCGGCCCGGGCCATCGGCATGGAACTGGCCTTTGAGCGGGCCGGCGGCGGCAGCGACGCCAACATCTTCAACGGCCACGGCCTGGCCACGGCCATCGTCGCCACGGGCATGACCAATGTCCACTCGACCAGCGAGCAGGTCACCCTGCAGGACATGGTCGACCTCACCCGCCTGCTCGTGGCCCTGCTCACCGAGTCCTCCTGCTGATCCACCCCCGGGCGCGTCCCTGTCCTGTCCGGTCCGGTTGGACAGGGACCGGGCTCAGCCGATGACCACCCGGCCGGCGTCCCCGGCCCGCACCGTACCGATGAGGGCGCAGGCGGGCGCGCCGCTGGAGCCGCGTAACCGTTCGCACAGGACCGCTCCGGCCGACGGCTCCATGGCCAGCAGCAGGCCGCCCGAGGTCTGCGGGTCGTGGACGATCATCTCCAGGGAATCGTGTTCCGGTAAGGCGGAGCGCACCCAGGGCCGGTAGAAGGTGCGGTTGCGGTAGGCCCCCTCCGGGATGATGCCCATGTCGGCGAACTCGCGCGCGCCGGCAAGCACCGGCAGGCTGGTTGGGTCGAGGTGGATGGACACGCCCGAGGCCGCGGCCATCTCGTGCAGGTGGCCGACCAGGCCGAAGCCGGTGATGTCGGTGCAGCCGTGGGCCGCGGCGCGCAGGGTCTCGTCCCCGTCGAGGATCTCCATGGGCAGCCGGTTGAGGGTGGCCATGAGTTCGACCAGCGCGCAGTCCGTGTCCGCGCCGGCCAGACCGCCCTTGAGGGCGGTGGAAAGGATGCCCGTGCCCAGCGGCTTGGTGAGCAGGAGCACGTCGCCGGGCCGGGCGCCGCTGTTCAGGAGCACTCGATCCGGGTGCACCAGGCCGGTGACCGACAGACCGTACTTGAGTTCGTCGTCCTCGATGGAGTGCCCGCCGACGAGCAGCGCCCCGGCCTCGCGGATCTTGGCCAGCCCCCCTTCCACCACCTGGCGGAACACGCTCTCGGCCATGGTCTTCACCGGGCAGGCGAGGATGTTCATGCACAACAGCGGCCGGCCGCCCATGGCGTAGACGTCGGAGAGCGCGTTGGCCGCGGCGATGCGGCCGAAGTCGAAGGGGTCGTCGACGATGGGCGTGAAGAAGTCCACGGTCTGGATGAGCGCGGTGGTCTCGTTCAGACGATACACCCCGGCGTCGTCGCAGGTCTCGCTGCCGACCAGGAGATTCGGATCACGCGGCAGGTCGAGCCCGCAGAGTATTCGGCCCAGGTCCCCCGGGCCCAGCTTGGCGGCTCAGCCCGCGGCCTTGACGGTCCGGGTGAGCTGCACGGGTGTGGTGGTCATGATGCGCTTCCTCGCTGAAGAACAACGGTCGGCCTCACGCCGACTTTCGTCGCAGGATAGCCGATATTCAGTTGAAAAAAAACCGTTGATCTGGTTCTACATACCTTCCTCAGTTCGCCTGGAGCGACAAAGGGTGAGGCACACGGAAGCGTTCCCTGTGCCTTTCGTTTTTTGCCGCCCCCCGGCACCACCGCCAGGCAGTGGACATGAACGCGCACCCGACCGACTCCGACCTTTCCTCCCGGCCCCGTCACGAATGCGGCATCTGCGGCGTGTTCGGCCACCAGGACGCGGCCAAGCTCGTCTACTTCGGGCTCTACGCCCTGCAGCACCGCGGCCAGGAAAGCGCCGGCATCGTCGCCGGCGACGGCCGCCAGGTGGCCATCCACAAGGACATGGGGCTCGTTCCCGACGTGTTCAGCGAGCGCACCCTGCAGCAGCTCTCCGGCCACCTGGCCACCGGCCACGTGCGCTACTCCACCACCGGCTCCTCCAGCCTTGTCAACACCCAGCCCTTCCTTGCCACCCACAAGGGCGTTTCCCTGAGCGTGGCCCATAACGGCAACCTGGTCAACTCCATCGCCCTGCGCCGCCACCTGGAGCAGCAGGGCTCGATCTTCCAGACCAGCATGGACAGCGAGATCGTCATCCACCTGATGGCCCGCCACCTGGACCGCGGCCTGCAGGAGGCGATCAAGACCACCTTCTCGTGCATCCAGGGGGCCTATTCGCTGTTGCTCATGACCCAGGACACGATGATCGCGGTGCGCGACCCCAACGGCTTCCGGCCGCTCTGCCTGGGCGTGCTCGAAAACGGCGCCCACGTGGTCGCCAGCGAAACCTGCGCCCTGGACCTGATCGAGGCCGAGTACCTGCGCGAAATCGAGCCGGGCGAGGTGCTCATCATCAACGACCAGGGGCTGACCTCGCTCTTTCCCTGGGCGCCGGCGCAGAAGAGCTTCTGCATCTTCGAGCACGTCTACTTCGCCCGCCCGGACAGCGACGTGTTCGGCTTCAACGTCTACCTCGCGCGCAAGCGCATGGGCGAGATCCTCGCCCGCGAGGCGCGCATCGAGGCCGACTTCGTCATGCCCTTCCCGGATTCCGGCAACTACGCGGCCATCGGCTATGCCAAGGCCTCGGGCATTCCGCTCGAGATGGGCATGATCCGCAACCACTACGTGGGCCGCACCTTCATCCAGCCGACCCAGACCATGCGCGACTTCTCGGTGCGGGTCAAGCTCAACCCGGTGCGCTCGCTGCTCACCGGCAAACGGGTGATCATCGTCGAGGACTCCATCGTCCGCGGCACCACCGGCCGCAGCCGGGTGCGCTCGCTCCGCCGTGCCGGGGCGGCCGAGGTGCACATGGTGGTCAGCTGCCCGCCCACCCGCCACGCCTGCTACTACGGCATCGACTTCCCCTCCAGTTCCCAGCTGATCGCAGCCGACAACACGGTGGAAGGGGTCCGCGACTACCTCGGCCTCGATTCGCTCACCTACCTGAGCGTGGAGGGGCTTGTCGAGGCCACCGGCCTGAGCCGCGACCATTTCTGCCTGGCCTGCTTCACCAACGAATACCCGATCGAGCCGGACAAGACCTTCACCAAGGAAGCGTTCACCCGCTGCGGTTGCTGAAGGCTGTCCCGCACACCATGGCCGGGATCGACATCGACACCTACCTGTGCAGCGGCTGCGCCACCTGCGTGGTCCTCTGCCCGGAGGCGTTCCGCCTGAGCCCGATCACCGGCAAGGCCGAACTCGTCGATCCGGACCAGGCGGTGACCGAAGCGGTGCGCGAGGCCGCGGCCTACTGCCCGGAACACTGCATCCTCCTGCCCGACGAGAAGGCGACCGACACCCGGCCCTGACCCGGCCCGGCCGGATTCCCTTTTTCCTTTGCCTGCCTCCCGGCCCGGTGTAGTCTGATCCGGGTCGCGCGCCCCGCGGACCGGCAATCCCGCCCAGGAGGTCACCATGGATCCCGCCCTGCTCATCCCCTCGCCCGATGCCATCCCCGTTCCCTGGGAATGGTTCCAGGCGCTGCTCCTCTTCACTTTTTTCTGCCACATCCTGCTCATGAACGTGATGCTCGGCACGGCTGTCATGGCCCTGGCCGGCCATTTCGGCCGGGGAGACGAGCCGGGTGCCGACAGTCACCAACTGGCCGGCGCCCTGCCCTTCACCATCGCCTTTGCGGTCAACTTCGGGGTGGCGCCGCTGCTCTTCGTGCAGGTGCTCTACGGGCAGTTCGTCTATGTCAGCTCCATCCTCATGGCCCGGTTCTGGCTGGCGGTGATCGCGCTGCTCATCGCCGCCTACGCGGCTGCCTACCTGTACAAGTACCGCTATGACCGGCTCGGTGGCGCCCGGCCGCTGGTGATCGGCCTGGTCACCCTGCTGCTGCTCACCATCGGCTTTGTCTACGTGAACAACTTCACCCTGATGCACCAGCTGCCAGGCTGGACCCGCTACTTCGACCAGCCGCACGGGGTGCTGCTCAACCTGGGCGACCACACCCTGTGGCCGCGTTACCTCCACTTCATGCTCAGCGCGCCGGCCATCGGCGGCCTGGCCCTGGCCCTCTACCACGCCTGGCGCAGGCGGCGCGGGGCCGAGGACACGGAGGTGCAGATCCGCCGCGGCTGCCGCTGGTTCACCCACGCCACCCTGCTCAACGTGGTCGTAGGGCTGTGGTTCACCGCCGTGCTGCCCAAGGGGGTGCTGACCCTGTCCACGCCCGTGGGGTTGTGGCTGACCCTGACGATCATCGCCGGCATGGTCTGCACCATCCCGGCCCTGGTCTACGGTTTCGCCGGCCGGCCGGTGGGGGCCACGGTCTGGACGCTCATCACCGTGGCACTCATGGTCGGGGCACGCAGCCTGCTGCGCACCGCCCTGCTCGCCCCCTGGTTCTCGCCCGCTGACCTGGCGGTGCAGCCGGCCTGGTCGCCGCTGGCGGTCTTTCTCGTCTTCCTCGTCGCCGGGCTGGCGCTCATCGTCTGGATGCTGCGTTTCGCCGCCCGGGCCACAGCCACCGGGGAGGTGCGCTCATGAACTACCCGGTCTGGCAGCTCGATGTGTTCGGCGGCGGCCTGTGGGTCATCCTCATCGCCGTGTTCCATGTCTACATCGCCCATTTCGCCGTGGGCGGCGGCCTGTTCCTGGTGGTCGCCGAACGCAAGGGGCTGCGTGAAAACGACCCGGCCATCCTCGACTATGTGCGCCGCCACGCCCGTTTTTTCCTGCTCGTGACCATGGTGCTCGGCTCCATGACCGGGGTGGGTATCTGGTTCATCATCAGCCTGCTCAACCCGGCGGCCACCTCGGTGCTCATCCACACCTTTGTCTTCGCCTGGGCCGCGGAGTGGGTGTTCTTCCTGCTCGAGATCGTTGCCCTGTTCCTCTACGCCTACACCTTCGGGCGCATGGCCGCGGGTCCCCACCAGCTGCTCGGCTGGATCTATTTCGGCGCGGCCTGGATGTCGCTCTTCATCATCAACGGCGTCATCGACTTCATGCTCACGCCCGGCACCTGGCCGCAGGACAACAACTTCTGGTCCGGGTTCTTCAATCCCACCTTCTGGCCGGCGCTCTTTTTCCGCACCTTCTTCGCCCTGATCATCGCCGGCCTGTTCGGCCTCATGACCGCGGCCTGGATCCGCGAGGAGCGGCTGCGCACCCGCATGGTGCGCTTCTGCGCCCTGTGGCTGCTCGCGCCGCTGGTCTTCTTCATCGCCTCGGCCTGGTGGTACAAGGCGGCCCTGCCCGCCGAGGTGCAGGAGATGATTTTCCAGCGCATGCCGGAGATGCGCGCCATCCTGGACGGCTTCCTGCTCGGCGCGCCGGTGCTCCTGTTCGGCGGGCTGCTGCTCGTCCTGCGCCTGCCGGCAGCCCTGGCCAAAACGCTGGCCGTACTCCTGCTCCTCATCGGCCAGCTGTATATGGGACTGTTCGAGTTCATCCGCGAGGGTGGCCGGCGGCCGTACATCATCCGTGACGTCATGTATTCCACCTCGATCCGCCCCGAAGACGAACAGCGGCTGCAGCAGACCGGCGTGCTCCGCGCGGCCCGCTGGGTGCGCCACCGGGAGATCACCGACGAAAACCGCACTGAGGCCGGCCGGGAGCTGTACAACCTGCTCTGCCTCTCCTGCCACGCCATCGGCGGCCCGATGCGCGACATCCGCCCGCTCACCGCCAACTTCACCAGCGAGGGGCTGGACGCCATGCTCAGCGGCATGGACCTCTTCTACCCGGCCATGCCGCCCTTTGCCGGCACCGCCGAGGAGCGGGCCGTGCTGGCCGACTATATCGCCCACGACCTGAACGGTCGCGTCGAGTCGGACGAACCGGTCGCCCTCACCGAGAAGATGGTCGAGGTGCCGGTGTTCGACCCGAAAACCGACCGGTTCGTGCTGCTCGCCTGGAGTGAACGGGGCATGTACATGGCCGATGACCCGGGTTCGCCCCTGGCCCTCTTCCCGGACGGCGCCAGCCTGCGGGCACAACTCATCCTCCGGGGCGAGACGCCGGAGCTGGTCACCGCCGGTGTCACCCTCACCTACCGGGTCGAGGACGAAGGGGGCGCGGGTGGACCGCAGCCCCTGAGCGGTTCCCTGGATCCGGACGGCGACAGCTTCGTCGCCACGCGGATGGAACTTTCCCCCTACCCGCGGCGGGGCGGTTTCGATCCCTACCCGGTGGTGGTGGTCGAGGCGAGAGACGACAACGACCAGGTGATCGCGTCCACCAAGGTGACGGTGCCGGTGTCCACCGAACTGGGCTGCCGCACCTGCCACGGCGGCGACTGGCGGGTGGACGGCCGCGCCGGCCTGGCCGACAGGACCGCAAACAACATCCTCGCGGTGCACGACCGGCTGAGCGACACCGACCTGCAGGCCCGCGCCGCCAAGGGGCCGGTGCGCTGCCGCGACTGCCACGCCGGCGCGGGCAAGGAGGGCGACCCGGCCCGGCTCAACCTGAGCGCGGCCATGCACGGCTTCCACGCCAACTACCTGCGCGGACGCGGGGCCGAGGGTTGCGCCCTCTGTCATCCCTCCTCGGCCGATGGCGCCACCCGCTGCCTGCGCGACATCCACGCCGCCATCGGCCTGGACTGTGCCAGCTGCCACGGCACCGTGGAGGACCAGGCCCTGGGGCTGCTCAAAAAGGAGCAGCAGGCCGGCAAGGCCCGGGCCAGTCTGCTCATGACCCACCTCTGGCCGCAGGCGGTGGCGAGCGTCGACCTGGTGGCGCCGCGCGCGCCCTGGGTCAACCAGCCGGATTGCCTCAACTGCCACGTGGACTTCCAGGCCCCGGAAAGCGACACCACCTTCAACCTGTGGACCGCGGACGCGGACGGCCTGTTCCAGCGCCGCACCGACGAAACCGGCCGACTGTTCTGCGCGGCCTGCCACGGCAGCCCGCACGGCCTCTATCCGGCCGACAACCCCTACGGCAGCCACGTGGACGCGCTCCAGCCGCTCCAGTACCAGCTCAACCGGCTGCCCCTGGGTTCGAACCGCAACTGCGCGCTCTGTCACACCGTGGAAATGGAGGACGAGATGCACCACCCGAACATGCTGCGTGACTTCCGCAACGAATAGGAAGGAATGGGCCTGCTGATCCTGCTCTGGGTGGGCTGGTGCCTGCTGCACAGCCTGCTCATCACCTCTCCGGTGCGGCGCTGGTGCGCACGACAGGGGGGATGGTGGCGGGGCGGCTATCGGCTGGCCTACACCGTAATCAGCCTGGTCACCCTGGTGCCGGTGGTCTGGTACGGGCAGACCCTGCCGCAGACCCCGCTGTTCGATCCGCCCCTCTGGTTCCGCCTGGTGCAGGGGCTGCTGCTGGTGATCGCCCTGGTGCTGTTCATTGGCGGGGCGCGCGCCCATGACCTGGGCGGGTTTCTCGGCCTGCGCCAGTGGCGCGACCACCGGGCCGGCCGGGAGCCGGAGGAGCCCGTGCTGCACACGGGCGGCATCCTCGCCCGTGTCCGCCACCCCTGGTACGGAGGCGGCCTGGCCCTGCTCTGGGGACTGCCGGACCTGACCGATGCGAGCCTGGTCACTCGGGCCATCCTCTCCCTCTACCTGGTCATCGGCGCCCGGCTCGAGGAACGCAAGCTCATCTCACTCCACGGCGAGGCCTACCGCGCCTACCGGCGGCGGGTGCCCATGTTCTTCCCCTGGAGGCGCGGCCGCTGAGGGCTGCGCCTCCTCACTCGGCAAGCACCCGCTCCCGCCAGGCGCGGATGGCGTGCTCGTTTATCTCCCGCTCCTCCTGTTCATCGAATTCCCGTCCCAGCGGCGCCAGTCCGCTCTCATCGGGCAGGCGGCCGAGATCGATGTTCACCCCGGTGTGCATCCAGGCGCCCAGCATGGGGAAGACGCGCAGACCGGTGAGCACGCCGCGCGCCTCCTGCTCGGCGATGGACCGGTCGAACAGGAACAGTTCCTCGCCGCGGACGATGTCCAGGGCCGTGAAGCCTTCCTCCGGGTACAGTTCGCGGATGAAAAACAGGGAAAAGCGGGCCCCGGCCATGGCCGTCAGCAACCGCTGCTCGTCGCTGTCCGGCGGGTAGCGGCGGCGGTTACACAGCTGGCGGATGAAGCTGAAGCCGCGCGGCCGGTACATGTAGAGCAGGTAGTCCTGGAATATTTCCGCTTCCAGTTCGTGCTCGACCACGAGCACCTGCCGGCCGTCACGGCGGCCAAGCATGTTGAGACGCCGGGCGCAGGCGCGCACGGCGTTTTTGTCCGTGCCGGCCAGGCGTGCGGCGATGCCGTGCAGCCGGGTCATCACCGGCAGCAGGCGACCGTATTCGGCGAGCGCGGCCGTCGGGTTGTCGGGGGGTAGGGCGGGTGTGGACATGGTCTCCTCTCCATGGGGAACGGTTGGGGTCGGCAGCGGACAGCGGGCTCCCGGTGGTGGCCGGACCGGGCAACCTTAGCACATTCCCCGCATTGCAAAAGGGAAAAGAGGGATGGCCGCCGGCGGCCCGGGAATTGGCGCTGGACAAGCCGTGCGGGGCGGACTATTTTTGAGAAGCCATGCTCCGCCGCTCCTTTTCCGCCGGTCCACCCGGCCGGCCACACGCCATGGATGCGAACCACGCCACCTCCCGCTACACCCGGGCCGAAGAGATCGCCAACAGCCTCACCCACGGCATCGGCGCCGTGCTCGCCATCGCCGGCCTGGCCGTGCTCACCGCCTTTGCCGCGGTATATGGTGACGGCTGGCACATCGTCAGCAGCGCCGTTTTCGGCGGCGCCCTGATCCTCCTCTACCTGGCCTCGACCCTCTACCACGCCATCCATCACCCGCGCGTCAAGCCCATCCTGCGCATCCTCGACCACTCGGCCATCCTCGTGCTCATCGCCGGCACCTACACGCCCATCACCCTGGTGAGCCTGCGCGGCCCCTGGGGCTGGTCCCTGTTCGCGGTGATCTGGGGACTGGCCCTTGCCGGCATCGTCATGGAAACGACCCGGCTGCGGCGGTTCCGCGCGGTACTCATCGGCCTGTACGTGGTCATGGGCTGGTCGGTGGTGGCCGCGGTCAAGCCCATGCTCGCCAATGTCGAGCCGGGCGGGCTGTGGCTGCTGCTGGCCGGGGGCCTGGCCTACACCGGCGGCATCGGTTTCTACCTGTGGCGGCGGCTGCCCTACCACCACGCCATCTGGCACCTGTTCGTGCTCGCCGGCAGCATCCTCCACTACTTCGCGGTGCTGTTCTACATCATTCCGGTGGCCGGCGGCCCCGCATAAAAAAAGGCGACGGCAGGGTCTCCTGCCGTCGCCTCGTCACACGCCCCCGCCGGTGTCAGCCCGGCGGGTTTTCTTCGGCCGTCACGGCCTGTTCATCAGCCCTTTGCCGCCACCACCGCCACGGTCTCCCGGCCGATGGCCAGTTCCTCGTTGGTGGGGATGACGAACACCTGCACCCGGCTCGCCTCGCTGCTGATGCGGCGCGGCCCGCGACTGCGCTCCCCGTTGCGGGCCGGATCCAGCACCACGCCCATGTGCTCCAGCCCGCGCAAAGACTCGGCCCGCACCACCGCATCGTTCTCGCCGATGCCGGCGGTGAAGACGATGGCATCCACCCGGCCGAGCACGGCCATGTAGGCGCCCAGGTACTTGCGGTTGCGGTAGGTCTGCACCTCCAGGGCGATGGCCGCCCGCCGGTCGCCGGCCTCGGCCGCCCGGTGGATGTCGCGCATGTCGTTCATGCCGCAGAGCCCTTTCAGCCCGGATTCCTTGTTGAGCAGGGCGTCGATTGCCTCCAGCTCCATCCCCTTGTTCTGCTTGAGGAAAAGATGCAGGGCCGGATCGACGTCGCCCGAGCGGGTACCCATCACCAGCCCCTCCAGCGGGGTCATGCCCAGGGTGGTGTCGATGCTGCGGCCGTTCTCGATGGCGGTCATGGAACAGCCGTTGCCCAGGTGCACGGTGATCAGGTTGCACTCCTCGAGCGGCCGGCCGAGCAGGCGGGCGCACTCACCGGCCACGAACCGGTGCGAGGTGCCGTGGAAGCCGTAGCGCCGCACCCGGTCCTGCTCGTAGAGTTCGTAGGGGATGGCGTAGAGAAAGGCGCGCGGCGGCATGGTCTGGTGGAAGGCGGTGTCGAACACCGCCACCTGGGGCAGGTCCGGGAAGATTTCCATGGCCACGCGGATGCCGTCCAGGTTGGCCGGGTTGTGCAGCGGCGCCAGCGG
>CAZMNU010000064.1:6673-16363 GCA_964567725.1 uncultured Desulfobulbus sp. | reverse complement strand
GCCGTTAGGGATTCGAACCCCAGACCAATTGATTAAGAGTCAACTGCTCTACCAGCTGAGCTAACGGCCCAAATCTTGGTGATGCGGGCTGCAAGGGCTCCCCAAAAAAGGCGGTGCGCATTGCGAGCGCATCATTTAGCATACCCCGACTGAGGCGTCAAGAGGAACATCGGGAAAACTGTTTCCCCGCCCGCGGGGGCCGCGACACCGACATTTTTCTTGACTTTGCCCGGAATTTCCCTACTTTCAGGCCACCCGACCATTCCATTCCACCGAAGGAGAAGCACACTTTTTATGGAAACCGTGGAGCCGCCGCCGGCGAGTCCGGCGTCCTCTGATGAAGAACCCTCTGGTAAATCGCTGTTTGACAAATTGAAATCCGTCCTCGGCTTTCGCGGTGCGCCCGACACCACGGAGGAGTTGGAGCACGAGATCCAGGAACTGCTCGAGGAGGGTGAGGAACAGGGGTTGATCACCGTGCACGAAGAACGGCTGATCAACTCCATCTTCGATTTCCGCGGCACCGAGGCCTCGGAGATCATGACCCCCTCGGCGGAAATGGTCTGCGCCGCCGCCGACACCTCGATTCCGGACCTGATCCGCCTGATCAACGAGGAAGGCTACACCCGCATCCCCATCTACGAGGGCACCCCGGACCACATCATCGGCATCCTCCACGCCAAGGACCTGCTGCGCATCTGCGCCTGCAGCCCGCAGACCGACCTCGACCTGCGCGAGTTCCTCAACCCGGTCACCTTCATCCCCGAATCCAAGCCGATCACCGAGCTGCTGCGCGAGTTCCAGCTGAAGAAGATCCACCTGGCCATCGTGGTCGACGAGTTCGGCGGGGTGCGCGGCCTGGTGACCCTGGAGGACGTGATCGAGGAGATCGTCGGCGAGATCGACGACGAGCACGACGACGCCGAGAGCGAGCTGCGCGTGGTCGACGAGCGCACCGTGGTGGTCGATGCCAAGATCGACATCGAGGAGGTGGAGGCTCACTTCCGCCTGAGTCTGCCCGAGGGCCCCTACGAGTCAGTGGGCGGCTTCATCATCCACCGCCTCGGCAAGGTGCCGCCGGCGGGCGTGGTCGTCCAGGAGGGGCCGCTCGCGTTCAAGGTGCTCGGCGCCGACCAGCGGCGCATCAAAACCGTCAGAATCGTGCGCAGTGACGACCCTGTCCCCCAGGCCTGAGCGGCGCGGCAGCTGGCTGTTGCCCGCCCTGGCCACGGCCGGCCTGCTCGCCCTGGCCATGCCCGGCCGGGTCGGCTGGTGGCCGCTGTTGTTCGTGGCCCTGGTGCCCCTGCTGCTCGTCGCCCTGACCGCCCGGCCCGGCCGCAGCGCCCTGGCCGGGTTCGTCTGCGGGCTCGTCACCCATCTCGCCCTGCTCTACTGGATCCTCATCGTGCTCGGCCGCTACGGCGGCCTGCCCCTGTTCCTGTCCCTGCCCGGCCTGCTCCTGCTGGCCGCCTACATGGCCCTCTACCCGGCCGTGTTCTGCACCCTGCTCAGCCTGCTCGCCGGCCGCTCCTGGCACCGGGAACGGCCGGTGGCCGCCCTGGTCTGGCTGGCGCCGGTACTCTGGGTGGGGCTCGACTGGCTGCGCTCGGTGCTGTTCACCGGCTTTCCCTGGATGGACCTCGGCTACGGCCTCTACGCCCAACCGCAGCTCATCCAGAGCGCGGACCTGGGCGGCCACCACCTGGTCACCTTCGCGGTGGTGCTCTGCAACAGCCTGCTGGTGGGCATCATCGACCGCCAGCGGCGCGACGTGCGCTGGAACGTCCGCCGGGAGCGCGGCCTGCTGCTCCTGGCCTGCGCCACCCTGGTCTTCCTCTTCGGCTACTCGGCAGTGCGCTACCGGATCGCCATCCAGTACGGACCGCGGGCCCTGCAGGCCCAGGTGGCGGTGGTCCAGGGCAACGTCGACCAGGCGGTCAAGTGGTCGCCCGCCTTCAAAACCGCCACCATCGACACCTACCTGCGCCTTTCCCACGAGGCGATCGCCAACACGGACGTCGAACTGGTGGTTTGGCCGGAGACCGCCCTGCCCTTCTACCCGCAGCGGGATCAGCTCACCGGCCGGCTGGCCGCCTTCACCGCGGCGGCCAACACCTGGCTGCTCACCGGCGCGCCGCTGTTCACCCTCACCCCGCAGGCCGATGGCGGCGAACTGGTGCGCCACTACAACGGCGCCATCCTGCTCGCCCCGGACGGCCGCCTCGCGGCCAGCCACGCCAAGCAGCACCTGGTGCCGTTCGGCGAGTACGTGCCCCTGCGGCCCTATCTGCCCTTTCTCGAACCGCTGGTGGTGAGCGTCGGCGACTTCACCGCCGGCACCTCGGACGAACCGCTGGCGCTCGGGCCAATGCGGTTGGGCCTGCTCATCTGTTACGAATCGATTTTCCCGGACATCGCCCGCCGCAGTGTCAGCCGCGAGGCCAACCTGCTCGTCAACCTGACCAACGATGCCTGGTACGGCCGCTCGAGCGCACCGCACCAGTCCATGGCCATGGCCGTGTTCCGGGCGGTGGAGAACAAGCGCGCCCTGGTGCGCGCCGCCAACACCGGCATCAGCGGCTTCGTCGACCCGGTGGGCAACATCGTCGAACGGACGGGGCTCTTCGTCGAGACGGCCCTGGTCCAGCGCGTGCCGCTCCTGGACGGGCAGACCGTGTTCAACCGGCAGGGCCATCTGTTCGGGCCGGCCTGCGCCGTGATCATTCCCCTCTGCCTCCTGCTCGGCGGCCGCCGCCGCTAAAACCCTTCCGCGACCCTGGCCATGGACTTCCTCGCCGCCCGCAAAGCCCTGCTGCACAGGCCAAAGGGGGCGCACTGGCCGATCGTGCTCGCCGGCCTGGTGCTCACCCTGGCGCTGGCGCTGCTCCACCTGGCGCGGGCCGATTTCTGCACCTTCCTGGACGGCCGCCTCTACGACACCCAGGTGCGCGCGGCCCTGTTCGCGCCGCCGCCCGGAAATGCGCCCGGGCCGCTGCTGGTCGACATCGACGAGCGCAGCCTGGCCCGCTTCGGCCAGTGGCCATGGTCGCGGGACCGCATCGCCCGGCTGCTCGAGCACATCGGCCAGGGCGGTCCGCAGAGCGTTGCCGTGGACATCGTCTTCGCCGAGCCGGACCGCACCTCGTGGAGCGTGTCCCGCGCCGCCTTCGAGCGCGAGCACGGCATCCGCCTCGACCTGGCCGAGGTGCCGGAACACCTGCTTGACCACGACGCGACCCTGGCCCGGGTGCTGGCCCGCGGCCCATTCGCGCTCGCCTACGGCTTTGCCTTCAACGGCGAGGGCGCGAGCCTCCCCTGGTGCCCAAGCCACCCGGTCGGGGCGGTGCCCGCCGGTACACCACCGGAGCCATCCGCCGCCGGCCGCCTGTTTCACGCCGACTCGGCGGTGTGCAGCATCGAGGTGCTCAGTCGGGCCGCGCCGGCCGCGGGGTTCATCAACGTCACCCCGGACGATGACGGCGTGCTCCGCCGCCTGCCGCTCGTCATCGCCCACCGGGGGCAGCTCTACCCAAGTCTGGCCCTGCAGACCGTGCTCCAGGCGAACGGTCACCGGGATGTGCGGCTGCGGACCAGCCGCGGGGGGCAGCTCGCGGGCATCGACCTGGACGGCCGTTTTGTCCCCCTCGACGATCGGGGCCAGCTGCTCGTCCGCCTGCATCCGCACGGTCCGCCGCTCGACCGGGTGAGCGCCGGCGAGGTGCTCGACGGCCATATCCCGCCTGAGCGGTTCGCCGGCCGCATCGTCCTGGTCGGCACCACGGCCATGGGCCTGGAGGCCCATCACACCGGCCCGCTCGGCACCCTCACACCGGGCATCGCCATGCAGGCCGCGGTGATCGACAACCTGCAGCAGGACCGGTTCTTCAGCGCCCCCGACTGGGCCCGGTCGCTCGAGCTTGGCCTGCTCCTGCTCTGCGGCGTCGGCTCGGCCCTGCTGGTCGCCTGGACCGGCGCGCTCACCGGCTTCTTCACCCTGCTGGCCGCGGCCGCCGGGCTGTGGCTGGGCTCGGCCTGGCTGCTGCCGGCGCACGGCGTGTTCGCCTCGCCGCTTGCGCCCCTCATGGTGCTGGCCGCCAACTTCTCGCTGCTCACCTTTCTCAAGTACCGGCGCGAGGAACGGGCCCTGCGCCAGCGCAACCGCGACCTGCTGGCCATGCAGAACTTCACCATCCACTGCCTGGCAGCCCTGGCCGAGACCCGGGACAGTGAGACCGGGCACCACATCGTCCGCTGCCAGCACTACGTGCAGGCGCTCGCCGAGGGGCTGGCCCGGCGGCCGCACTTCGCCGCCCTGCTCGACGAGGAAACCATCGACCTGCTCTGCAAGAGCGCGCCCCTGCACGACATCGGCAAGATCGGCGTGGCCGACCGGGTGCTGCTCAAGCCGGGCCGGCTGAGCGAGGACGAATACGAGGAGATCAAGCAGCACACCCGCTACGGCCGCGAGGCCATCGAACGGGCCGAGCAGTTCTACGGCGGCGCGGTGCAGCACTCGTTCCTCCAGTTCGGCAAGGAGATGGCCTACTCGCACCACGAACACTGGGACGGCGGCGGCTACCCGGAGGGGCTGCGCGGCGAGGCCATCCCGCTGTCCGGGCGGATCATGGCCATTGCCGACGTCTATGACGCGCTCATCTGCCGGCGGCGCTACAAGCCCTCGTTCACCCACGAGGAGGCGGTGACGCTCATCGAACAGGGGGGCGGCACCCACTTCGACCCGCTGCTCACCGAGGTCTTCCTCGAACGGCAGGAGGTGTTCCGGCGCATCGCCCGGGAGTTCCCGGACCGGGACGCCACCGACCAACCGGAGGGGGCGACCGGAGGTTGAGCGGGCCACGGCCCGGCGGCAGGGGCTTTCCCCCTTGAGATGTGCGCCGATTGTGGCTATCATGCACGCTTTTCCAGGCGACAGCAGGCGGGCCCGACGGCCCGGACCGGCCGTCGCCGCTGCAAACCATCCCGGCGGGGTCCGGCCTGCCGGCATGCCCATATTTTCCTAGAGCGAGGTGTACCATGGCGGATGTAACCGAATCAGCGGAATACAAACAATTGCTCGGCACCCTCAAGGGCCGCATGCTCATGCTCAAGGAGCATCTTTGACTTAGATGGCAAAAGGGAACAGGTGCAACTGCTCGAACGGCAGACCGTCAGCCCCAACTTCTGGGACAACCAGGACGAGGCCAAGCGGGTGCAGCGCCAGCTCGGCCAGCTGCAGGACCTGATCGGCGTCTGGGAAAGGAATTTCACCGACCTCGAGGAGGCGGACATGCTCCTTGACATGGCCGTGGAGGAGCGGGACGAGGAGTCCTTCCGCGAGGTGGTCGGCAGTCTCGACGACCTGCGCGAGCGCATCGACCAGGTGGAACTGGAGTGCATGTTCGACGGCGAACATGACGCCAAGAACGCCATCGTCACCATCCACGCCGGCGCCGGCGGCACCGAGGCCCAGGACTGGGTGGGCATGCTGTTGCGCATGTACCTGCGCTGGGCCGAAATCAAGGGGTTCAAGACCGACCTCCTCGACCTGCAGCCCGGCGACGAGGCCGGCACGAAAAGCGCCACCATCATGGTCAAGGGGCACTGGGCCTACGGCTACCTGCGTTCCGAGATCGGCATCCACCGGCTGGTGCGCATCTCGCCGTTCGACTCCAGCGGCCGGCGGCACACCAGCTTCGCCTCGGTGATGGTCCTGCCCGAACTGGATGACGACGTGGACATCGAGATCAATGACAAGGACATCCGCATCGACACCTACCGGGCCAGCGGCTCGGGCGGCCAGCACGTCAACAAGACCGACTCGGCCATCCGCATCACCCACTTCCCCACCGGGATCGTGGTCCAGTGCCAGAACGAGCGCAGCCAGCACAGCAACAAGGCCACGGCCATGAAGATGCTCATGGCCCAGCTGTACGAGCGCGAGCGGCAGGAGCAGCTGCGCACCCAGGAAAACCTGGCCGGCGACAAGAAGGACATCGCCTGGGGCAGCCAGATCCGCAGCTACGTGCTCCAGCCCTACCGGCTCATCAAGGACCACCGCACCAACACCGAGGAGGGCAACGTCGACGCGGTGCTCGACGGCCGCCTGGACCCCTTCATCAAGGCCTATCTCCTCTGGCAACCGGAGGCGACCCGCCACTGACGGCCATGGCAGCGACCATCCGCGAACAGCTCGAGGTGCGGGAGGGGCAGGCCCTGTCCCCCCACGCCTGCCTGAGCAGCCGCTCCCGGGGCCGGCTGAAGGCGGGCGAGGTGCGGTGCGACCTGCGCACCGACTTCCAGCGCGACCGGGACCGGATTCTCCATTCCAAGACCTTCCGGCGGCTCAAGCACAAGACCCAGGTGTTCCTCGCCCCGGCCGGCGACCACTACCGCACCCGGCTCACCCACGTGCTCGAGGTCTCGCAGATCGCCCGCACCATGGCGGTCTGCCTCTCGCTCAACGAGTACCTGACCGAGGCCATCGCGCTCGGCCACGATCTCGGCCACACCCCGTTCGGCCATGCCGGCGAGTTCAGCCTCAACCAGCTGCACCCGGGCGGGTTCAAGCACTTCCTGCAGAGCCTGCGCATCGTCGACTTTCTCGAGAACAACGGCCGCGGCCTGAACCTCACCTGGGAGGTGCGCAACGGCATCGTCAAGCACTCCAAGGGCTACGGCGCCATCCTGCCCGAGGGCAGCCCGGAGCTGGCCGCCACCCTGGAGGGACAGCTGGTGCGGGTGGCGGACATCGTCGCCTACGTCAACCACGACCTGGACGACGCCCTGCGCGCCGGCATGGTCCACCCGGGCGACCTGCCCGCCCACCTGCGGCGGGTACTCGGCGACCGCTCGTCGCAGCGC
Source organism: uncultured Desulfobulbus sp. (assembly GCA_964567725.1). GTDB lineage: Bacteria > Desulfobacterota > Desulfobulbia > Desulfobulbales > Desulfobulbaceae > Desulfobulbus. The sequence goes on along the minus strand of CAZMNU010000064.1, from coordinate 9,502 downwards.
ATCAACGCCATGGTCGGCGACCTGGTGCTGACCACCCTTGCGCGGGATGACGGCCAGCTGCACCTGAGCCCGGCCATGGACGAGACCATCACCGAACTGCGCGCCTTTCTCTACGACAACGTCTACCGCAACTACCGGGTGCACGCCGAGTTCGAGAAGGCCCAGCGCATCATCCGCGACCTGTACGCCTTTTTCCTCGAGCACGAGTTTCCGGCCAGCGGCCTGGCCTCCTGCTGCCGGCTGCGCGAGCCGCCGGCCACCGGAGCGGACGAGCGTCGCCGGCACCGCCGGGTGTGCGACTTCATCGCCGGCATGACCGACCGCTACGCCCTGACCCTGTACACGCATATTTTCATGCCCAAACCCTGGAGTGTCCTCTAGGCGCCCCTTCATCGATCCCCGAGCGACGCCTGACCGGCATCACTGACCGCAGCCCATGAACGATACCGCACCGCATTCCGACAAAGACACCCTGCCCAAGGCCTACGAGTTCGCCGAGGTCGAACAGCGCTGGTACGCCCGCTGGCTGGACGACAAGACCTTCAGCGCCCGCATGGACGAGGGCAAGCCCGCCTTCTCCATCGTCATCCCGCCGCCCAACGTCACCGGCGTGCTCCACATCGGCCATGCCCTGAACAACACCCTGCAGGACCTGCTGGTGCGCTACCACCGCATGCGCGGCGACAACACCCTGTGGGTGCCGGGCACGGACCACGCCGGCATCGCCACCCAGAACGTGGTCGAACGCCAGCTGGCCAGCGAGAACCTGAGCCGCCACGACCTCGGCCGGGACAGGTTCATCGAGCGGGTCTGGGCCTGGCGGGAGGAAAAGGGCGGCACCATCATCAACCAGTTGAAGCGCATGGGCGCCTCCTGCGACTGGGAGCGGGAGCGGTTCACCATGGACGAGGGGCTGTCGCGGGCGGTGCGCGAGGTGTTCGTCCGCCTGTACAAGGAAGGCCTCATTTACAAGGGCGACTACATCGTCAACTGGTGCCCGCGCTGCCATACCGCGCTGGCCGACGACGAGGTCGAGCACGACCCCACCGAGGGCAAGCTCTACCACATCCGCTACCCCTATGCCGACGGCTCGGGCCACGTGGTGGTGGCCACCACCCGGCCGGAGACCATGCTCGGCGACACCGCGGTGGCGGTCCACCCGGACGATGAGCGCTACCAGCACCTGCGGGAGATCGGCATCAGCCTGCCGCTCACCGGCCGCACCATCCCGGTGGTGTTCGACCACCACGTGCAGCGCGAGTTCGGCACCGGCGCGCTCAAGGTGACCCCGGCGCACGACCGCGACGACTACGAGATCGGCCTGCGCCACGACCTGCCGCGGCTCAAGGTGATGGACGACAAGGGCGTGATGAACGAGGCCGCCGGCAGTTACGCCGGGCTCGACCGGTTCGCCTGCCGCAAAAAGATCGTCAGCGACCTGCAGGAACAGGGATTCCTCGATCGGATCGAGGACTACCAGCACGCGGTGGGCAAGTGCTACCGCTGCAGCACGGTGGTCGAGCCGACCACCTCCAAGCAGTGGTTCGTCAGCGTTCGCCCGCTGGCCGACAAGGCGGTGGCCGCAGTGCAGGAAGGCCGCATCAGGCTCTACCCGAACACCTGGTACCGCACCTTCTACAGTTGGATGGAGAACATCCGCGACTGGTGCATCAGCCGGCAGATCTGGTGGGGCCACCGCATCCCGGCCTGGACCTGCGAGTCCTGCCGTCAGCTGGTGGTCGACGTGGAGGAACCGGACGTGTGCCCGTTCTGCGGCTCGACCCGCCTGCGCCAGGAGGACGACGTGCTCGACACCTGGTTCAGCTCAGCCCTGTGGCCCTTCTCCACCCTCGGCTGGCCGGCGCAAACAAAAGAATTGGCCACCTTCTACCCCACCTCGGTGCTCATCACCAGCTTCGACATCCTCTTCTTCTGGGTGGCGCGGATGATGATGATGGGCCTGCACTTCATGGACGAGGTGCCGTTCCGCGACGTTTACCTGCACGCGCTCGTGCGCGACAAGTTCGGCAAGAAGATGTCCAAGTCCACGGGCAATGTCATCGACCCGCTGGTGATGATCGAGCAGTACGGCACCGACGCCTTCCGCTTCACCCTCACCGCCTTTGCCGCCCAGGGCCGCGAGATCCGCATGGACGAGGAGCGCATCGACGGCTACCGGCGCTTCATCAACAAGCTGTGGAACGCGGCCCGTTTCGCCCAGATGCACCTGGCCGAGACGGACCCGGGGATCACCGCGCTGGCCGCCGACCCGAAGGGGTTGCCCCTGGTCCACCGCTGGATCCTCAGCCGGGTGAACGCGACCATCGTTTCGGTGCGGACCGCGCTCGACGGCTACAACTTCAACGAGGTGGCCTCGGCCAACTACCAGTTCGTCTGGCACGAGTTCTGCGACTGGTACCTGGAGTGGATCAAGGCGGACCTGTTCAGCACCGACCCCACGGTCCGCGACCAGGCCCGCGGCGTGCTGCTCACCGTGCTCGAACAGGTGCTCAAGCTCATGCACCCGATCACCCCCTTTGTCACCGAGGAGATCTGGAGCCGGCTGCCCGGCGAGCGCACCTCGATCATGGTCGAGCCCTTCCCGGAGGCCAACCCGGCCTGGGCCGACCCGGCGGCCGAGTCGGCCATGGACCTGCTCATGGGCGTGATCTCCGGCCTGCGCACCATCCGCACCGAGGCCGAGGTCCACCCGAGCGCCAAAATCGAGGCGCTCATCCTCTGCCCGGACCCGGCCAGGCGCGCCCTGCTCGAGGCGCACGCGGCGGCCATCGGCGCCATGGTGCGCGCCGGCACACTGGCCATCGAGGC
>CAZMNU010000064.1:0-6573 GCA_964567725.1 uncultured Desulfobulbus sp. | reverse complement strand
GCCCGGCTCGCCAAGACCGCCGAGTCCATCGAACGATTGAACAAACTGCGCTGATATGGATACCTTTCTGCTCGACAACCTGCTGCGGCGCTTCCTCGCCGAGGATCTGGAGCACGGCGACATCACCACCGAGTCGATCTTCGCGCCGAACGACCGAGCCCGGGCCGGCTTCATCGCCCGCCACCCGATGACCGTGGTCGGCATGGCCACCGTGGCCACGCGGGTGTTCCAGCTGCTCGACCCGAGTGTCCGCTGCACGGGCGCGGTCGCCGACGGTACCCGGGTGGAGACCGGCGCCACCCTGCTCACCCTGGAGGGCTTGACCCGGACCCTGCTGCGGGGCGAACGGGTGGCGCTCAACCTGGCGCAGCGGCTCTGCGGCGTCGCCACCCTGACCTCGGCCTTTCTCGACCGGGTCAGCCACACCGGGGCGCGCATCGTCGACACCCGCAAGACCACGCCCGGGCTGCGCCTGTTGGAAAAATACGCAGTGCGCGCCGCCGGCGGCCGCAACCACCGCTACAGCCTGAGCGACGGGGTGCTCATCAAGGACAACCACATCGCCGCCTGCGGCTCGATCACCGAGGCGGTTCGCCGGGTGCGGCTGCGGGCGCCGCACACCATCAACGTCGAGGTGGAGACCGACACCCTGGCCCAGGTGGAGGAATGCCTGGCCTGCGGGGTGCGGGTGATCCTGCTGGACAACATGGACCCGGCCACCCTGCGTGCGGCCGTGACCCTGGTCGACGGTCGGGCCATCTGCGAGGCCTCGGGCGGGATCAACCTGGACACGGTGCAGGCCATCGCCGAGAGCGGGGTGGACATCATCAGCGTGGGCGCGCTCACCCACAGCGCCAGGTCCTGCGACATCGGCATGGACTGGCGCGACTGAGGCCGGGGACCGGACCGGCAACAGCTGGCCGGGAAGAGCGGAGGGAGGCAGGGATGAACAAGCGACTGTTCGTGGCCATCGACCCGCCGGAGACGGTGCGCGCGCAGCTGGCCGGCATCTGCTGCGGCCTGCCCGACGCCCGCTGGACGCCGGTCACGCAGCTGCACCTCACCCTCTGCTTCATCGGCGAGGTGGACGGCAGCGGCTTCCTCGACATCCGCGAGGCGCTGGCGGACTGCACGGTCGCGCCCTTTGCCCTGCGGGTGCGCGGGGTCGGCCATTTCCCGCCGCGCGGCCTGCCGCGGGTGGTGTGGGCCGGGATCGAGCGCAGCGAGCCGCTGCAGGTGCTGCAGCGCAAGATCGTCACCCGCCTGTTCCAGCTCGGCCTCGAGCCGGACAACCGCCGCTTCAGCCCGCACCTCACCCTGGCCCGGCTGCGCGACACCCCGCCGGCCAAGGTCGGCCGCTGGCTGGAGCACAACGGCCTGTTCACCACCGGCTCGTTCACCGTGGACCGCTTCCTGCTCTACTCGTCCGTGCTCGGCCGCAAGGGCGCGAGCCACACGGTGGAACAGGAGTACCCGCTCAACAGCTGAAGACGGCGCACAAAAAAAGCGGCCGCCGGGAAACCCGACGGCCGCTGAATCGGCTGGAGGCGACGAGCGGATTTGAACCGCTGAATAATGGTTTTGCAGACCATTGCCTTACCCCTTGGCTACGTCGCCTGACGTGCGGGCACATATACCATAGTTTTTATTTTTGACAAGGGAAAACCACCCCATGGGAACCACACTCGCGGCCCTGGTGCAGGACCACGAAGAAGGACTGCGGCAGCTGCAGGAGCGGATCGGTTACACCTTCCGCGACCTGCAGCTGCTGCAGCTCTCCCTCGTGCACAGCAGCTTCGCCTTTGAGCGGCTCGACGACGGCCGCCACAACGAAACCCTCGAATTCCTCGGTGACGCGGTGCTCGACCTGACCGTCGGCGCCATCCTCTTCAACCGCTTCCCGGAACTGCGCGAGGGCAAACTTACCCGGCTGCGCTCCGCCCTGGTCAACGAGAGCGGCCTGGCCGCGCGGGCCCGGGAGATCGACCTGGGCCGCCACCTGCTGCTCGGCCGGGGCGAGGACGCCTCGCACGGCCGGGAGAAGCCGTCCATCCTCAGCTGCGCCTACGAGGCCCTGGTCGGCGCCATCTTCCAGGACGGCGGCTACGACCGGGTCCTGGCCATTGTCCGCCGCTTCTTCGAGCCGCACATCGACGCCCACCAGGAGCAGCTGCTCAGCGCCGATGCCAAGAGCAGCCTGCAGGAGCTGCTCCAGGAGCGGTTCAACGAGGGGCCGGAATACCTGCTCGTGGACGAGGAAGGGCCGGCGCACGCCCGCCTGTTCTCCATTGCGGTCACCTTCCAGGGCGAGGAACTGGGCACGGGCATGGCCTCGAGCAAGAAGGAGGCGGAGCAGCAGGCGGCCCGCGTCGCCCTCGCCCACCTGCGCCGGCGGCGCGACTGAGGCCGGCGCAGGTTCATGGCCCTGGTCATCCCGGTGTTCATCCCGCACGAAGGCTGTGCCCACCGCTGCCTGTTCTGCAACCAGCACAGCCTGAGCGGCCAGTCCCCGCCGGTTGGCGGCCCGGAGGTGGCCGCGACCATCGCCCTGTGGCTCGGCCGCTGCCGGCCCGAACGGCTCCACCAGGTGCAGGTGGCCTTCTATGGCGGCAGCTTCACCTGCCTTGCGCCCGAGCGGCAGGAGGAACTGCTCGCGCCGGTGCAGCCGTTCCTCGACCGGGGCGTGGTCCACGGAATCCGCCTGAGTACCCGGCCGGACTGCATCGACGAGCGCAGCCTCGACCGGCTCGCCCGCTACCGGGTGCACATTATCGAGCTGGGCGCGCAGAGCTGTGACGACGGGGTGCTCGCCCGCGCCGGCCGCGGCCACGACAGCGCGGCCATTGCCCGGGCCGCCCGGCTGGTGCGGGCGCGCGGCTTTCGCCTCGGCATCCAGCTGTTGCCCGGCCTGCCCGGAGAGGATTTCGCCAGCCTGCGGCGGACCACGGCCGCGGTCATCGGCCTGCGCCCGGATTTCGTCCGCATCTACCCGGCCCTGGTGCTGGCGGGCAGCGGCCTGGCCCGCCTGTACCACCGGGGGGGATACCGGCCGCTCTCCCTGACCCGGGCGGTGGCCCGGGTCGCGTGGATGAAAAAACGGTTTGACGCCGGGGGAATCGAGGTGGTACGGATGGGCCTGCAGCCGACCCGGAACCTGGAGCGCGCCCTGGTCGCCGGCCCCCATCACCCGGCCTTCGGCGAACTGGTGCTCGGCCGACTGATGTTTCACCTGGCGCGCCGCTTGCTGGCCCAGGCGTCCTCCGATGGGCCGGTCACCCTGGTGATCGCCGAGCGTGACCGCTCGATCTTCCAGGGGCAGCGCGCCGTTAACCTGCACCGGCTGCGGCAGCTGGGCCTGGCCCGCAACCTGGTCGTGCGCACCGATAAGGACCAGCCGCGCCTGACCGTGCGGGTGGCGACCGCATGAGGCTACCTGCCGTCTCCGCCCTGGCCGGCCGCCTGCTGGCCGCCTGGATCCTTTGCCTGGTGCTGGCCGGCTGCACCGCGCCGCCCGAACTGGAGCCGCTGGCCGCGGACGCGGTGGTGCTCGCCTTCGGCGACAGCCTCACCTTCGGCACCGGCGCAGGCCCGGGCGAGAGCTACCCCGAGGTGCTCTCCGGCCTGATCAGCCGCACCGTGGTCAAGGCCGGCGTGCCGGGCGAGGTGAGCACGGACGGCCGGGAACGGCTGCCCGCGCTGCTCGACCGGGAACAGCCGGCCCTGCTGCTCCTCTGCCACGGCGGCAACGACCAACTGCAGCGGCTCGACCCGAACCGATTGGCCGACAACCTGCGGGCCATGATCCGCCTCGCCCGCGACCGGAACATCGCGGTGGTGCTCATCGCCGTGCCTGCGCCGGGTCTGTCGCTCCGGCCGCTGCCGTTGTACGCCGAGATCGCCGACGAGTTCGGCCTGGCCGCGGACCTGGAGACGGTCGCCGACATCCTCGGCGACCGGGCCCTCAAGTCGGACTACATCCACCCCAACGCGGCCGGCTACCGCCGCCTGGCCCTGGCCGTGGCCGACCTGCTGCGCGCCGCCGGGGCTGTCCCCTGACCCGCGCCAACCACCGGCGGGCGGCCGTCACCGACGCGCCGATCACCACCCCCTGCCGACAACCCTGCCGCCGGCCGCAGCCCGATCCCGGCCCGGCGGCCCGCAACCCCGTGTTCCCATGCTCAGTATCAACGACCTGAACCTGCAGTACGGCAGCAAGCATATCTTCCGCAACGTCTCCGTCCAGATCCACACCGGCGACCGGGTGGGGTTGGCCGGCGTCAACGGCGCCGGCAAGTCCACCTTACTCCGCATCATGTGCGGCGAGCAGGACGTGGATCCGGGCATCGTCAGCCGCGCCTCCTGGTTCTCGGTGGCCTACCTGCCCCAGGAGGTGACCATCGACCTGGGCGAACGCAGCCTGTTCGACGAGGCCCAGTCCGCCTTTGACGACGTGCTCGCCCAGCAGGAAGAGCTCGACCGGGTGAGCGGCGAGCTGGCCCTGCTCGACCCGGACAGCCCGGAGATCGACGGTCTGCTCGCCCTGCAGGGGGACCTGCAGCACGCCCTCGAGGGGTGCGACGTGTTCCGCATCCGCCCGCAGATCGAGCGGGTGCTGTTCGGCCTGGGCTTCTCCGCCGCCGACCTGGAACGGCCGGTGGGGAATTTTTCCGGCGGCTGGATCATGCGACTCTTGCTCGCCAAGCTGCTGCTCAAGAAGCCCTCGCTGCTGCTGCTCGACGAGCCCACCAACCACCTGGACCTGGACTCGCTCACCTGGCTGGAGGAGTTCCTGCTCCAGTACCAGGGGGCCATGGTCATCATCAGCCACGACCGCGCCTTCCTCGACCGGGTGACCGGAATCACCTGGGAACTGAGCCTCGGCCGGCTGACCGTGTTCCGCGGCAACTACTCCCACTACCTGGTGGAAAAGGCGCAGCGGCTGGAGCTGGAGCGCGCCGCCTACGACAACCAGCAGGCCCAGATCCGCCAGAGCGAGCGGTTCATCACCCGCTTCCGCGCCAAGTCGACCAAGTCCAAGCAGGTGCAGAGCCGGGTCAAGCAGCTGGAGAAACTCGAGCGCATCGAACTCTCCGAGACCGAGCGCTCCATCCACTTCACCTTCCCGCCGGCCGCGCCCTCGGGCCGCGACGTGCTCACCCTGGAGGGGGTGCGCAAGAGCTTTGCCGGCCGCACCGTATTCGACGGGGTCAGCCTCAACCTGCAGCGCGGCGACAAGCTGGCCGTGGTCGGCGTCAACGGCGCCGGCAAGACCACCCTCTTGAAGATCATCGCCGGCATGGAACAGGCCGAGGGCACGGTCAGACCCGGCCACAACGTCATCCTCAGCTATTTCGGCCAGCACCAGGCCCAGGAACTGGCGGGTGATCTGAGCATCCTCGACACCGTCTATCACACCGCGGTGGACATGACCATCACCCAGGTGCGCTCCCTGCTCGGCGCCTTCCTGTTCACCGGCGACGAGGTGGAGAAGCAGGTGCGGGTGCTCTCCGGCGGCGAGAAGTCGCGGGTGGCGCTGGCGCGCATGCTCGTGCGGCCCGCCAACCTGATGCTCCTGGACGAGCCCACCAACCACCTGGACATGAGTTCCCAGGAGATCCTCCAGGAGGCCATGGCCCAGTACGAAGGCACGATCATCGTCGTCTCCCACAACCGCTTCTTCGTCAACTCGTTCGTCAACAAGGTGCTCGAGATCAGAAACGGGCGGGCCACGGTCCACGAGGGCAACATCGACGACTACCTGGAGTGGCGGCGCCGGGAGGAGACCCGCGCCGGGGAGGCGGCCGCGCAGTCCTCCGGCGGAGCGAAGCCGGCCGCAGCGGGCGACGACAACAGCGCCGACCGCAAGGCCCAGCGCCGCCAGCGCGCCCAGGAGCGGCAGGAACTCAACCGGAAGCTCGGTCCCTGGCGACGCAAAAACGAGGAGGCCGAACAGGAGATCGAGCGGTTCGAACGCCGCAAGGCTGAACTGGAAGCCCTCATGGCCGACCCGGACCTGTACGGCGACCAGGAGCGGTGGAGCGCCACCAGCCGGGAGTACGGCCAGGTGCAGCGCCACCTGGAGCGGGCCTTCCAGCGCTGGGAAGAGGCCCAGGCCGCCATCGAGGCCATCGAAAAAGAACTCTGAGGGGCCGGTCCGCACCGGTCCCTCAGGAACAGGGCCGCCGATGCACGGCGGCCCCCCATCCCCTTCGCGGAGCACACCATGAAAAAAATAGCGGCCCTGCTTCTCTGCCTGGTCTTCGCCGGCGGCGTCGGCGCCTACCTGTATCTCACCTGGCCGCCGCCGGCCGGCGGCCAGTCCGCCCGCTACCTGCCGCCGGACGCGCTCGCCGCGGTCCGCCTCACCCATCTCAACGAGCTTGCCGACCGGTATCCCGGCTCGCCGCTGGGCCGGTTCACGGCCCGGGACACGGTGCACGCCATGCTCGTGGACCTGCACGCCGACAGGGAGACCGTGGCACGGTACGACGAGATCCACGACACCGTCGCCCGGGTGATGACCAACCCGGCCTTCCGCGCGGTGTTCGGCGAGGACGCCACCCTGGCCGTGCT
>CAZMNU010000063.1:0-16513 GCA_964567725.1 uncultured Desulfobulbus sp. | reverse complement strand
CCATCGGCCTCCGTCCGGCCGAGGACATCGAGCGCCAGGGGCTGGATATCAACGAACACGGGGAGGAGGGATACACCGCCTGAAATTCGCGTCGAATGCGCCTGGCCGCCATGGCGGGCCGACATCAGCAGCCTGGAACGGAAGACATGCCGTTCCCGGCTGTTTTTTTTCTTAAAGTTACTAGGTTGTTGAGAGTGGCTCGGATCAGGGCTGTGCAGACCGTCCATTTTTCCTTTGGTGGTTGGCCTTGAGCCCGTTTCAGGTCATTTCTCAACGGCAAAATGCCGCGGTTGTCCGCGGACCGTGCTCGGAGAGTTCGCAGTCTGGTGGAGGTTGTTGCGTTGACTGCGGAACTTTTCAAAAAAATCTGCGGGTAACCATGTCTCGTATCTGTGTCGGGCCGGAGCGGTGTCCTACCGGATTCCTTGGGAGTTGAAAGGAAGTGATGGAAATTCAGCATGTTGAAACAGGTCGCAACAAGTTTTGCATTCACTGTCCAACTGGTTTATGATGCCCGACCAACCAGCCCGGGCGGGCCTTTACCTGTCCGCCTGTTGGAACAACCCTAGCTGCAGGTGCACTATGATCAACAAGGTAATTCTCATCGGAAATCTCGGGGCCGATCCGGAACTCCGTTACACCCAGAGCGGCGCGCCCGTGGCCTCGTTTCGGGTGGCAACCACGGAGCGCTGGAAAGGGCAGGACGGTCAGATGCAGGAGCAGACCGAGTGGCACAGTATCGTTGCCTGGCGGCGTCTGGCGGAGATCTGCGGCGAATACCTCTCCAAGGGGTCGCGGGTCTACATCGAAGGCAGGTTACAGACCCGCAAGTGGCAGGATCAGAACGGCAATGACCGGTACACCACCGAGATCATCGCTCGCGAAATGAAGATGCTTTCGCCGCGCGCCTCGGGTGGCGGCAGCAACGAGTACGGCGGAGGGCAGGGACTCGGCGGCGATTCCTTCCAGGAGCCTCCCCCCATGGGGGATGATGTGCCGTTCTGAGTCAGTCCCGGCCCGTCCCGGGGCGACTGTGCGGGACGGCCGGTGACGCAGCCCTTGCTCCGGTTTGCCGGGCCTTGTCGCGGCCGGCGAACCGCAGTGCGCGGGCGGTGGTGCGGGGCGTTTTCATCTTCGCTCACCGGGAAAATTGTCTGTTTGTATCTGGTTGATTTTGAGCATCAATATTTCTGTGCTCGCCCACAAGGTGAATGAAATCAATCAATTCCGGGGCGGGCAGGAGAAACTATTTTCCTTGACAGAAGGAAGTTGTACCGGTAATGAATAGCCGTTCATTTTCGGGTTATTTCTAACCTGCTGTTCATATGAGAATTACGTTCATTTTTATCATGTTCAAGGGAGAGGTCTGATTCATGGCAACGGAACTGGTGCTTTCAGCTGTAACCCTGGTCGGGATCGCAATCGTCATTCCGCTGATCATGCTGGCGACAACGGTTTTTGGTCCGAAGTCCGAGGGGGCAACCAAGAACGAGCCCTATGAAAGCGGTGTCAAGCGCATGATCGGTCTGGCCGAGCAGAAGTTCAGCGTCAAGTTTTACCTGCTCGCCATTCTCTTCATTCTGTTCGATATTGAAGCGGTGTTTATGTATCCGTGGGCCGTCGGCGTCCGCGAGCTCGGCTGGTTCGGGTTCACGGAAATGGTTGTCTTCATGCTGCTGCTCTTAACTGGACTCATCTATATTCTCAAGAAAGGGGTGCTCAATTGGCGTTAGGATTAGAAGCGAGTCTTGGTGATTCCGTCCTGACCACCAAGCTGGATGCGGTAATCAACTGGGGACGCGAGTATTCGCTGTGGCCGTACATCTTCGGCACCGCCTGTTGCGCCATCGAGTTCATGAGCGCGGCGGCCAGCCAGCACGATATCTCCCGATGGGGCGCGGAGGTTCTCCGCTACTCACCCCGTCAGGCGGACGCGCTGATTGTCTGCGGAACGATCAGTTACAAGCAGGCGCCGGTGCTCAAGCGTATTTACGAGCAGATGTCCGAGCCGAAGTGGGTCATTGCCGTGGGCGCCTGCGCCACCTCCGGCGGTATCTACGACAACTACTGTACCCTGCAGGGCATTGACCAGGTCATTCCGGTCGATATCTATGTATCGGGTTGTCCGCCACGTCCGGAGACCATATTCGACGCCTTGATGAAGCTGCAGGACCAGGTCAGGGGCGAAAGCGTGCTTCAGGATCGCCACAAAGATTACAAAGGAATTCTCGACTGATATGAATACGACGGCGCTAGAATTGATCCAGTCCACGTTTCCGGATCTGCCCTGCACGGCGAGTCTGGACGCAGTGGTGCTCACGGTGCAGCCTGAACAGCTTGAGACGACGCTCTCCCGCCTGAAGAACGATCCGGAACTGCAGTTCGGTCTGCTCGTCGATGTGACCGCAGTGGACTATCTCACTTATCCGGTGGCCCAGGAGGCGCGTTACGCGGTTGTGCACACCCTGAGGAACTGGGAGAAGAATCAGGTGGTGCAGGTGCGGACGCCGGTGGCTGATCCGGCCGTAGGCGTACCGACCGCCACCCATCTGTGGGATTCGGCCAATTGGGGGGAGCGGGAAACCTTCGATCAGTACGGCATCAACTTCCAGGGGCATCCCGACCTGCGGCGCATCCTCAATCACTGGCAGTTCGAGGGACATCCGCTGCGCAAAGATTATCCCATCGAGAAAGGCCAGGTCTGCTACGAGACCGACAGTCTCGAGAAGGAGATCAAGGCCAGGCTGCAGGCGAAAGGGGTGGATCAGACCACCATGCAGGATATCAACACCGAGATCATGTTTCTCAATCTCGGGCCCTCGCATCCGGCCACCCACGGCGCCATCCGCATTCTCACCGCCCTGGACGGTGAGACCATCCTGGCCAACGTCAACGAGATCGGCTACCTGCACCGCGGTTTCGAGAAAACCGCCGAGAACCGCACCTACAACCAGATCGTTCCGCTCACCGACCGGCTCAACTACTGCTCGTCGATGATCAACAACATCGCCTTCGTCAAGGCGGTGGAGTCCTGGCTGGGCGTGGAGATCACCGACCGGTGCAAGTTCATGCGGGTGATCCTCACCGAGTTCTACCGGGTCCAGGACCATCTCGTCTGTCTGGCCGCCAACCTGCTCGACATGGGCGGTCTGACCAACTACTGGTATCTCTACAACCAGAAAGAGGCCTCCTACGATTTCATCAGCCGCCTCACCGGCGCGCGTCTCACCAGTTCCTTCACCCGCGTCGGCGGCATGTACCGCGACTTTTACGAAGGCTGGGAAGCGGACATGGAGCAGCAGCTGCGGGACATCGAAAAGGGCGTGGGTGACTCGCTCAAGCTGGTCCTGAAGAACCGGATCGTTCACGACCGGAGCCAGGGCGTGTGTGTCATGTCCCCTGAAAAGGCCCTTTCCTTCGGGTTCACCGGGCCCTGCCTGCGGGCCAGCGGTGTACCGTTTGACCTGCGCAAGGACAACCCCTACTACCATTACGACGCCTTTGACTTCACCGTGCCGGTCGGTTCGAAAGGCGACGTCTACGATCGGATCTTTATCCGTTTCGAGGAGATCGCCCAGTCCATCAGCATTGTCCGCCAGGCCATGAAGATGATCCCCAAGGGACCGGTGAATGTCGACAACAGCCAGGTCAGTCTTCCGCCCAAGCCGGAAGTCTACAACAATATCGAAGGGTTGGCGAACCACTTCAAACTGGTCTTCGAGGGCGTGCGCACCCCGGTCGGTGAGTGGTACGACTCCTTCGAAGCGGCCAACGGCGAACTGGGATTCTATTTTGTCTCCGACGGATCCGGCAGGCCCTACAAGTGCAAGGTCCGGCCACCCTGTTTCTACATGATGGGCGGGTTCCACGAGATGGTTGAGGGCTCGATGATTGCGGACGCCATTATCAATCTCGGCAGCATCAACATCATTGGCGGAGAGTTGGACAGATGAGTGATCGATCTCAGTTGATAGAAACGGGCAAGCCATTCGCATTCGACGCGCAGCGGGATGCTGAATTTGAACGACTGGCCACGCGGTATCCCACCCGGGAATCCCTCATCCTGCCTTCTCTCTGGCTTGTCCAGGAACAGGAGGGCTGGATCAGCGCCGAGGCCATGGCCTACATTGCCGATCGGATCGGTACCTACGCCAGCATGGTGTACGAGGCAGCCACCTTCTACACCATGTACAACCTGCAGCCCAAAGGCAAAGTGCACATCTGCGTCTGCCGAACGCTTTCATGCTACCTCCTGGGCAAGCAGGAGATCGTCGATTACCTGCAGCGTGAACTGGGCATCAAACCCGGAGAGGTCAGTGCAAACGGCCAGTACAGCCTCGAAGAGGTTGAATGTCTGGGACACTGCGGCACCGCTCCGGTGGTTCAGATCAATGGGGAGTTCTACGAGAACATGAACGTGGAAAAGCTCAAGGATCTCTTGGCCACGCTGAAATAAGGAGAGCGAAGGATAATGCAAGTACAAGTACTCAGTGCCCGATTTGACATACCCGACGCCCACAGGATCGAGGTGGCCAAGGAGCACGGCGCCTACGCAACCCTGGAAAAGGTGTTCAGCATGCAGCCCGAGGAGGTCATCGAGACGGTCAAGGCCAGCGGGTTGCGCGGTCGCGGCGGTGCCGGTTTCCCCACCGGCCTGAAGTGGAGCTTCCTGCCCAAGGGGCTCGACAAACCCGTCTATCTGGCGGTGAACTCCGATGAGTCCGAGCCGGCCACCTTCAAGGACCGCTATATCCTTGTCCGTGACCCGCACCTGCTCATCGAGGGTATCATCATCTGCTGCTACGCCATCAAGAGCCACGCCGCCTACATTTATATCCGCGGCGAGTACACCACCCAGGTGAAGGCCTTGCAGGCAGCCATTGACGAGGCCTATGCGGCCGGCTACCTGGGTGAGTCGGTGGGTGGTCGTGATTTCAAGCTCGATGTCACGGTCCACCGCGGCGCCGGCGCCTATGTCTGCGGCGAGGAAACCGCCCTGCTCGAATCCATCGAGGGGCGCAAGGGCCAGCCGCGCAGCAAGCCGCCGTTTCCTGCGGTGGAGGGTCTGTACGGATGCCCGACCATCATCAACAACGTGCAGAGTATCGCCTCCCTGCCGTTCATCCTGACCAACGGTCCTGACGCCTACAAGGCCTACGGAACGGAGAAAAGCCCCGGCACCCACCTGTTCGGCATTTCCGGCCTGGTCAAAAAGCCCGGCATGTACGAACTGCCGCTCGGCCTGCCCATTCTCGAGGTAATCGAGAAGGTAGCCGGTGGTCTGCGTGACGGCCGCACCCTGAAGGGGATCATTCCGGGAGGAAGTTCGACGCCGGTGCTGACCCCGGAGGAGGCCCAGGATGTCACTCTCGATTACGAATCCATGGCCGCGCACAAGACCATGTTCGGTTCCGGCGGAATCGTGGTCCTCGATGACACCGTGGACATGGTCAAATTGGTCGAGAACCTCATTTCCTTCTATCATCACGAATCCTGCGGTCAGTGCACGCCCTGCCGCGAAGGCCTCGGCTGGATGTTGAAGATCGTCAAGAAAATCCTGCGAGGCGAGGGAACGACGGCTGACATTGACCTGTTGACCGAACTCTGCGACAACATCGAGGGGAAAACGGTCTGTGTCCTTTCGGCGGCATGCACCATGTCGACACGCAGCTACCTGAACAAATTCCGGCATGAATTCGAGGCGTACGTGCACAGCGGCGCTCCGGTCCAGGCCGCGATGTAACAAGGATACGGGTACCATGGCTGAAAAGATAAAACTGTTTGTCAACGGACAGGAAGTCGAGGTCGAATCAGGGAAAAACCTGATTGATGCGCTTGGCGCTGTCGGTATCGAAATTCCCCATCTCTGCTACCACCCGGCCCTGGGTGCCGACGGCAACTGCCGTTTGTGCCTGGTGGGTATCGAGGACGGGCGACCGCCCGTTGTACCCGCCTGTAAAACCCGGGCGGCTGAAGGCATGAAAGTTCTGCTGGATGTGGACAACATCAAACGAATCCAGCGCAACGTCATGGAACTGGAGCTGATCAATCACCCGATCGACTGCCCGATCTGCGATCAGGCCGGTGAATGCAAGTTGCAGGACTTCTACATGAAGTACGATGGCCAGAAGAGCCGGATGACGGTCAAGCCGGTGCTCAAGGCCAAAAAAATGGACTTCGGTTGCGGCGTGGTCCACGACCAGGAGCGCTGTGTGCTCTGTGCCCGCTGCGTTCGCTTCACCCGGTTGATCACCAAGACCGGGGAACTCGGCATCGTCAACCGGACGGACGCGGCCCGCGTCAACATCTTCCCCGGCCGGCCGCTGAACAACCGCTACGCACTCAACGTGGTCGACCTGTGCCCGGTCGGCGCCATGACCAGCAGTGATTTCCGCTTCAAACAGCGTGCCTGGTTTCTGACCAAGAGCCCGGGTATCTGCCATGGCTGCAGCAAGGGCTGCAACATCTACATTGATCACAACCATGAAAAATACAAGGACGATGTCATTTATCGTTTCCGCCCGAGACTGAATGCACAGGTGAACGGGTATTTCATGTGCGATGCGGGCCGGATGACCTACAAGTTGGAGAATGACAACCGGCTGGCGACTGCCAGGGTCGGGGAGAAGGCCGTGGAACTGGGCGAGGCCGTAGAAGCGGTTCGCCGGGCCGTCAGCCAGGCAAAGAAGATCGTGATGGTCGTCTCGCCTAACTGTTCGCTGGAGCAGATGCGCGCGGTCCAGGTCCTGGCCGACCAGTGCGGCGCTGCGGTGAGCGGGTACAGCGACGGGTACATGCAGCAGGGAGACGGTGACGATATCCTCATTCAGGATGACAAGGCTGCCAACCGGGCTTCTTTTGCCGTCCTCGGTATCGACAGTGACAAGGCTGGGTTCGATCAGGCCGTTACCGGCGCGGATCTTCTCATCAGTTTCCAGAACGATCTCACCCGCAGTCTGGAAAATGACACCCTGTTCGAGAAAACCCAACTCGTCCTCATCGGCAGTTACGAGAATGAATGCTCCGCCAGGGCGGCAATCAGCCTGCCGGTTGCCTCGTACAGCGAGGATAACGGCATGCTGATCAACTGTGACGGCATCCTGCAGGAGTTCCGGGCAGCTGTGAACAAGAACAGCCAGGCCCCCAGTCTGGTCGAGGTTGTCCACCTGCTTGGCGGTCCGCTTTCCACCCGAGAGGAGGTTCTTGCCGACCTGACCGCCAATGTTGCCGCACTGGGCGGTGTCGATCTGAAGCACATCCCGGCCGAGGGAACAGCCTTAACAGCTAACGAGGTCTCAAATGTCGCAGCTTGATATTCTCCTTATCGTGCTCAGGGTGGCATTCGGTGCTTTGGTGCCGCTCTGCTTCATCGCTGTCCTCGTCTGGATGGAACGACGAGGCTGCGCCTTCATCCAGGACCGGTCCGGTCCGAACCGCTGCAACATCTTCGGCTTCCGCGCTGCCGGGTTGGTGCAGAACCTTGCCGATGCGGTGAAACTGCTCACCAAGGAAGATGTAATTCCCGCCCACATCCGGCATAAATTCTATTTTGTACTGGCGCCGGTGATCGTTTTTGCAGTCGGCCTGATCTCCTTTGCGGCGGTTCCCTTCGCCGACACCCTGGTGATCAACGGCAAACAATACCTGATGCAGGCCATCCCCACGGATCTCGGTATCCTCTGGTTCTTGGCCATTGTCGGTTTTTCGGTGTACGGTATCATTCTCGCCGGCTGGTCCTCCCACAACAAGTACGGCATGCTCGGCGGCCTGCGCTCCGCAGCCCAGGTTATCAGTTATGAAATCCCCATGGGGCTGGCCCTGATCAGCCTGCTGGTGGTCTACGGCACCGTCAACCTGACGGAAATCGCCCAGTTCCAGGGAAAACTGCTGTTCGGCTTCATCCCCATGTGGGGTGTGGTACTGCAGCCCCTTGGCGCCATCATCTTCATCACCGCCGCCTTTGCCGAGGCCAATCGTGTGCCCTTTGACCTCGCCGAGGGTGAAAGCGAGATCGTTGCCGGGTTCCACGTGGAGTACAGCGCCATGAAGTTCGCCATGTTTTTCATGGGTGAATACGTGGCCATGTTCACCTCGAGCGCGATCATCGTCACCCTGTTCTTCGGCGGCTTCCAGATTCCCTGGTTCCCCACGGAAACCCTGGTGAACAACTCGCGGGTGGTCACCTTCCTGCTCATGCTGCTGCTGCCCGTCTTCGCCCTTCTGTTCGCCGGCTGGATCAGCAAGAACAACCGCAGCCACTACCCGCGTGAAAACGATCCGCGGGTGCGCGAAGCCAACATTTATATCAAGATCCTGTGGGGCGTGGTCATCGCCCTGGAACTGGTCCTCTTCATGTTCCTGATCGGTGGTTCCGGCGGCACCTCGGCGCGGATACTTGCGGTCTGCCTGCAGATCGCCACATTCCTGGTCAAGGTGACCCTCATGTGCTTCGTCTATGTCTGGGTTCGTTGGACACTGCCCCGCTTCCGCTACGATCAGTTGCAGCGTCTGGGCTGGCAGACCCTGATCCCCCTTTCCCTGCTGAATATTTTCGTGACCAGTGCAGTCGTCATTGCACTGAGCTGACAGGAGCCGGCATGAGCACAAAAGTAAAAATCATCGAACGCAAGGGAGATTCCCTCGCTGAAAAGCTGTTCCTGATCGAGGTTTTCAAGGGGATGGCGACCACTTTCGGCCATTTCATCCGGAACTTCCTCGACAACTCCAAACTGTACATTCGCCACTATCCGGAGGTGCAGCCGGAGATTCCCGCCCGGTGGCGCGGACGGCACCGGCTGACCACGCACGAAGACGGGTCGATGAAGTGTGTCGCCTGCTACATGTGCCAGACCAACTGTCCGGCCAAATGCATCTCCATCGACGCCGGTGAACGGATCGACGGCCGCACGGAAAAAATGCCGGTCAAATTCGAGATCGATCTTCTTGAGTGCATTTATTGCGGCTACTGCGTCGAGGCGTGCCCAATGGACGCCATCCGCATGGATACAGGTATCTTTTCAGTCACCGGGAACGATCGGAGCCAGTTTGTCATGACTCTGAGCGATCTGCTGGCGACCAAGGGTGCATTTACCGAAGAAGAGTACAAGAAAGGGGGCGCTTGAAACCATGCTAGTCAACGTGTTGTTTTACGGGTTCGCAGTGCTGGCTGTGCTGGGCGCGGTCGGACTGATTCTCTTTCGGCACCCGATGAACGGAGCGATGAGTTTCATCGTCACGCTCATCAGCCTGGCAGGATTGTACGCCCTGCTGTCGGCCAAACTGATCTTTGCCCTGCAACTGATCGTCTATGCCGGCGCCATCATGTCGCTCATCGTGTTCATCATCATGTTCCTGAACATTCAGGCCGAGGATCTGCCCAGGGAAGAGATGAAACTGGTGAACATCCTGGTCGGCGTCGTGCTGGTGTCACCGGTGGCGCTGTTCCTGGGCAAAATTGTCAACTCCCTGCCGAACATCACTGCCGACCTTGTCGGCAACGACTTCGGCGGCGTCAAACCGGTCGGACTGGTCCTGTACAGGGACTGGTTGGTACCCTTTGAAATCGTATCCATTCTGCTTCTGGTTTCCCTGGTCGGAGCAGTCGTCCTGGCAGGGAAAAGGGGGACGGGCAAATGATCCACAATTACCTCTTTCTCAGCAGCATTCTTTTCTGTCTGGGCATCGTCGGGGTCATCTCCAGGCGAAATGTGTTCACCGTGTTCATGTCCATCGAACTGATGCTGAATGCTGCCAACCTCGCTTTCATCGCCTTTTCGCGGGTCCATGAGAGCATGGATGGGCACGTGCTGGCCATGATGGTCATGGCGGTTGCCGCAGCGGAGGCCGCTCTGGCGCTGGCCGTCGTGATATTACTGCACAAACACAAGGGCAAACTGGATACGAATGTATTCAGCCTGCTGAAAGGGTGATTTTCATGGAACAAAGTGCAACCTACCTGGGTCTGATCCCGCTCTTTCCATTGCTGGGTGCAGTCGTCATCGGACTGCTGCACGTCTTTACCTGCAACCGGAAGAGGCTGCCTGAAAAGTTCTACGGCCTGCTTGCCTGTGTGGGACCGGTCCTTTCCTTCGTGCTGGCGCTCAAGGTTTTCTTGGCCCTGAAAGCACTGCCGCCCGAGTCCCGGTTCCTGACCCACAACGCCTTCACCTGGTTCAGCGTCGGCGATCTGCACATCAACATGGGGTTCCTGGCCGACCCGCTCAGTTGTCTGATGCTGCTGTTCGTCACCCTGATCGGCACGCTCATCCATGTCTACTCCATCGGCTACATGGGGGGAGACAAGAACTACGGCAAGTTCTTCGCCTACATGAACCTGTTCCTGGGCAGCATGCTCGTACTGGTGCTCGGAGACGGCCCGGTGGTCATGTTTGTCGGCTGGGAAGGTGTCGGCCTGTGTTCGTATCTGCTCATCAGCTACTACAGTGAAGACCGCGACAACGTGTTGGCCGGCAACAAGGCCTTCATCGTCAACCGCATCGGCGACCTCGGTTTCGTGCTCGGCATGGCCTTCCTGTTCTGGGCCGTGGGTGCGCAGGGCTTCGATTACCTCTCGCTCAAGGCCAATGTCCACATGATGGAACCGGCCATCGCCCTGACGGTCTGCCTGCTGCTGTTCGTCGGCGCCACCGGCAAATCTGCACAGATTCCGCTCTATGTCTGGTTGCCCGACGCCATGGCCGGCCCCACTCCTGTTTCCGCGCTCATCCATGCCGCAACCATGGTCACCGCCGGTGTGTACATGGTCGCCCGCTTCAGTTTCCTGTACGCCCATGTGGAACTGGCCGGAACCATTGTCGCCTGGGTGGGCATTCTCACCGCCCTCCTGGCCGCCATCTTCGGCATGTTCCAGAACGACATCAAAAAAATCCTGGCTTACTCGACTGTCAGCCAGTTGGGCTACATGTTCGCCGGCGTCGGTGTCGCCGCCTACTCGGCCGGTATTTTCCATGTCTTCACCCACGCCTTTTTCAAGGCCCTGCTCTTCCTTGGTGCCGGTTCGGTCATTTACGCGCTGCACCATGAGCAGAACATCTGGAAGATGGGCGGCCTCAAGGCAAAAATGCCCAAAACCTATCTCACCATGGTCATCGGCGCCCTTGCCCTTGCCGGTTGCCCGCCCTTCTCGGGATTCTTCAGCAAGGACGAAATCCTCTACAGCGCACTCGCCACAGGGCATTGGGGTATCTGGCTGATCGGTGTGCTCGTGGCCGGTATGACCGCCTACTACACCTTCCGGATGATCTTTGTCGTCTTCCATGGCCAGCCCAGGGACCACCACGCCTACGACCACGCTCAGGAATCGCCGGCCGTGATGACGGTCCCGCTGATCATCCTGGCCGTTGGCGCGGTGTTCGCCGGTTTCCTCAACTTCCCCGGCGTCCTGACCATTTCCCATTGGCTTGAGCCGAGCCTGACCGAGCATCACCACAGTTCGGCCTTGCTGCAGGTCATTGCCATCGTGACGAGCATTGCCGCCTTCGCCGTCGGTCTGAAGATCGCCTACGGTAAATTCGGCCAGGGTGCCCAGGAGCCTGCCTTCAAGGGCTTTGCCGACTTCGCCTACAACAAGTTCTACGTCGACGAACTGTACAACGCGGTTTTCGTGCAACCGTACAAGGCCATCGGCACGGCGATCTGGAAGTCCATCGAACCGAATGTCACCGACAGTCCTGTCAAGGGGGCTGCACGACTCTACATGGTGCTGGGCACGGCCTTCAAGGCACTCCAGGTTGGGTATGTCCGGGTGTACGCCATCTACATGGTCGTCGGGCTGAGCCTCATGAGCCTGTTCCTCTCTCAATCGCTGAACTAGGAAGGTGAAAGAATGTTCGAACATGTCCTTTCCGTCATAATCTTTCTCCCCATCCTCGCCGGGCTGCTGTTGCTTGCCAGTCCGGCCAGCAGGATGGTTGCGAGGAGCACGGGGCTCGTCATCTCACTGGCCACCCTGGTTCTGAGCCTGGATCTCTACTTCGGCTTCAAATCCACCGGGCAGCTCGAATTCGTCGAGTACATCCCCTGGATCAAGTCGCTGGGCATCTCCTATCACCTGGGCATTGACGGCATCAGCCTGTTCATCCTCATGGCCGCCTCTGTGCTGCTGCCCATGGTGTACCTGGTGTTCCGCACCCAGGAGAAGGGCTACTACGCCAACCTGCTCATCGTTCAGGGTGCCATGACCGGTGCAGTCTGCGCCGCCGACATGGTGTTGTTCTATATCTTCTGGGAGATCATGCTGCTGCCGGTGTTCTTCATGCTCGGCCTGTATGGCGGACCGAAACGGCTGCCGGCCACCCTCAAGATCACCCTGTACACCATCGCCGGATCACTGCTCATGCTGGCCGCCCTCATTTACCTTGGTGTGAGCTATCACGGTCAGTTCAACGAGTGGAACTTCTCGATGAGCGAGATGGCGCGGCTCAACCTGACCGGCCGAGTCGCTGCAGTGGCTTTCTTCGGATTCATGATTGCCTTTGCCATCAAGATCCCGCTCTTCCCCTTCCACACCTGGCTGCCCGATGCCTACACCGAGGCGCCGACCGCCGCCACCTTCGTCCTGTCCGCCATCATGGCCAAGATCGGCGTGTACGGTGTCATCCGCTTCGTGGTGCCGGTATTTGACGAACAGTTCGCCCGCTTTGCCATCCTGCTGGCCTATTCCGGCGTGATCGGCATGCTCTACTGCGGCATTGCCGCCATTACCCAGAAAGACATCAAGCGGATGCTCGCCTTCTCCTCCGCTTCCCACATGGGTGTGATCGCGCTCGGCGTCTTCTGCATGAACGTGCAGGCGCTGACCGGCAGCATCTACCAGATCGTGGCCCACGCCACCAGCACCGGTGTGCTGTTCCTCTTCGTCGGTCTGCTCGAAGAACGCAGCAAGACGCGCACCATCGAGGATCTTGGCGGCCTCGCCGCCAAGGCGCCGGTTTTTGCCATGTACTTCGGCATCGCCATGCTCGCCTCCGTGGGTCTGCCCGGTACCAGCGGGTTCATCGGTGAGTTCATGATCATTCTGGGCGCGATCAAGTTCAACGTGGTCATCGGTGTGCTGGCCGGCACCACCCTGATTGTCGGGGTCTGCTACATGTTGTGGATGTTCCAGCGGGTCTTCTATGAGAAAACCAGCGCCACCTCTGAAAACTTCAAGGATCTCACCCTGGTCGAGGGGCTGACCTTCCTGCCGGTGATTCTCCTCATCATCATCATGGGTATCTATCCCCATCCCTTCCTGAGCAAGATCACGCCTTCCACGGCGATGCAATTCGAGCAGAAGACCCCTGTGGTCGCACAGGCACCGGTAAGCAACGCTCAGATCTCTGGGCTCACCTTTGAACAGAAATAGGGCTGGACTTCCATCATGACGAACGAGTTAATGCTACTTTTGCCACTGATTATCGTCGGCGCAGGGGCGATCCTGCTGATGATCGCCTCCGCCTATGAGCAACTCTCCCACGAGGTCGCGGCCTACGGGTGTGCCGGGGTGTTCGCCATCGCCTTCCTCGTGCAGTTGGGATCGTGCGTCACCGGCAGCACTGCCCTGTACGGGGATGTTTTCAACGGGATTCTGGTGGTCAGCAATTTTTCCAAGGCTGCCGGCCTGATCATCCTGGCCTGCGGGCTGTTCACCGCCCTGAGTTCACAGTCCTACTTCAAGCAGAATTCCTTCTGCACTACCGAGTACTACAGCCTGACCGTGTTCGCCGCATCGGGCATGCTGCTGCTGACCATGGCACAGGAATTGATTACCGTATTCATCGCCCTGGAAATCATGTCCCTGGCCATCTACATTCTCGTCGGCTATGACCGCAAGAATGTGATCAGCACGGAAGCGCTCCTCAAATATCTCATGCTCGGCGCTTTTGCCGGGAGTTTCCTGGTCATGGGCAGCGCCCTCATCTATGGCGCCGCCGGCAGCACCAAATTTCCGCTGATCGGTCAGTATCTGAGCACCCATGCTTTCCTCCAGTCGCCGGCAATCATCGGCGGTGCCTTCTTCATCCTCGTGGCCTTTCTCTTCAAGGCAGCCGCCTTCCCGTTCCATGCCTGGGTGGTGGATGTTTATGACGGCGCCTCTGTACCGATTACCGGCTACATGGCCACTGCTCTGAAGACCGCCATCTTCGCCGTGTTTGCCAACTTCCTGGTGCTCGATCCCGGTCTGCATGCCGGCTGGGTCAAATACCTGTTCTACATTTCGATTCTGACCATGTTCGGCGGTAACCTCATCGCCATCGGTCAGCAGTCCCTCAAACGCATGCTGGCCGCTTCCGGTATCGTCCACAGCGGCTACCTGCTCATCGCCCTGGTGGCGGTCAGCACCCAGGAGTTCACCGGCAGTGTCATCGCCTTTTACCTGGCTGCCTACGCGGCCAGCACCCTGGGCATCTTTGCCGCCCTGTCTTACCTGGGTGGGACGGGTGAACAGCGCAAGACCTTCGATGATTTCAAAGGGCTTGCCAAGACCAGGCCCTACTCGGCCGCAGCAATCAGCATTTTCCTGCTTTCCATGGCCGGTATTCCGCCGACCGCCGGCTTCATGGGCAAGTTCTACATCATCACCAGCGCCATTGACGCCGGCCAGGTCGTGCTTGCCGTTCTCGGTATTGTCAGCAGTATCATTTCCATGTGGTATTACCTGCGGCTCATCATTACCATGTACTTCTACGAGCCGGAGGAGCAGTTCAACGAACGCGCCGCCGCCGGACTGGCACCAGTGTGCACCTTTATTCTGGCGGTCTGTGTGTTCGCCATCAGTTTGTACCCGATAGCCATCTGATGGTAAAAACCCTCTAACCAGGGATTCGTCGTCCTGCTCGACGAGCATCCGGCCAGCAACTCTCTCTTCAAGGAGTCACCCCATGAAAGTGAAAGATATCCTCAAGGTCAAGGGCACCAAGGTGTACACCATCAACGAAAACAGTACGTTGATGGCGGCCACCGCAAAATTCTTCAGTAACAAGGTCGGTTCGCTGATCGTGGTCAACGACACCGATGAGATCGTTGGCATCGTTGCTCCCAACGATATCCTCAAGGCCGTGCACGAGGGCTGCGTGGAAAACTGCAGTCTGCAGAAGGTCAGCCAGGTGATGACCAGGAATATCATCTGTGCCTCGGAAGAGGACACCGTCGATTATATTCAGGCGGTCATGACCGAAAACCGTATTCGTCACATTCCCATCATGGACAAAAAGGAACTGAAAGGTATGGTGTCCATCGGCGACGTGGTCAATGCGCAGATCAGTATCCGCGAGGTGGAGAACCACTACCTCAAGGACTACATCGAGGGCAAGTACCCGGGTTGATCCCGGCCTGAACGAGGGGACGGTGCATCAGTTCTCTCAACCCGGATGATGTTCCGGCACCGTTCAGACGGATGACCTGTCTCACCCGTCACGACGAACAACAAAAAAGCCCTGGCATCTCTGCCAGGGCTTTTTTGTCGGATTTTTTCGGGGTGCGCTGGGCTTGCCGGTTCGCTGCGCTGCCCGAGGTACTCAGTATGCCCGCGCGCTGTGCAGGGGCAGGCGGACAAAACCTGGATACCTTGCCCCGCGGCAACCGGGACAATCAGCCGGACTCTTCTTCAGATGCTTTCCAGCACCCGCCGGCGGTTGTGGATGGGCGAGATTATGCCGAATTTTTTCAACATCCGGAAAAAAACCGTTTCCGGCACATATTCCCGGACAATATGCTCCCAGTCGTCGGAGCCAACCAGCCCTTTGACGAGGCTCGAACTGACCTCGACTAGGAACCTCGGCGACATCATGAACAACGTCTGGATGGTGTTGTTCATGTTGCTGTTGACATAACGCATGCCGCGTTCGTAGGTGTAGTCCTTTTCGTTCCTGATGCCGCGCAGGATGTAATCCACCCCGATGGACTCGGCATATTTGACCAGGAACTTGTTTTCGAACTGGACCACTTCGACATTGCCGAAATCCGCGCACAACTCCTGCAGCATCTCGACCCGCTCATCCAATGTGAAGGTATAGGCCTTCTGCGAATTCTGGCCGATGGCCACGTAGAATTTGCAGAACAATTTGGCACCCTGTTCGATCATCCACAGGTGGCCGTTGGTCGGCGGGTCGAAACTTCCAGCGTAGATTCCTTTCATCAGAATTCCTGCACCAGACGTTGTTGGGGCGATGGCTTCTGGTCCGGCCGACTCAAGCGGGCGACCAACTGTCCATCTACGTGCCGTTGTTCCTCGATTCGCCAGCTTTTTTCGGGATTATGACCCGACGGACTGGGCGATCATCGGTGACGATGACCAACGGGACAGCTTTGTGCCGTCGCCGAGGGTCCGGATTATTTTTGAAAACCGGCGGTGACGGGATGTCGAATGGCGGTCAGGTATAGCAAACCGGTTCCTTGCCAGTCAATACTATTTTCGGTCTGGAGTCCCGGCAACACTGCGCTCCGGATGACCGCAGCGTGCAAATTCCAGACGATCCCGGCCACGGATTCCACATGATCCCGGCCGGTGATT
>CAZMNU010000062.1:0-16626 GCA_964567725.1 uncultured Desulfobulbus sp. | reverse complement strand
CTACATTCTTGCCAACTGGCACGTGCTTCACGGCCCGGGCGGCCGGATTGGTGACGCGATCGTCCAGCCGGGCCGGCACGACGACAACCGGGTGGACCGCAACCGGGTCGGCCAACTGGTGCGCAGCCATCTGGGCGTGGCCGGCGACTGCGCCCTGGCCACGGTCAGTGAACGGCGGCTGGCTGCGGAGATCCTCGAACTCGGCGAGCCGGTGCGCCGCATCGGCGAGCCCGAGCTGGCGGACCGGGTGGTCAAGTCGGGCCGCACCACCGGTGTCACCCGTGGGCTGGTCCAGCGGCTGCACGTGGTGGCGCGCATCGATTACGGTGCGGCGGGAGAACAGGACATCGGCTGTTTCGAGATCGGTCCGGACCCGGAGCACCCACCCGCCGACGGCGAGCTGAGCCGCGGCGGCGACTCGGGCGCCGCCTGGCTGCTGGCGGAAGGGGACCGGGCCACGGACATGCTGCTCGGTCTGCACTTCGCCGGCGAGGTCGCCGACGAGCCGGAACACGCCCTGGCCTGCTATGCTTCGTCGGTCTTTGAGAAACTGGGCGTCCTGCCGGTGCCGCCGGAACGACCCGTCGACGAACCACGCGGCTATGACGCGGGTTTTCTCGGCAGCGCGGTGGCGCTGCCCGCGGCCGCTTGCGGGGTGGTCGACAGCGACCTGCTGGTGGTCGCCGGTACCACCGTGATCCCCTACACCCACTTTTCCCTGGCCATGAGCCGCTCCCGCCGTTTCGCCCGCTGGGTGGCCTGGAACATCGACGGCGCTGCCATCCGTCGGCTCAGCCGCAGCAACATCTCATTCCGTCGGGACGACCGCCTGCCGGCAGAGGCCCAGGTGGGCGACGAACTCTACCGGAACAACCCGCTCGACCGCGGGCACCTCGCCCGCCGGGCGGACCTCCTCTGGGGCAGCCTGGATTCGGCCCGCCGGGCCAACGCGGATTCCTTCTATTTCACCAACATCACCCCCCAGCACGAGGGGTTCAACCAGTCGGGTGCGGGCGGCATCTGGGGGCAGCTCGAGGACGCGCTGTTCGCCGAGGTGGAGGTGGCCGACCTGCGGGTCTCGGTCATGGGCGGACCGATCCTCACGGAACACGACCCGGTCTACCGGGGGGTGGCGCTGCCGAAGCGGTTCTGGAAGATCCTCTATTACCGCGAGGGCGAGGATTGTGCAGTGCGGGCCAGGGGCTACGTGCTCACCCAGGAGGACCTGCTCAGTCCCCTGGAAGCGCTGGAACTGCCGGAGTTTTCGGTGTACGAGGTGGCTGTCGGGCAGATCGGCGAGATGACCGGCCTGCGCTTGTGGGCAGGCGACCCGGGGTCGGTGGGGCTCAGGGGCGCGGGGGTGCGGCGGATCGACTCGGTGCGCACGATCATCAGGCGGCCGCAAGCGGAGTGAGACCACAGCCGGGCGGCTGAATCGGCCGGGAGGAGGGACGGAATCCGGCCCGCCGCGGGTGCGACGGGCCGGATTCCGGACGGGTCAGTGGGTTGCGGCCTCGGGTTCGAGAAAGTCGAGCTGGTGATCCGCGGGTTTCATGTCGGCACAGGGGATGATGTCGATGCGGGCGCTGTTGCGGTGTTCCAGTTCGACCAGTTCGGCCCGCTTCTTGTTGAGCAGGTACTGGGCCACATCCAGCGGCAGGCGGCACTCGACCCGGCCGACCTTCTTGCGGCTGATGCCCGTCTGGATGCGGCGCAGGTAGTAGAGGGCCTGGGTCTCCACCGAGCGGATCACGCCCCGGCCCTGGCAGTGCGGGCAGGTGAGGTAGCTGCCCTTCTCGATGGGCGCGCCCATCTTCTGGCGGGAGATCTGCATCAGGCCGAAGCGGGAAATCTTGCTGATGTCCACCTTGGCCTTGTCGCGCTTCATGCTCACCTTGACCTGACGCTCGACCTCGCGGATGTGCTTCTTGTTGCGCATGTCGATGAAGTCGACCACGATCAGCCCGCCCAGGTCGCGCAGCCGCAGCTGCCGCGCCAGTTCCGCCGCGGCCTCCATGTTGGCGAGGAAGATGGTCTCGTCGAAATCGCTGTTCTTCGAGGTCCGGCCGGAGTTGACGTCGATGGCCACCAGGGCCTCGGTGGGGTCGATGACGATCGAGCCGCCCGAGGGCAGGGTCACCTGCGGCCGGTAGATGGACTCGATCTGCTCCTCGATGTTGTACTGGTTGAAGATCGGCTTGCTCGCCCGGTGCATGCGTACCTTGACCTTGCGCTGCTTGGGCGGCAGCTGCTCGATGAAGGCGTTGACATTGTCCAGCGACTCCTGCGTGTCCACCAGGATCTCCTGGATTTCCGCGAAGAAGTGGTCGCGCAGGAAGCGCACCACGGTATCCTGCTCCTCGTAGACCAGGGCCGGAGCGTTCATGGTCTGGCCGCGCTTCTTGATCTCCTCCCACAGGGCGAGCAGGGTCTGCAGGTCGTTCTCCAGGGCGGTGCGGGTGATTTCGGCACTGGCGGTGCGGATGATGTAGCCGATGCCCTCGGGGATCTCGAACTCGCTCATGATCTCGCGCAGGCCGGCGCGGCGTTCCTCACCGACGATCTTGCGCGAGATGCCGGCACTGTCGCTGCCGGGCATGAGCACCAGGCAGCGGCCCGGCAGGCTCAGGTAGGTGGTCATGTTGGCGCCCTTGTTGCCGGTGACCTCCTTGACCACCTGGACGAGCACCTCCTGGCCCTTCTGGACCACGTCCTCGATCTTCAGTTTCTTCCACTGCTGCTGGGCGATGAGCGCCCGGCTCTTGTCGCTGACGTCCTGGCGGAAGTACTCGGGGTGGATCTCGTTGAACGGCAGGAAGCCGTTGCGACCGGTGCCGATGTCCACGAAGGCGGCCTGCAGGTTGGCCTCGATGGAAACGATGCGGCCCTTGTAGATGTTGTTCTTGGTGGGCTCGCGGTCGATGGTGGTCACGTGGAAGGACTCGAGGCGGCCGTCCTCGACCAGGGCGATGCGGCATTCCTCGGGCTCCTCGGCATTGATGAGCAGCTTGAAGGTGACCGCTTTTTTCGCCTGCTCATCGACCTCCGGTTCCGGGACCTGGTCATCCTCGTCGGCCTGGTCGTCCAGTGGTTCCTGTTCCGCGGTCGGCTCCCCGGCGGCAGCGTCCGTTCCCTCCGCCGGCGGGCTGTCGGCCCGCTTGCCCCGTTTGCGGCCGCCCCGGCGGGATTTCCGCTTGGCCCTGGCCGGCGGCTGGTCCTCCTCCGGCGTGTCACCGGAAGGGGCCTCGTCGCCGGCGGCGGCGGTGCCGCTGGTCTCCCCCGTCAGGCCGGCAGGCGCGCCAACGGCCGGCATGGTCTCCTGAACGATCGGCGTGATTTCCTGGACGGGCTGGGGCGGTGCGACCACCGCCGGGGCTGTTTCGGCCACGGTCGCCTGCGGCGGGTCGAGCGGCCGTCCGTCCGGTTCGGGCAGGGTGGCGGTGGCCGGCGCCTCGGCGGCCGCTGTTGGCTGCGCGGCGTTCTTTTCCTCGGTATCCGCGGTCCGGCGGACACTTTTCCACCAGGCCCCGGTCTTGGCCTTGCGCGCCGGTGGATCCTTGCGTTCGTTGCTGTTCTGTTCCTCGTCGGTCATGGTGTTTCCTCGGGTGAAATTTCCGAGCAGCTTGACCCGATCGCCCTGTGCAGGATCAGTGATAAAACCGGTCCTCTGCGTGGCTGACAATCCGCAGGGTGCCCGATGTCACGAGCGATCTGAGCAGCTGCTCAACTTTTTCCGCGCCTCCCAACTGGAAGACGCGGTCGATATCAACGGCGGTGCAGGGCCGCCGTCTGACCATCTCAATAATTGCCTGCCGCAGTCCCGCCGGTGAGGCGTCCGATGCAACAGAGGCGGTCGTGGCCCGTTCGCGGTCGGTGGAGCCGGCACCGGGCGAGGGCAGGTCGACCGGCACGGCCAGGGCGGCCCGGAAGGTGCGGGCGATCTCCGCCAGCCTGGCCTCGGGCACCGGGCGGGCGCCGGGATCGGCCGGCGGGCGGACCACGGTGTTGAGTTGAATCCGGTCGAGCCGCAGGGTGGCGAGAACCGGCAGCAGGGCGTGGATGTCCGCGTCGGCGTCGTTCAGGTCGCGAACCAGGAGGATCTCGAGCCACAGGCGGCCGTGATACTCATGGCTGAATCGGTGCAGCCCGGCAATCACCGCCTCGAGGTCCAGGCCCGGGGCGGGCCGGTCCACCCGGCGAAAACTGTCAGCCCGCACCGCATCCAGGGACGGCACGACGATGTCGGCCAACTGCAGGGCCTGGCGGACCTCGTCGTCCATCAGGGTGGTGCCGTTGGTGAGTACGGCCACCGGCTTGTCGGTGCAGCGCTTGATATGGCGGAGGATGGTGCCGAATTCGAGGTGCAGGGTCGGCTCGCCCTTGGCGGTGACGGTGAGCACCTCCACCGCGGCCAAACGGTCCGGATCGGCGCAGAAGGTGGTGATCTCCTCGAGGATCTCCCGGGTGGGGGTGTACAGACCGCGCCGGTTGACCAGGGCGGCCGTGGGCCCCACCTCGCAGTAGACACAGTTCAGATTGCAGATCTTTTCCCTGAACAGGTCGATACCGAGAGAACGGCCGAGGCGCCTGGAATTCACCGGGCCGAAGAGAAAATTCATACTGTACTGCCGGGGGGTGATGCCGCGATGGCGGGCAGGAAGATGGGGTTCGGCTCTAAGCCATGGAAAATCAACTTATTAGGCAGTATTTCCGACTGGCGATACTTAAACCAATTTCTGAACCTACGCAAGGTAAATCTTTGACTTTTCGCTTGACACAACAGGAGCGCCCACGTACATTCGGAACCGTTACTTGTAATTGTTTTCCTTATTGTTTTTTGTATCAGGAAAGGCTTGTCCGCGCACCGTTTCGCCCCTGTATCCGCAGGGCCATCGGGAGATGGCGCCCCTTCCCCTGAAGAGACCACGCACAAGGAGCAGATCGAGGTGAAGCAGACAACCCCACCCTCACCGATCCTTCCCGTTTTCTTCCTCTTTTTTTCGCTGCTGCTGCCCGCGGGCAACCTGACGGCGGCCTCGGTGGATGCCCGGCAGTGGGAGATCACCGCGGACAAGATCACCCGGTACGAGGACCCGGCGAGCGTCATCGCCGAGGGCAACGTCATCCTCGAGAAAAAGGAGGCAATCACCCGGGTCAAGGAAGACGCGGAGGACGCCCGCTGGGGCGCACTCCTCGGCGAGTCGGAGGAGGCGGCCGAGAAACCGAAGGAAACCGTCACCGAGACCAAAACTGTGACCAGCATCAAGGCCGACTGGCTGGCCTATGACGTGGAACTCGGCAGGGTGAAGGCCCGCGGCAACCTGTTCATCGATCTCGGCACGGACGAGTTGAGCGCGGAGTCGGGCAGCATCGACCTGAAGGAGGCGACCGGCACCTTCGAGAACGCCACCATTATCCGCCAGGAGAAGAGCATGCATCTCGAGGGGCGGGTGATCGAGAAAACCGGTGAACTCACCTACCACATCGAGGACGGCTGGATCATCACCTGCAAGCTCAAGTCCGGCGAAACCCCGCCCTGGAGCTTCGGCGCCGCCGACGCCGAGATCACCGACGGCGGCTACGCCTTCCTCAAGCACGCCACCTTCCGCATCAAGGACGTGCCGGTCCTGTACACGCCGGTCATGATCCTGCCCGCCAAGCGGACCCGGCAGACCGGCTTCCTCTTCCCCAACCTGTACTTTTCCAGCCGCGACGGCTTCAACTTCGAGACACCGTTTTTCATCAACCTCTCGCCCAGCGCCGACCTCACTCTCTATCCGCGCTATTTCACCGACCGCGGCCTGATGGGCGGCGCCGAGTTCCGCTATGCGCTCGAGGAAAACAGCAAGGGCATGTTCCTGGCGCATTACCTCGACGACGACCTCTCCGACCCGGAAGCCGAGCCCGGTTACTACAGCGACGGCAAATTCACCCACTCCAACCAGGAACGTTACTGGATCCGCGGCAAGGCGGACCAGAATGTCGGCGAGTGGATCACCCGCCTGGATGTGGACGTGGTCTCGGACCTCGATTACCTGCGCGAGTTCAACACCGGTTCGACCAGCATCTCCGCCAACCAGAACAGGTATCTCGACGGCTTTGGCCGCGGCTTCCAGGAAAAAACCGACAAGTACCGCAACAACACCCTGGGGTTCCTGCGCGCCTGGGACAACGGCACCACCCTGCAGGGAGAGTTCCTCGCGGTCAACGATGTGAGCGACAAGGACTACACGGCGGATGACCCGTCGGTGGCCTGGCAGTTGCCGTCCCTGACCTACTCGGGCCTGCTGCCCATCTCCGACGAGGGCGGGGCGGATTTTGCCTGGGACGCCAATTACGTCAACTTCTGGCGCAACGATGGCGTCGATGCGCAGCGGGTCGACCTGTTCCCGGTGGTGAGCACCGCCGTTCCCCTCAGCCCCTATCTGGAAACCACGGTCAAGGGCGGGGTCCGCGACACCTATTACGTGATCAACGACAACGGTGCCTCCGAGTGGGAGGACACCAGTTCGGAGAACCGGTTCCTCTACAACCTGGGCGGCGAGGTGGGCACCACCTTCATGCGTGACTTCGCCTTCAAAGGTGATGAAATCAACTCCTGGAGCCACATGCTCCGGCCGTACGTGGCCTACGAGTACACCGACATCCCGGACGAGGTCAAACTGCCCCAGTTCGACAGCATCGACGCCCTGGAGGAT
Source organism: uncultured Desulfobulbus sp. (assembly GCA_964567725.1). Classification (GTDB taxonomy): domain Bacteria; phylum Desulfobacterota; class Desulfobulbia; order Desulfobulbales; family Desulfobulbaceae; genus Desulfobulbus. The sequence goes on along the minus strand of CAZMNU010000062.1, from coordinate 9,928 downwards.
GAAAACATCATCTTTTACGGCCTGAACAACTTCTTCAAGGTGTACGGTGAACGCAGCGGTCGTGAATTTGATCGGGACTACGCCTTTGTCAAATTCGAGCAGGGATACGATCTGCGCAACGAGATGAGCGATGAGCCCTTCACCCCGCTGGAAATGGAATCCGGTTTCTACCCGGTGCGCAATTTCCGCATGAAGTACACGAACAAGACCGACATGTACGGTGACGGGCTGTTCTACCACGCGGTGGAAACCGACTACTTCAGCAAACGCGGCGACATCCTGGGTCTCGACTACCGTTACGATTCGGTCAGGGACATCAATTCCATCAGCGGCTCCATCTGGTACCTGCTGCCCTACAACTTCGCCGCCGGCTACAGCCTGGAGCGCGCCATCGAAACCGAGGTGACCATCGAGGAGAAGATCCGGCTCATCTACCAGCCAGCCTGCTGGTCGGTGGAACTGTCGTCCAACTACACCCCGGACGACCAGATCTTCATGGTCACCTTCCGCCTCGCCAATATCGGTTCACCCTTCGGCATCGACCTGCCCGGCGGCAACTGACCGCCGGTCGCCAACGGGAAAGGGACCGCATCGCCCATGCGCAGCCTCGATGTGTTCAACGGTGATGCGGACGGCATCTGCGCCCTGCACCAGCTCCGCCTGCACGAGCCCCGGCCCGGGGCGCAGCTGGTCACCGGGGTCAAACGCGACATCCGCCTGCTCGGCAAGGTGCAGGATGCGATCGGCTGCCTCCTGACCGTGCTCGACATCTCCCTGGATGCCAACCGTGCCGACCTCGAACGGCTGCTGGCCGGCGGCAACTCCGTTTTTTATGCCGATCATCACTACAGCGGTGAGCTGCCCCGTTCCGGGGTGCTGACCGCGCACATCGATCCCGCCCCGCACACCTGCACCAGCCTGATTGTTGACCGCCTGCTCGACGGCCGGTACCGTCCCTGGGCGCTCGTCGGCGCCTACGGCGACAATCTCGACGAAACGGCCACAGCCCTTGCCGGAACAAGCGGCCTGGACGCCGAAGAGGCAGCCCTCCTGCGCGAACTCGGCCACCTGCTCAACTACAACGGCTACGGCAGCACTGAGGCCGACCTGCACGTGCATCCCGCCGACCTGTACCGCGAGGTGCACCGCTTTGCCGATCCGTTCGAGTTCGCCCTCCAGTCCTCCCTGCTCGCCGGACTCCGCGCCGGCCATGACCGGGACATGGCCAGGGCAGAGGCACTGACGCCCCGCTGGTCGTTTCCCGCTGGCCAGGTGTACCTGCTGCCGGCCGCCAGTTGGGCCAAACGGGTGGTGGGGGTGTTCGCCAACCGCGTTGCCCGCCAGGAGCCGGACCTGGCCCACGCCACCCTCATCACCAACACGGACGGCACCTTTCTGATCAGCGTCCGCGCCCCTCTGGACAATCCCCAGGGAGCGGACAGCCTCTGCCGCCAGTTTCCCACGGGCGGCGGACGGTCTGCGGCCGCCGGCATCAACCGGCTGCCGGCCGATGCGCTGGACGGGTTCCTGACCGCCTTTGCCGCCCATTTTGCCTCCTGAAGCGGACAAGCCCCGCGACCCTCAGGCCTCTTCCCCCGCACAAACCGTTGGCCATCGTATACCATCCAGGCCAGACCTTGGTTTTGGCCGTTTCGCTCCTGCGGGCCAAACACCGGTCTCCCCACCGTCCCTGTTCGGGTCAGCCGCAGGGTGGCAGGGCATGAGCGGTTGTCCCTGGCGGCTGTTCTTCCTGACGGTCGCGGTCCTGCTGCTTGGAGCCGCGGCTGTTTCTGCCGCGGTGGTCAACCTCGTCCCCCAAGAGCAGCCGATCTATGGGGATGATCTCCGCTTTCGTGGCCTTGAGGAGGTGCTGGCAGAGAGTGTGGCGTATCTCCAGGGCCGGCCGGCGAACACCCGCCTCACCTGGGCCGGCCCATCGGTCACCGTCGGGCAGTTGCTCGCGGCCGCCCGCCGCATGCAGCGCCTGGTGCGGACCGCACCCGGCCCGGAAGCCCTGAACACCGCCATCCGGATGCAGTTCAGGGCGGTGCGCATGGTGCCCGATGACCCTGTCCCGAATCATCGCCGCCTGCTGGTAACCGGTTACTACCAGCCCCACTTCACCGCCAGCCTGACCCGCACGCCACCTTTCCTCTATCCGGTGTACGCCTGCCCGGACAGCCTGGTGGTGCGGGAAAGCGGCGGCAGGAAGACCATCGGCCGTCTCGTGGACGGCGTCCTCCGTCCCTTCTGGACGCGCCGCGAAATCGAGCAGGGCAACCTGCTGGCCGGCAGCGAGATGGTCTGGCTCGCCGACCCGTTCGACGTGTTCGTCCTCCATGTGCAGGGCTCGGCCATCCTCCACCTCACCGACGGCAGCCGGCGCGGTATCCACTACGCGGAGAGGAACGGCCGGACCTACCGGAGTATCGGCACGTTCCTGGTCAGGACCGGCCGCATGGAGCTGGCGGAAGTCACCATGGACACCATCCGCGACTACCTGGCCCGCCATCCCGAAGAGCGCGACCTGATCCTGCACCAGAACGATTCGTTCATCTTCTTTCACTGGACAGAGGCCGGGCCGGCCGTGGGCAACCTGGGCCGACCGCTTACCGCGGGGCGTTCCATTGCCGTGGACCAGCGTTGGTACCCACCCGGCGCGCTGGCCTACCTGGAAAGCCTGCAGCCGGTGTTTGCGGATGGGGTGATGACGGGGTGGCAGCAACTGCAGCGCTTTGTCAGCGTGCAGGATACGGGGTCCGCGCTGGTCGGACCGGGGCGGGTGGACCTGTTCTGGGGATCGGGCGAGCAGGCCGGCCGGGCGGCCGGGCGGATGAAGGAGGATGGCGAACTGTATCTGTTGCTGCCATGGGAGAAGCAGCCGGACGAGCGCTGAACCCTGCCCGGGCCGAAACACCGGAAGCCGGGCAGCCGGGTCAGCCCAGCAGGCGGAACCGCTCCCAGAAATCGGGGAAGGACTTGGCCACGCAGTCCTCGTCGGCAATGACCACCCCGGGCACCCGCAGGCCAGCCACGGCAAAACTCATGGCCATGCGGTGATCCTCGTAGGTGCTGATGGTCGCGCCGTGCAGGTTCCGGCCGCCCTGGCCGCGGATGATCATTCGCGCCGGTTCCTCCTCCGCATCCACCCCCAGCCGGCGCAGTTCACTGACCACGGCCGAAAGGCGGTCGCACTCCTTGATGCGCAGGTGGGCGATGTTGTCGATGACGGTGGTCCCTTCGGCAAAGGCGGCGACCACGGCCAGGGTGGGGGCCACATCCGGCATGTCGCCCATGTCCACCTCGATACCGCGCAGCTGTCCGGGCCCGGTCACGGTGATGCCGCTGGCGCTGCTGTCGATCCGGCAGCCCATGCGTTCCAGGCAGCCCAGCAGGTCGGTATCGCCCTGCAGGGAGGGTCGGGGCACGTTGGTCACCGTCACCCGGCCGCCGCTCACGGCGGCCGCGGCCCAGAAATAGCTGGCACTGCTGGCGTCGCCCTCGATGGCATAGGTGCGCGCCTGGTACCTGCCGCGGGGAATGCGGAAAGCGTTGAGCGCGGGTGCGGCCTCCACCTGGACGCCGAAGGCGGCCATCACCGCGAGCGTCATGCGCACGTAGGGTTGGGACAGGATGGCGCCGCGCACCGCCAGCTCGGCCGGACTGTCCGCATAGGGCGCCACCAGCAGGAGCGAGGAGAGGTACTGGCTGGACCGTCCTTCGGGCAGCACGGTTCGACCGCCGGTGAGCCCATGGGCCTCAATGGTCAGGGGCGGGCAGCCGGTGCCGTTCTCGCTGACGATGTTCGCCCCCCAGCCGTGCAGGGCCTCGAGCAGGGGCAGGATGGGCCGCTGGGCCATACGCTCACTGCCGGTGATGCGGAAGCGTCCATGGCCGAGCGCTGCCAGCGAGGTGAGAAAACGGGTGGCCGTGCCGTTGTTGCCCAAAAAAATATCCGCCTCCGGCGTTTCGATGCAGCCGCCGGTGCCGGCCACACGCCAGCAGTCCGGATCACTCGTGTCCACGTGCAGGCCCATGGCCGCCAGGGCGGCGATGGTGTAGCGGGTGTCCTCACTGGCCAGCGGCCCGTGCAGCCGGGACTCCCCCGAGGCAAGGGCGGCGGCGATGAGGGCGCGCTGGGTCAGGCTTTTCGAGCCGGGGACGCTGACCGTGGCGGCGATGTGCGAGACCGGGGTGATGGGCATCATGGCGGGGACCGTGGCGAAGGTTGGGCGGAAACGGTTCAGGCAGACCGGTTGGCCAGGGACTCGACCAGGGCCTGGCGCATGACCTCGACCGGCGGGTTCTGGCCGGTCCACAGGCGGAACTGGGCCACCCCCTGGTGCAGGAGCATCTGCAACCCGTCAACGGTCCGGCAGCCGCGGGCGGCGGCTTCGCGCAGCAGCCTTGTGGCCAGGGGTGCGTAGACGATGTCCATGACCACCGGGAAACGGTCGAGCAGGTGCAGATCGATGGGTAAGGCCTCCGTCGCCGGGGCCATGCCCACGGAGGTGGTGTTGACGAGCGCGTCGGCGGCTATCGAACCCAGATCCCGGGGATCGATGAACGGGCAGTCCAACTGGTCGGCCAGTTGCCGCCCCCTGGTGGCGGTGCGGTTGGTGAGCAGTACCCGGGCGCCGGCCTCGAGCAGGCCGAAGCCCACCGCCCTGGCCGCGCCACCGGCGCCGATGACCAGCACCGTGCGGCCGGCTGGTTCGAGGGCCTCGCCCAGGGCCTGGTTGGCGCCGATCCAGTCGGTGTTGTGGCCGGTACAGCGGACCGACCCGTCCTGATGCCGCTCGAACACCAGGGTGTTCACCGAACCGATGCGGGCGGCCACCGGATCGATCCCGTCCAGATGGGGCATCACCTCGACCTTGAAGGGCACGGTGACGGACACGCCGACAAAGCCGAGGCTGCGCAGGCCGGTGATGGCCCCGGCCAGCGAGGTCGGCCGCATGGCCACGTAGACATTGTTCAGACCCATGGCCGCGAAACAGGCGTTGTGCATGGCCGGGCTGAGCGAGTGTTCTACCGGGTCGCCGATGATACCGAAGAGACGGGTGCTTCCGTTGATCATGGGCGCTGTTCGAAAAGGGTGATCAGGGAGCGCAGGTGCCCCACACTCAATTGCCCGGGCGCGGTGGCCTGGTGTTCATCGAGGGCGGCGTAGGTCATCGCGCCGCCCAGGTAGAGCGTGGCCAGCCGGGTAATGCGGCCGGGTTCGCCCATGGCAAAGGCGCTCAGGGGAAAATCGAGGCGGCCGGCCTCCTCCTGCAGGGCGAGCACGCGCAGGGCCTCGTCCGCATTGGTGGCGGTGGTGACGATCTTGCCCAGGTCCGCCCCGCTTGCCGCCATTTGCCGGAGGGTCGCCCGCAGTTCTGCGGCCGGCGGCGTACCGGTAAAGTGGTGGCTGGAGACGATCACCCGGGCCGAGCAGTCGCGGGCCACATCGATCAGCCGGGAGCGCAAGGCCGGGTCGGTTCGCAACTCGATATCTGCGTAGCGGGCGCCGGCGCGGACCGCCGCACAGAGTTGGTCGACACGATCATCCTCGCTGCCGGCGAAATGGCCGCCTTCCCACTGCGGCCGATTGGTGACCAACAGGGGGAGGTCAAGGGCGGCGACACAGGGGTCGATGCGCGCCTCAAGCATGGCGTCGAGACGGATTTCCACGACATCGGCCAGGGACTGCACCGGCCGGACCCCGGCGATGACCGCGGCCGCATCCGCGGCGGCCACGGACACGCAGACCAGTCCCCGGGGCGTGGTGTTCACCGCTCCAGCCTGAGTGTGCCGATGATGGCCCGCACCGAGGACTCCCCCTGCTCACGCAGCCAGGCCTCAAGACCGCTGATGATTTCCATGGAGGAGGTCGGGTTGTAGAAATTGGCCGTGCCGACCTGCACCGCGCTGGCTCCGGCGAGCAGAAACTCGACCGCATCCTCGGCCGTACCGATGCCGCCTATGCCGATCACCGGAACGCGGACCGCCGAGGCGACCTGCCAGACCATGCGCAGGGCCACCGGCTTGATCGCCGGCCCCGAGAGCCCGCCGATCACATTGGCCAACCGGGGCCGCCGGGAGCGGACGTCGATGGCCATGCCGATGAGGGTGTTGATCAGGCTGATTGCGTCCGCGCCGTTGTCGGCCACGGCCCGCGCCATGGCAACAATGTCGGTGACGTTGGGTGACAGCTTGACGATGAGCGGCAGGCCGGAGGCGGCGCGGACCGCGCGGGTCACGGCCGCGGCCATCTCTGGCACCGTGCCGAAGGCCACTCCGCCCTTCCTGACGTTGGGGCAGGAGATGTTCACCTCGAGGCCGCTGATCCCCGGTGCAGCGGACAACGAACCGGCCAGTTCGGCATACTCTTCGATGGAATCGCCGAGGATGTTGACAATAATTGGGCTGCGCAGGGTTCGCAGCCAGGGCATCTTGTCGCTGAGGAACCGTTCCAGGCCGACATTTTCCAGGCCGATGGCGTTGAGCATGCCGCAGGCGGTTTCGACGATGCGCGGCGGCGGGTTACCGGGTCGGGGCGCGAGCGAGATGCCCTTGACGACAATGGCGCCGAGTCGATGCAGATCGACCAGGGAGGAGAATTCGGCCCCGTAGCCAAAGGTTCCCGAGGCGGTCATCACCGGGTTGGCGAGGGAGAGCGGGCCGAGATCGACCCGCAGGTCCGGGGCAGCGGGGATCACCGGGTCCATGCAACCTCCTCGGCCGCCATCACCGGGCCATGTTTGCACACGTGCCGGTAGGTGCCGTCCGCGCCATGCACGGTGCAGCCCAGACAGGCGCCGAGGCCGCAGGCCATATGGGTCTCCAGGGACACCTGGCAGGGTGTGGCGCTCTCCCGGCAGAGTGCGGCCGCAGCCGCCATCATGGCGAAGGGCCCACACACCGCGACCCGCTCCACCTGGTCGAGGTGGCCGGGCAGCAGGTCAATTACCGGGCCGTGGTGGCCGAGGCTGCCGTCGTCGGTGGCGGTGTGGACCGCGCAGCCAAGGGGGGCAAACCCGTCGAGCAGCGGCAGGAGTTCGCTCGCCGAGCGGGCGCCCAGGAGCACGGTGGGGACCTGATCGCCTGCCTGTTCCCGCAGGCGGCTGGCGAGAAACAGCAGGGGGGCGATGCCCATGCCGCCCCCCACCAGGCAGACGCGGCCAGGGGTCAGGCTGAACCCCCTGCCGAGCGGACCGACCAGGCTCAGCCGGTCGCCGGCACGCACCCGGGCGAGCAGTGCCGTGCCACGGCCAGTCACCTTGAAAAGGAGTTGCACCTGGCCTTTGCCACCCACCTGGTGGATCGAGAAGGGACGCCGCAGCAGGGGGTCGAGGCCGGAAGCGCAGGAGACCATGACAAATTGTCCCGGCCTGGCACCGGCGGCGATGCGGGGGGCGTTCAGGGTGAGGCGGAAAATTCCCTCGGCCAATTGGTCGGTACTGAGAATGTCGGATTTTTCCTGGAACTCGGCCATGGAAGACGATACAAGTGAGCTGGGAGGCTTGGCCTCATGAAAATTCCTTCAACAATTCGAGCCAAATGGAAACACTGCTGATCAGTTTTGCCACCGTTTTCGGAGCCGTTGTCGGCTCCTTTCTCAACGTGGTCATCCTTCGCCTGCCCAGCGAAGGCGAGTCGATCATGTTTCCGGCGTCGCACTGCCCGGGCTGCCAGCGACCGCTGCGCTGGTACGAGAACATCCCCGTGCTCAGCTACCTCGCCCTGCGCGGACGCTGCCGCTCCTGCCACATGCGCATCTCACCGCAGTACCCGCTGGTGGAAGTGACCTTGGCCGCGTTGTCGGCGGCCCTGGTCGCACGTTTTGGACTCAGCTTTGCCGCCGGGTACTACTTCGTGTTTGTCGCTGCGCTGCTGGTTATCATATTTATCGATATCCATCATCAAATAATCCCCGACGTGATCAGCCTGCCGGGCATCGTGCTCGGTTTTGCCGGGTCTTTCGGTCATGACCTGGTCAGCTGGCAGCAGTCCGGCCTGGGCATCCTCCTGGGCGGCGGTCTGCTCTATGCAGTGGCCTTTGGCTACTTCGCCCTGACCCGGAGGGAAGGCATGGGTGGCGGCGACATCAAGCTGCTCGCCATGATCGGTGCCTTCCTCGGCTGGCAGAGCCTGCCCTACGTTGTTTTCTTCAGTTCCCTGACCGGCAGCCTGGTCGGCATCGCGGCCATGATCCGGCAGGGGAGGGGCGGCCAGACCCGTATACCCTTCGGCCCGTTCCTGGCCGTTGGGGCCATCTCCTATCTGTTCCTGCAGGAACAGATCCTCGCCCTCTGGCACGCCTACCTGGCTCGGGCCGGTCTCTGAGACCACAAGCGGCAGCGCAAAAAAAAAGCCCCCGCAAGCGGGGGCTTTGGGCCGGGCCTGATTGGCTCAGGCTTCGATTTCGTGTTCCACGTCGATGGCGATCTTGTAGAGAATGGTCAGGATGAAGAAGCCGGTCGCCCAGACACCCACTGTGATGAACAACTCGTTGATGGTCGGGTAGTACTCGACAATCTCGTGGGTCGGGGTGGGCACGAAACCGCCGAGCACGAAACCGATACCCTTGTCCAGCCAGAAGGCCAGGAAGATCGAGGCTGCGCCGATGCCCAGCCAGAGATCGTTGCCTTTTCTGGTGTACGGGTGGCTGAGCAGGGCGATGCCGACGAAGAAGAGCACCACAAACCCCCACATGAAGGGCACGAGGTTGTTATACACATGCCCGTGGTGTTCCAGGCCGAAGAACAGGTACTGCAGGGTGTGTTTGTGGCCCGGAATCTGCGAGTAGAAGCCGACGAAGAACTCCAGGCAGACAAAGAACATGTTGGCGATGGCCGCATAGATGATGATGGTCACCATCTTGTTGATGGCCTCCTTGCCCGCATCGAAGTTGGCCACCCGCTTGAGGATGAGCGCCATGACCACGATCAGTGCCGGACCGGCGGCGAAGGCCGAGGCGAGGAAGCGCGGGGCGACGATGGCGGAGAGCCAGAAATGCCGCCCGGGCAGGCCGCAGTACAGCATGGCGGTGACTGTGTGGATCGAGATCGCAAACGGAATGGACAGGTAGACAAAGAAATAGATCCATTTCGGCGGGTGCACCTGCTTCCGCTCGGCAGTGAGGATGACCCAGCCGCACAGCACGTTGAGCAGCAGATAGCCCCAGAGCACGCACATGTCCCAGAACAGCATGGAATTGGGTGTCGGGTGGAAGAGCACGTTGAGGCCGCGCAGCGGCTGACCGAGGTCGGCCATGATGAACATCATACACATCAGCAACGAAGCGATGGCGAGGAATTCCCCGAGGATCGTAATTCGCCCGAACGCCTTGTAGTTGTGTATGTAATAGGGCAACACGAGCATCACCCCTCCCGCCGCCACGCCGACCAGGAAGGTGAACTGGGAGATGTAGAGCCCCCAGGAGACATCCCGGCTCATACCGGTGAGTGCCAGACCGGTGAAGTACTGCCGCAGGTAGCAGACCACCGCGATGGCGATAAAAAAGCCGAGAAAGGCAAGCCACATCCAGTAGTAGTTGTTTCCTTTTAACGCTTTTTCAAACATGGCGGCCTCACACAATATAAAAGACGGAAGGGAGGGTGCCGAGAGAAGGATTACGCTGCAGGGTATGGTTCTCCTTCAGCATCGTTCTGATCTCGGAATGCGGGTCGTTGAGATTGCCAAAAACCATGGCCTTGCTGTCACCGCAGGCCTCGACACAGGCGGGCTGCAGGCCGATGCCGACGCGCTCGGCGCAGAAATTGCACTTTTCCACGACGCCCCGGGTCCTTCTCGGGAAATCCCTGTTGAGGTTCTTGACGTACTCCTCGGGGTTGCGCCAGTTGAAGCTGCGGCTGCCGTAGGGGCAGGCGGCCATGCAGAACCGGCAGCCGATGCAGCGGTGGTAGTCCATGATGACGAT
>CAZMNU010000061.1:3047-16996 GCA_964567725.1 uncultured Desulfobulbus sp. | reverse complement strand
GGCGTGTCCATCCAGTCCTTCGTCGGGATGGAGCCCGTCATCAGCGAAGGTCCCTCGACCACGCTCCGCGCTAGCTTGTCTACCTTTACCACTGCCATTGCTGTATCCTTTGCTCTTGAGTTATCCTGCGTTATTCAGCAGCCTTGGGCGGCAACTCTTTTTCCACCGGAATGCCCTGCTCCACCATGTCCTCGCGGAACTCGTCCTCGTAGCCCGCGTAGGAGTGCGGCTTGATGTCCGGGTTCCAGGGGTTGATGTGACGGCGCATACGCGAATCGTTGGCCAGGTTTCTGGTCGGGCTGAGGAAGACACCGCCCATGTGCATGAGTTTGCTGAACGGGAAATAGGCCAGCAGGGTGCAAACCAGGAACAGGTGCACGTAGAAGAGCGGGCTGATCTTGGTGACGATGGTGGGGTGGAAGGTCACCAGGCCGACGGCCAACTGCTTGATGGCGTTGATGTCCACATCGGCGCGCAGGAAGAAACGCATGAGGATGCCGGTGGTGACGATGGCGAAGATGAGGAACAGCGGGAAGTAGTCATTGGCCAGCGACAGGTAGCGGACCTGGCGGTTGGTCAGGCGCCGGGCGAACAGGAAGAACAGAGCGAGAACAATGGTCACGTCGGTCATGTACATCACCGGCGCGCCGATCTGCAGGAGCGAGTCACCCGTCTCCAGGAAGGCCACCACCCAGGGCACCGGGTCGAGGAACAGGCGCATGTGCCGGACGACCACCACCAGGAAACTGTAGTGGAAGACGATACCGAACAGCCACAGCCACTTGCTCGACTCGTAGGTCAGCTTGGGGCCGTCATAGACCGTGGCCTTGGTGTTCCGCCAGAGGGAGCGGAACAGGAAGATCTCGAGGAACATGCGGGCCACGACCTGGGAGGTGGTGGTCGGTGCCTCGAGTTTATCCTGCTTGATCCAGGGGAGCGAATACCCCTGGCCGCAGGTGGTCGGGATCCTGAAGGGCACCGGCGATCTGGCCCAGTGAACCACCCGGTAACAAAAACCGCCTAAGAACAGCGCCATCGCCAGGTACGGAATGACAACACCGAACAGGTATTGCATTCCCGGTATCTGGACGCCGATCAGCGCAATCAACACCAGGGCAATTACTGCCGCCAACGGGAAGGCGTACTTCATCGATCACTCCTTCACATTCAAATTGAACAGTAACTCGCAAGAGTTACAAAAAAAGCCGGAGTCTGAGGATTCGTCTGTCGAACCTGTCGTCATCCGGCCGGTCACACATGGGGCACGTTCAGTTGCTTGTCCCGGTTTTTTTTCGTTCCTGGCGCATCAGCGCCGAGGGACAGGCGGCATCGGTGAGGATGGCCCGGCCGCTTTTCAGCTCCTGAACCCGGTTCTGGTACAGTTGTTCCCGGCAGGCTGCATAGATGTCGAAGGCCGCCAGCGCCATCCGGTCGATCCTGCAGTCGAGGTCGTCCAGGGTGGCCAGGAGGGGGCGCGTCTCCTTGCCGGCGGAGAACACCTGCTTCACCACCCACTTCAGCTCGAGAAAAGGGGCAAGCGCCTGTGAGGGGGTGAATTCCTGGACGGCGCGGATGCGCACAACGATATCCAGCGGTTGGAGGAAGGCCTGCTGGTCGGCGTTGGCGAGCAGCAGGTCGAAGAGACCGGTCAGGCCGTTGGTGATGTTGACGCCCACCGGATTGGCGAACGGATCCTTGGCCCGCTTGAAAAATCCGGACGAGGTATAACTGTCGAGCGTCCGTTCGATCCACAGGGCGAGAATTTCCTTTCTCTTGTTGGCCAACGCTTCGTTCAGGTCCATCGTTCCCGGAGTCAGGTCTGTTTTTCGATCCTGGGTCTGTTCAGTTTGACAGCAATTCGACAATATATCAGCTATCTCCCAACGGACAGGAAATGAATGAGGATTCATGCACGGTTTGCTCTAGCATGATCTGCTGTTTGTTTCAAGATAAAAGTTCACTGCGACAGGCCGATCCGGCGTCCCGGGCGGGGGAGGTCGCGCATCAGAAAAAGCGAGACCTGCACCACCGGATCCGTGCCCAGGGTTTCCTCCAGCGGCTTCTTCTCCTCCGGTGTCCCGGCACCCTCTTCCTCGCCTTCCTGCAAGAGGCCGATGGCCTGGGCCTCCTTGCGGGTGGCGGCCAGGTCCTCCCGGTCCTGCCACATTCTCTGGAGAGACACGGGCAGGGTGGTCTCCTCGCTGCGCGCCTTGGCCTTGGCCGTCTCCTCCCTGATTTTCCCGAAGAGCGGATTGTCCGCGGCCCACTTGCCCCCCTCGCGCCGGGCCTTGGCCACATCGAAGCGGTACCCCTGCCAGGGTTCGAAGTCGACCTTCCCCACCTGGTCCCAAGGCAGGGAGTAGTCCATGTACTGTTCCCCGCTTTCCAGGTAATCGAGCAGGGAGGGGACCACCAGGTCCGGTTCGACACCTTTGTACTGGGTGGAGCCGCCGCTGATCCGGTAGAATTTCTGGATGGTCAGTTTGAGGGCGCCGAGATCCTCGTAGTCCTGCAGGCGCAGGAGCGGCAGGTTTCGGTTCATGTCGAGCATGGCCTGCACCGTACCCTTGCCGTGGGTGTGATCGCCGCCGACGATCAGGGCCCGGCCGTAGTCCTGCAGGGCGGCGGCGAGGATCTCCGAGGCAGAGGCGCTGAACTGGTTGACGAGCACGATCATCGGGCCTTCGTAGTGCACGGTGGCGTCGTCGTCCTCGAGGACCTTGACCGTACCCTGGGCATCCTTGACCTGCACCACCGGGCCGCCCGGCAGGAACAGGCCGGAGATCTGCACCGCATCGGTCAGGGCGCCGCCGCCGTTGTTGCGCAGGTCGAGGATCAGGCCGGCGATCCGCTGTTTCTGTAAACGGGCCAGCTCCCGGATGGTGTCATCGGTGACGTTGCGGGGTTCCTCGCCATCGGCCTGGGCGGCGAAATCACGGTAGAAACTGGGGATGCGCAGATAGCCGACGGGCTGCTTGCGCTCCGTGCGGAGCACGGTTCCCTTGACATAGGTCTCCTCGATCTGGACCACGTCGCGGATGATGGGAATGACCATCTTGCGGCCGTCGGGCTTCTGCACGGTCAGCCGCACCTCGGTGCCCTTGGGGCCGCGGATGAACCCGACCGCCTCGCGGATGCGCATCTCGGCGATATCCACCGGGTCGCCGTCCTTTTCGGCCACGGACAGGATGGTGTCCTCGGCCTGCAACTGGCCCTGCTTGGCAGCGGCACTGCCGGGGATGACCCTGATCACCTTGATCAGTCCCTCGTCTTCGCGCAGCAGGGCGCCGATGCCCTCCAGCGAGCCGCTCATCTGGATGTCGAAATCCTCCTTGGAGGTTGGCGGCAGATAGTCGGTGTGCGGATCGAAGGCCCGGGCCACCGCATCGAAATACCGGTCGTAATGGTCCTGCCTGCTCTGCAGCAGCAGCCGGGTCAGGGCGCGATGGGTGCTCGCCCGCACCTTCTTGATCGCCTCTTCGAGTTCCTGCGCATGCCTGGTCGGGGCGATGTCGACACCGGCCTTCGGGTTCTCCTTGCGTTTGCTGTCAAGGGCATCGAAGTAACTGTCCAGAACCTGCATCTTCAGGGTGAGTCGCCACCGTTCCCGCAACGCCGCCGCATCCCCGGCGAAGTCGAGCTTCTTCGGTTCCACCTCGATGGGTTCCTCCTGCTCCCAGGCAAAGCCGGCGTCAAGGATCGGGTCGATCATGCGCTGCACCAGGCGGATGCGGTCGTTGAGCAGTTCGCGGCCGGCATCGGGCAGGACGAGTTTGCCCTGCTTGAGTTCATCGTCGACATGGGGCGCGAAGGCGTTGAGCTGGCGGACATCGGCCTGGAGGAGAAACCGCTTGCGCGGGTCGAGTTGACGCAGATAGAGGTCGAACATCTTGCGCGACAATTCGTCACCCAGCGGCTCGTGGCTGAAGTGCTGGGCCGGCAGCTGCTGGCTGAGGATAAAGGCGATCAGCCGGTTGCGGTCCGTGTCGAACTCGGGCGGCGGGGCGGTTTTGGCTTGGCCGCCGTTACCGGAGGTCAGCAGGAGCGAGCAGGCGAGAACAAGGCAGAGGAGCGGGCGACGCATGGATGCCTCAACAGAAAGGGGAAAGACGGCCGCGGGCCGTCGCAGGTGGTTGCGGGTGCAGGGCCGACAGCGGTTCGGTCCCGGGCCGGCGGGGTGTGTTGTCCTGGCGCCTCATGGTCGCGGGCGATTGGGTCACGGTCATGGTGACGTGGTCAGTAGGGACTGACCAAACGCCCGGCATCGGCCATGGCGCTCATGATTTCATGCATGTTGGAGATATGCCCGACCTGGATGGCCGATTTCAGTTGGAAAAAATCCAGGCAGGTCCCGCAGACGAGGATTTCCACGCCGAGTTCCTGCAACCGGACCAGGGCCCCGAGGGCTCCCGAGGCCGCGGTCACCAGCTTGACGCCGCTGTTGTAGAACAGGATCCTGGCCGGCAGCGGCTGCACATCCTTGATCGTCTGGATATAGGTCTGCAGCAGCGCCCAGCCCAGTTCGTCGCTGCCCCGGCCCATGGAGTCCGAGGAGATGACGTAGACCAGGCCCGGCGGTGGCGTTGTTGCACAGCTGTACCCGGCGGCGTCGAACGGCTCCCGGGCGGCGCCGGCGACCGCAGTGACGGTGATGCTGAACCGGCCGTTTTCCAGGGTGGCCGTTTCCGCCCGATGGCCCTGGCTGCGGGCAAAGCGGAGCACGTTCTGCTGCGAGGCCCCGTTGTCGACCAGCACGGTCACTGTCCGCGCGCCCTGGTCGAGCGCCTCCTTGGTGCGCAGGACCGGCTGGGGGCAGGGAAGGCCGAGACAGTCGAGGGTCTGGTGGCTCATGGCCGTTGGTCTCCGTTTGCGAAAGGTTTTTGGGCCGGGGTGGCGGCATCGCCCCGGAGCACGATCTCCTGGCCCTCACGGGCAAAGAAGATGTCCATGGCGCCTCCGGTACCGGGGGCGCAGTAGGTCGTTGTCATCCGGTCGAGCTGCGCATCGGTGCGTTCCGGGTCGTGGTGAAAGAGGGCCAGTCGGCGCACGCCGGCATGCCGGGCCGCGGCGATGGCGTCCTCGATGGCGGTGTGACCCCAGCCGACCCGGCCCGCCTCGTACTCGGCACGGGTGTACTGGGCGTCATGGACGAGCAGGTCGGCGCCGGCGAAGAAACGGATGAGCGCCTCGTTCTGCTCGCGGGCGGCGGTCGCTCCCTCCACGGCCATGAACTCGTCGTAGGCGGGGTCGCCGGGGTCGGTGACGAACAGGTTGCGGAAGGGTTCGGCATCGTAGGCCGTGCAGAACACCGCACCCCGGTAGGAGAACCGGTAGCCGAGGGCGGTGATCGGATGGTTGACGATGGAGGTCGCCAGGGTGATGCCGTCGCCGAGATCGATGCAGGGCTCCTCTTTCAGGCGGCGGTACTCGACCCGGCCGGCCACCTCGCCCATGTTGACCGGAAAGTAACGGTATTTCATCTGCCCGCCGACCACCGCCTCGAGCGGTTCATCCTCGTAGGTGACCGGGCCGAACACCCGGATCACGGTGCCGGGGATGTACAGGGGCAGGAAGAAGGGGAACCCCATGATGTGGTCCCAATGGGTATGGGTGAGGAATATCTCGGTGTGCAGCGGCCCTTCTGCCAGGTCGTTGGCCACCAGGAAATTGCCCAGGTCGCGGATGCCGGAGCCGGCGTCGATGATGAGGTGTCGGCCCACTTCGGGAAAGCGCAGTTCGATGCAGGCGGTGTTGCCGCCGTAGTGCACCGTCTTCGGGCCGGGGCAGGGGATGCTGCCGCGTACGCCCCAGAATTTCACCCTGATCATGGTCCGCCTGCGTCTTGCCTCTTCAGATCTGGAGAAAAATTTCCGCTTTCCTGATCTCCGCCTCCACGCTGGCGGAGAGGTCGACGATATCGTCCCAGTGCAGCCGGCACTGCTCGAGCAGCGGGGCCAGCCGGGAGGGGTCTGGATAGCGGTTGCCGGCATCGCCGATGTCGAACAGGCAGACGTAGAAATCGGCCAGGGCCACGGTCGCCACCAGGTCCCGGTGCCCGGGCGCGGCCAGTTCCGGGGCGTGATGGTGGCAGATGGCATCGGTGATGACCGCGTTGAGCTTCCACTTGGCGGCGATCATCGCGCCCACCTCCTCGTGGTCCAGGTCGAGCAGCTGCTGTTCGACTGTCACCAGCGGCTCCTGCACCGCCTGCACCCGGGCGAGGACCTCCGCGTATTCGTCGCCGAAGGGGATCTTGCCCAGGTCGTGCAGCAGGCCGGCGACGAAATATTCCTCGCGGTCCCCCAGGGGCAGGTCGCGGGCGGTGGCCAGCAGCTTGGCCATGACGCCGACGGCAATGGAGTGGGCCCAGAACTGGCGGATGGGCAGGGCCTGGGATTTTTTCGCCTGTCCGACGCTGCGAATGATGGCGGTGGACAGGGCGAGGTTCTTGACCGTGTTCAGCCCGAGCATGATGATCGCCCTGGTCAGCGAGGTGACCTTGTTCATCAGCGAGTAGTAGGCCGAATTGATCAGCTTGAGTACCTGGCCGGCAAGCACCGGGTCCAGGGAAATGACCCTGTTCAGATCGTTGGGCACCGTGTCCGGGCGGCTGCAGATCTCCAGGACCTTACTGACCGTGGTCGAGAGGCTCGGCATCTTGTCGACAAAGAGGCGGATCTTCTCCAGCTTGCTCGTACGCCTGTCCATGAATTCTGTGCTCAGTCCTGCCAAACCCGCCGGGAGCGGGGCAAACGTTGGCCGCAATCAGGCCATAGTATAGGAAGGGCGGGAGGAGGTCAAGCGACGGCGGTCCGCTTCGGACCCTTTCAGCAGCCGTGCTTGACCAGGAAGTCGCGCACCGCCTCGCGCATCAGGTCGAGCTGGCTCTGGCCGGTTTCGTTGATGCGGATCCACAGGCAGCGCTGGAAGGCGCGGTGCAGGTCCTCCGGCACCAGCAGCTTCAGCTCCTTCAGGGAGGCGGTGGCCGGTTCGGCGGGTGGTTCAGGTCGGGCCACAGCAGCTCACGAGGTCCCGGTAGCGCAGGCCGTTGCCGCCGAAGATGTCCAGGGCCGAGCCGACGGTCACGTCGATGCGTCCCTTGCCGGCGGCGCGGATCAGTTCCAGATCGGCCACGGAGGCCACCCCGCCGGCATAGGTGGTGGGCAGCGGGATGCTTTCCGCCAGCAGGTCGAGCAGGCGGGCGTCCACGCCCGTGCAGGTGCCCTCGACATCGACGGCATGGACCAGGAATTCGGCGCACCAGGCGGCGAGGTCGGCGAGCAGCGCCGGGCTGATGCGCAGACTGGTGAACTTCTGCCAGCGGTCGGTGACCACGTAGTAGCCGTCGTTATGCCAGCGGCAGCTCAGGTCAAGGACCAGCCGGTCCCGGCCCACCAACCGGTTGAGGGTGCGCAGGCGGTCACGGTCGAGCCGGCCGTTGTGGAAGACGTGCGAGGTGACGATCACATGGGAGGCGCCGCGGTCGAGCCACCGGGCGGCGTTCTCGTCGGTGATGCCGCCGCCCAGCTGCAGGCCGCCGGGCCAGGCGGCGAGGGCGTCCAGGGCGGCCGCCTCGTTGCCCGGGCCGAGCATGATGACATGCCCGCCGGTGAGACCGTCCCGCCGGTACAGGGTGGCGAAGTGGGCGGGCGGCAGGGTGGAGGAGAAGTTGGTCTGCAGGCCGGCGTTGTCAGCGCCGAGGGTTGCGCCGACGATCTGTTTCACCTGGCCGTCGTGCAGGTCGATGCAGGGTCGGAACCGCATGCGGAAGATCCGGAAAAAAGACAAAGGGCCGCCGGCATGCCGACGGCCCCGGGGAATTGGTGCAGACTAGAGTTCCTTGACCATCATGGTGGTCGGGTCGAGGAGCAGGCCTGTGCCGCCCTCGACCACCTCGCCGTAATTGCGGATGATGTCCAACTGGATGGTGGCGTCCTTTTCCGGCTTGAGCAGGATGATCATGTCGAACAGGTCGTCGATCTCATGGCAGGGCGCCGGTACGCCGGCGGGGGACACCCGCTGGTCACCCCGGTGGCAGATGGCCGAGAACCAGGCCTGCATGTTCATGTTGTCCATCAGGTCCTTGATGTCTTCCAGCGCCTCGCGGCTGGTGCCGTCGAAATCGAAGCCGTCGACGATGAGCACGTTCGGCCGGAAGATGTCCTGCAGGATCAGGTCGTTGAGCCGTTCCTCGAGCCGCGACCGGCTGAACGAGGCGGCCTTGAAGGTCATGATCATGCGGTGCCGGGCGACCATGTCCATCAGTTCGTGCGGCCGGGTGACACTGTGCTCCTGGAGGATGGACTGGAGAATGTCGTCGTACCATTTCCGCGTCTTGTCGATGGATTCACCGATGCTCACGTGGATCACCCGCTTGCCGCGGAGAATGGCGTCGAGCGCGATCTGCACCAGGAGCGCGGTCTTGCCCAGCCCGGCGCGCGCCATGACCAGACCCATCTGATTGTTTTCCCTGCCCATGTTCAGGACGCGCAGCGGGTTCTGCTGCACCAGTGGTTCGTATCCCATTGTCGTTACCTCTTCGCGGTGTGTGCTCAAATCGTCTCGGGTGGGGCGCGGCCGATGGTGGCTCACGCCTCTTTTTTCTTGGCTTCGAAGGCCTTGACCAACTCTTCGGCCACGCCCTTCGGCACCTGTTTGTAGGTGGCGAACTCCATGGTGAACTCGGCCTTGCCCTGGGTGAGGGAGCGCAAGGTGGTCGAGTAGCCGAACATCTCGGAGAGCGGCATCTCTGCCTCGACCACGGTGTAGTTGCCTTCCTCGAAGGTACCGACAATCACGCCGCGGCGCTGGTTGAGGCTGCCCATGACCGCGCCCTGGAACTCGGAGGGGCCTTCCACCGCCACCTTCATGATCGGTTCCATGATCACCGCCGAGGCCTTGGCGTAGGCCTGCTTGAAGGCGCCGATGGCCGCCACCTGGAAGGCGATGTCCGAGGAGTCGACGGCGTGGAAGCTGCCGTCGTTGATGGTCACGCGCACGCCGGTGATCGGCGAACCGGTGAGGACACCCTTTTCCAGCGATTTCTGGAAGCCCTTGTCGCAGGACGGGATGTACTCCCTGGGGATGACGCCGCCGACGATCTGGTCGACAAATTCGTACTCGCCTTCCTCGAGCGGCTCGATGAAGCCGGCCACGCGTCCGTACTGGCCGGAACCGCCGGTCTGCTTCTTGTGGACATAGTCGAACTCGGCCCGCTGGGTGATGGTCTCGCGGTAGGCCACCTGGGGCGCACCGACCTCGACCTCGGCCTTGTACTCGCGCTTCATCCGCTCGATGTACACCTCGAGGTGCAGCTCGCCCATGCCCGAGATGATGGTCTCGCTCGTCTCGTGGTCGACGAAGGTCTTGAAGGTGGGGTCCTCCTTGGTGAACCGGTTGAGCGCCTTGGACATGTTGATCTGCGCCTTGTTGTCCACCGGCTTGATGGCAAGGCTGATGACCGGCGCGGGCACGTGCATAGAACTCATCGACCAGTTGAGGGCGCTGCTGCAGAAGGTGTCGCCCGAGGCGCAGTCGATGCCGAACAGGGCGACGATGTCGCCGGAGCCGGCCTCCTCGATCTCCTCCATCTCGTCGGCGTGCATGCGCACCAGCCGGCCGACCTTGGCCTTCTTGCCGGTGCGGCTGTTGATGATGGTGTCGCCCTTCTTGATCTCACCCTGGTAGGTGCGGATGTAGGTCAGCTGGCCGTAGCGGCCGTCCTCCAGCTTGAAGGCCAGCGCCACCAGCGGGTCCGCCGGGTTGTTGCTGACCACCACCTCGGTCTCGTCCCGGTCGAGGTCGAGCGCGGTGTTCTCGATGTCCGTGGGGCAGGGCAGGTAGGCGTTGACCGCGTCGAGCAGCAGCTGGATGCCCTTGTTCTTGTAGGCCGAACCGATCATCACCGGGGTCAGCTCCAGGCTCAGGGTGCCCCGGCGGATGGCGTCGTGGATCATGGATTCGGGAATGTCGTCTTCCTCGAGCATGGCCTCCATGAGTTCGTCGGAGAACATGGACACCGCGTCGAGCAGTTCCTCGCGCTTGGCCTCGGCCTCGTCGCGCAGGTCGGCGGGGATTTCCTCGATGCGGATGGTGTCGCCCTGCTCGCCGTCGAAGTAGACGGCCTTCATGGCGATCAGGTCGATCATGCCCTGCAGGTCGCTTTCCAGGCCGATGGGCATCTGGATCATGACCGCGTTCAGGTCCAGCTTGTCGCGCAGCTGCTGGGTGACGCGCTCCGGGTTGGCACCGGTGCGGTCGCACTTGTTGATGAAGGCGATCCGCGGCACCTTGTACCGGGTCATCTGCCGGTTGACAGTGATGGACTGCGACTGGACCCCGCCGACCGAGCAGAGGATGAGCACCGCGCCGTCGAGCACGCGCAGGGCCCGCTCCACCTCGATGGTGAAGTCGACGTGCCCGGGGGTGTCGATGATGTTGATGTCATAGTCTTTCCAGGAACAGTAGGTGGCGGCCGACTGGATGGTGATGCCGCGCTCCCGCTCCAGTTCCATGTGGTCCATGGTCGCGCCGACGCCGTCCTTGCCGCGCACCTCGTGGATGGCGTGAATCCGCTGGGTGAAGAACAGGATGCGTTCCGTCAGCGTGGTTTTGCCCGAATCGATGTGGGCGCTGATGCCGATGTTCCGTACTTTGCTCAGGTCTTTTTTCATCACGCGTTCCTCGGTTGCCGCTTGCAGGCCGCTTGTCTGGGAAGGAAAAAATCAATAAAAAAAAGGAGTTACAGCAGGTTCTGCAACTCCGTGCTCATTGCGCTGGCAGTGCTGGCCAAGGGAGTGGCGGTCACTTGCGCCCTTTCATGCACCCAGCCCCGCCGGTCGACACTCTCTGGATGTCGACGCTGGCAACAGGTTGGCCAAGAAAAACTGATTCTCTTACCCTGTAGTTTTAATTTCGTAAAGTATTTTTTTCTTTCTGTGGTGAAAAAATGGCGGAGCACGCCGGAGTTGCCTTGCGCGCCGTCCGGCCGGACCGGGCGGGACCGCCGGCATGGGGACGGTCTCCCAATCCAGCCCCAAGAGGACTGCCGGAGGTGGTCTCCCGGCCTGATTGGTCCTTGCCACCGTCCCGAAAATTGAATAGAAAAAGCACAATTATCCGCAGCCCGGGAACGGTGCCGGCCAAGACGGGAACATCGGCCCGTACGCAGTCCGGTCGGCCGGCTCGCCATCCCTTGCACCAGCCCCCACAATCGCACAGGAGCAGACAGCATGGACACAGGTGAAAAACGGACAGGGAGGGTGGCCGGTTGCTGGCTGGCCTTCGGCCTTTTAACGGCCGCCGCGACCGGCCAGGCCGCCACCCTCGGCTCGCACTACCCCTTCGGTGCCGAGGGCGTACTCGCCGCCACGGCGCCGCCCCAGGGGGTACACTACCGTATGTACAATACCTGGTACAATCCCACCACCCTGACCGACGACCACGGCGACGCCTTGCCCGTGGACTTCGATTTGGACCTGTTCGCCTCGGTGCAGCGGCTCATCCACGTGACCAAGGTCAAGATCTTCGGCGCGGACCTGCTCTACGACATCCTTGTCCCGCTGGTCGACAAGGATCTGACCATCGGCGCCCTCGGCCTGTCCGACAGCCAGTCGCTGACCGTGGGCGACATCGTCTTCGAACCGTTCGTGCTCGCCTGGCACGAGCCGCGCTGGGATGCGACCTTCGGCCTGGCCGTGATCGCCCCGACCGGCTCCTACGGCAGCGGTGAACCCGCTTCGGCCGGGCTCGGGTACTGGTCGGGCATGCTGACCCTGGGTGCGACCTACTACCTTGACGCAGCGCGGACCTGGTCGATCAGCGCCCTGACCCGCACCCTGGTCCACACCGAGCAGGATGAAACCGATGTGACCCCAGGGTCGGAGTTGGTGGTCGAATACGGCATCGGCAAGGAGTTCCGCGTGGGCGACCGGCTCATGCTGCGCCCCGGTCTGGCCGGAGCCGCTTATTGGCAGATCGAGGATGACAGCGACAACGGGCCGATGGATTCGACCATTGCCGACGAGCGCAAGGAGGCCTACGCCATCGGCGCGGAGGTGAACGCCCTCTGGCTGCCCTGCCTGGTGCAGGCCAATCTGCGTTTTCTGCACGAGTTTGGCGCGGCCAACACCTCCGAGGGCGAACAGGTGGTGCTCACCCTGACCAAATCGTGGTAGGGAGACCGGTCAACGATCCTTTGCCTCGCTGTTTCTCCAGGAACGTCTATCCAGGAATGAACGTATGCTTGCACAGTACAGGGAAGAGGCCGCCCGGCGCGCGGCCGCCGGTGTACCGCCGCTGCCGCTCGGCGCCGACCAGACCAGGGAACTCACCCGGCTGCTGACCGGGGGGCATCCCGAACAGGAAACCCTGCTCGACCTGCTCGCCGAACGGGTGGAACCCGGGGTGAGCCGGGCCGCCGAGGTCAAGGCCGCCTGGCTCGAACAGGTTGCGGTCGGCGCGGTGCGGGTGACGGGTTTCACGCCCGAGGCGGCCATTGCCATGCTCGCGCAAATGGGCGGCGGCTACAACGTCGCCGCGCTCATCAGGCTGTTGGACAACGAACAGCTGGCGCCAGCGGCTGCCGACGGGTTGCGGCACCTGACCAAGATTTACGAGGCCTTCGACGAGGTCGTCCGCCTGGCCGAACACAGCCCGGCGGCCAGGAGCGTGCTCGAATCCTGGGCCGCGGCGGAATGGTTCACCGCCGCTGCCGAGGTACCGGAGCGGATCGTCTGCACCGTGTACAAGGTGGACGGCGAGATCAACACCGATGATTTTTCACCCGGCAACCAGGCCCAGTCCCGCGCCGACATTCCCCTGCACGCCACCTTTTTCGGCCGGAGCCGCTTTCCGGACGGGTTGGCGGCCATCGCCGCCTTCCGCCGGGAGGGGAAGACCGTAGCCTTTGCCGGCGACGTGGTCGGCACCGGCTCCTCGCGCAAGTCCGCCATCAATTCACTGAGCTGGCTGATCGGTGCGGACATCCCGCACGTGCCCAACAAGCGGAGTGGCGGTATCGTCCTCGGCGGCATCATTGCCCCCATTTTCTACGCCACCGCCCGCGACGCCGGCGTCCTGCCGGTACAGTGCGATGTCAGCCGGTTCGCCACCGGCGACGAACTGACCCTCGATCTGCAGAACTGGACGCTCACCGGCCCGGGTGGGGAGCCGATTGCGGTGGAGCGGCCGCCTATCACCCTGCTCGACGAATACCGGGCCGGCGGCCGGCTCAACCTGATCATCGGCCGCAACCTCACCAGGGCCGCCTGCCGGACCCTGGACCTTCCGGAACCGGCCCTGTTCCGCGAGATCTCCAACCCGGAGCCCGCACCCGGGCACCCCTACACCCTGGCCCAGAAAATGATCGGTCGCGCCTGCGGCCTGGAGGGCGTTCTGCCCGGCATGGTCTGCGAACCGCGGATGACCACCGTGGCCTCGCAGGACACCACCGGCCCCATGACCATGCAGGAAATCGCCGAACTCGCCTGCCTGCGCTTCAAGGCCGATCTGTTCATGCAGTCCTTCTGCCACACCGCCGCCTATCCCAAGGCCTCGGACCTGGGCCGCTGGCAGACCATGACCGAGACCACCATCAGCTGCGGCGGTGTGGCCCTCAAGCCGGGGGACGGGGTGGTCCATTCCTGGGTGAACCGCATGCTCCTGCCCGACACGGTGGGCACGGGCGGCGATTCGCACACCCGCTTCCCGCTCGGCATCTCCTTCCCGGCCGGTTCCGGGCTGGTGGCCTTTGCCGGCGCGCTCGGCTTCATGCCGCTGGAGATGCCTGAATCGGTGCTCGTACGCTTTTCGGGCAAAAGGCGGCCCGGCATCACGGTCCGCGACATGGTCAACGCCATTCCCTGGTTTGCCATTCGCGAGGGGCTCTTGACCGTGGCCAAGAAGGGCAAGAAGAACGTGTTCGCCGGCACGGTGCTGGAAATCGAGGG
>CAZMNU010000061.1:0-2947 GCA_964567725.1 uncultured Desulfobulbus sp. | reverse complement strand
CCGATATCCGCGAACCGCTCCTGGCCTGCCCGAACGACCCGGACGATGTCCGTCCGCTGGGCGAGGTGGCCGGTGCGACCATCGACGAGGCCTTCATCGGCTCGTGCATGACCCACCTCAGCCATCTGCGGAACGCGGCCCGCCTGCTGCGCGGCGAGTCCTACGCAATCAGCCGGCTGTGGCTTGCACCGGCCACCCGCATGGACCGGGACGCGATCCAGCGCGAGGGCGGGCTGAACGTGTTCGCCCAGGTGGGCGGTCGGGTCGAGATTCCCGGCTGCAGCCTGTGCATGGGCAACCAGGCCCGCGTCCGGCCGGGGGCCACGGTCATGTCCACCTCGACTCGCAACTTCGATAACCGCCTCGGTGACGGCGCCCGGGTCTACCTGGGTTCCACCGAACTGACGGCCCTGGCCGCCCTGAAAGGGTGTCTGCCGACCCCGGCCGAATATTTCCAGTTCCTGGAGCGGAAGGGGCTGATCGACTGAGACTGTCGCCGGCAGTTCAACCGGTCAACGCACAACGCCGCCGCACCCGGCTTCTTTCGGGTGCGGCGGCGTTTGTTGTTGGCACCGGAAAGAACCGCCCTTGATCCGGCGGTGCTCAGGGGGCGAGCTGGCTCAGAGCGCCTTGCGGGCGAAATCGTCGATCAGCGTGGTCACGGCCTTTTCGGTGGCGCCCTCGAAGAGTGCGTCGTACTGGTAATCCGCCAGCACTGTCTGCGGCGAGACCTTGACGTCCACCCGGTTGGTCCACACCACGTTGCCGGTATAGGCGTCCTGCACCCAGATGCGCAACTGGACCACGGCCTGCGGGATGTTCCCGGAATTATGCGCCATGTTGCCCAGGCCGGCGCCGATGCCGCCCCAGACGATGGTGTTGCCCATGGTCCCGCCGGACACGCCGAAAATGGACTGGTCCGACGCACCGCTGTACGGCCATTTCGGATCCCAGTCGCCGTACAGGGCGCCGTAGGTGCCGCCGGCCAGCATGCTGCCCCATTCGTCATACTTGTCGGCATTGGCCTGGCCGAAGGCGACCTTGTTGGTCACGCCGGTGACAAAGCCGATCACCCCCTTTTTCCAAGGCGCCCAGGAGGGATCGAGCCGGTCCTTGTATTGGATGACCCGGCCGCGGACGATGTAGTCGGCGGCAAAATGACGGCCGATCTTGATGATTTCCTGCTGGGTCAGGCCGTGCGTACCGGGGCTTTCGCCGAGTTCACCGCTGTTGGCGGTCCGCTTGGTCTGGTCGATGTAATGCTGCAGGTGCCCCTTCATGGCATCGGACCAGTCATTGTTCATCTCCTGCTCCAGCGTACTCGCCTTTCTGCTGTCATAGGCGACCACGTTGATGATGTTCTGATCGACCAGGTAGAGAAAGACATCCTCCTCGACCGGCAGGTGGAACGAGTATTTGCTCAACTGGTCCGTCAGGTTCTCATTGATGAAGAGGTTGCGCCGGTACGCTGATTCGAGGTTGTCGGCGTAGGAATAATCGGCGAACGGCAGGATGACCACCGTCCGGTCTGCGCCGACGGTGCTTTGCACGGTCGGTGCGACTTTCAGCGACTCCTGCACGGTCGTTCCGCAACCGCCGAGAACTAGGGCCAATACGCCGATGAGCAGATGGCGGCTAAACTTCATACCTTTTCTCCTGTTCGTTCTGGATAGCATCAAAGGGTTTCGATTAAATGACCTTGGGCGACAGCAGGATGACGAGTTCCCGTTTTTGCTTGATTTTCTCTTCGACCCCGAAAAGATATTTGACGATGGGAATACTGCCGACCAGGGGAGCAAAACTGCCGCTACTGCTTTCAACGCTGTCGATCAGTCCACCAATGATGAGCATTTCTCCATCCTGCACCTCCACCATGGTCGACATTTCGCGCATGCTGATCTGGGGCAGGCCTACTTCCAACCCTTCATTGCCAAAGGTCCGGTAGGGGATGGTACCACCCACCAGATTGGTGGTCACCGGGGTCAGATGGAGAATGATCTTCTTGTCATCGATGATGGTCGCCATCACACCCAGGGCGACACCCTCGACCACGCTGTCTGTTTCGACCGTGTAGGTGATGGTGGCGTTGTCACCCGTGGTGACGTCCTTTTCCACCTCCTTTATGTAGGCGACATCCTTGCCCACACTGATGAGGGCCGGCTGGCCGTTGAGCACGGTGAGTTTCGGGTTGGCGAGCACGTGGGTGTCGCCCTGCTCGTTCAGGGCATTCAGCATGACGCTGAAGGAAACCGGTGTGAGAGCCACCTTGGAGATGAACCGGGTGGGGGATTCCACATCGCCCTTGGTTTCGATCCACGGGTATACCTGGCCATCGGTTCCAGTGGTTTCGTCGCCGAACCCGGCGGTGCCGAAGAAGGTGGTGCCACTGATGGTGAAATCTTTGAGGATGGCACTCCAGTCCAGGCCGATCTTGGAGTTGTCCTGAAGGTAAACCTCGATGATCTTGGCCTCGATGGCCACCTGGCGGTAGAGTTCTTTTTTCAGATTGGCGAGGTACTGGTCGACCTTGGCCAGCAGCGGTCGCGGTGCGGTGACGGAAATCAGCCCCACACTCTTGTCGATGGTGTAGTAGGCCTGCGAGGAACGCTCGGTTGTGACCAAGTTCTTTTCGGCATCGGCGGTTTTGTCTCCACTTTTCCCTGCTTCCCCGGTCTGCGTACCGCCGCCACTCTGCTCGGCATTGCTTTCGCTGGTTCCGACATCCTGAGCCAGGGCCTCCCGTTCGCGGCGTGCACTCCAAACCTCCAAAATCGTGTCCAGATTCAGTTTGATGTTGTCCCAGACATCGAATTCGTTCTTGTCGCTGACGATTTTGACGGTCCCTTCGGTGGAGTTGGTGGAACCGTCACGCTTGGTCAGGTAGTTGCCACCGACAGAGGACGTGTACCCGCCCTTCATGTGGGGAATACCGACCTGATAGACCTTC
>CAZMNU010000060.1:0-17170 GCA_964567725.1 uncultured Desulfobulbus sp. | reverse complement strand
ATGGCCGCATTGGCCGCGTCCATATCCTCGATCACGCCGAAGAAGTTGGGCGACTGCAGGGCCACGGCGGCCAGGTCGTCGCGGCCGGAGAGCGCGCTGACATCGGTGCGGCCGTCCGGGCCGAAATCCAGTTCCTCCACCGTAAAACCGGTGGGCCGCAGGTAGCTCTCGACCACGGCCCGGTAGTGCGGGTGGACAGCCCGCGACACGGCCACCCGGGTGCGCTTGCGATTGATGCGCAAGCCCATGAGCAGGGCCTCGGCGAGCGCGGTGGCGCCGTCGTACATGGAGGCGTTGACCACGTCCATGCCGAGCAGCCGGGCGGTGAGCGTCTGGTACTCGAAGATACCCTGCAGGGTGCCCTGGCTGATCTCCGGCTGGTAGGGGGTGTAGGCGGTGAGGAACTCGGAGCGGGAGGCCAGGGTGCGCACCGTCTCCGGGATGTGGTGGCGGTAGGAGCCGGCGCCCACCAGCACCCGGGTGCGCGGGCCGGTGCCCATGGTGGCGGCGAGACCCTCCAGGTGGTCGTTGAGCTGCCATTCGCTCAAAGGTTGCGGCAGATGCCACGATCCGGTGGGCCGGCAGTCGGCCGGCACCGGCGCGAACAGCGCCTCCAGCGAGTCCGCGCCGACCACGGCGAGCATCTCGCTGATCTCTTCGGGGGTGTGCGGCAGGTAGCGCATGGCCCTACCCCCGCAGCAGGTCGAGGTAGGCCGCGGCGGTGAGCAACTGGTCGTACTCGCCCGCATCCGTGGGCCGCACCTCGATGATCCAGGCCGCGTAGGGGTCCTGGTTGATCAGCTCGGGCGCGTCGACAAGCGCCGTGTTCACCGCCACCACCTCGCCGGAGAGCGGCAGGTACAGCTCGGATACCGCCTTGACCGATTCGAGCGTGCCGAACACCTCGCCCCTGGCGATGGTGTCGCCCACGGCCGGCAGTTCGACAAAGACGATGTCGCCCAGTTGGTCCTGGGCGTAGTCGGACACGCCGATGCGGGCAATGTCGCCGGTGATCCGCGCCCATTCGTGCTCGTCGGTGTAGCGGATATCGTCGGGCAGGTGCAGTTCGTCGAGTTCTTTCATGGCTGGCTCCTTGGCTGGCAGTCAGGGGAGGAAACGGGTCAGGGACTGGCGGGCGGTGCGGTCCGGACGGATCTCGTCGCGGATCTCGACCTTGAGGGTGCGCCGCCCTTCACTTAAGTGCACGATGGCGCCCGCGGCGAGCGGTTCGCTGACGCGGACAAAGCCGCAGCACAGGCCGCGCGGGGTGAAATCCGAGGGCCGGCCGTACTCACTGGGCGTGGTCAGACTGACGATGCGGCCGTCCACCCGGTCGATGGCCATGTCGGTGGCGCAGGTGAGCACCCGGCCAAGCTCGCGGCCGTCCGGGTCCATCACCCGGCTCTGCTCGCCGGCCGCCACCTTGCGCGGGTCGAAACCGGCAAAGGCCAGGGTGTGGTGGGGGTCGCCGTCCGCCACCAGCGCGGCCGCGCCGACAAACTCCTTGGTGAAGCCGCCCTGCCCGTCCCGCGGCAGCACGAACAGCCAGGGGTTGCGGCTAAACAGCCAGGGGCCGATGTCCTGGTGGGAGAGCGGCAGGCCGGCGCCGGCGCGCAACGAGTCGCGGGCCGCCAGGCCGCAGGGCAGGAGGCCCTCGCCTGCGCCGGCCGCGAGCAACTGCTCCCAGAGCGAAGCGGTGTGGGCGCGGTCCACGAACAGCTCGAAGCCGACCTCGCCGGTGTAGCCGGTGCGCGAGACGAGCACCGGCGTGCCGTCGGTGAGGTGCGCGGGCGTCGCGGCTGACAGCCGGTCCGGGGCGAAGCTGCCCTTGAAGGAGAAGGTGACGAGCCCCGCGAACACCTGCTCCGCGTCCGCGAGCACCCGGGCGAGGATGCGCGGCGCCCTCGGGCCCTGCAGGTCCATCTTGCCGAGCCTGTCGGTCCAGTCGACGATGCGCGCGCCGTCCCGGTTGTGCGCGGCCAGGTGGGCGGCCACCGCCGCGCCCATGGAGGCGTTGACCACCACCGTGTAGTCCGCGTCGGCGCACTGGCTGACAATGGCATCGTCGATGACGAACCCGCGCTCATCGAGGAACATGGTGTAGACGCTGCGGCCGGGGACGAGCGGCCCCCTGGCCTTGCCCAGGCAGCGCTCCAGGTCGCGGCAGCAGCAGCGCTGCAGCAGGGTGCGCGAGCCCGGGCCGTGCAGGCTGAGGAGCGCCATGTGGCTGGTGTCGAACAGGCCGGCCGCGGTGAGCACGGCCAGGTGCTCGGCCTTGGCCCCGGCCGGGTACCAGAGCGGCATGTGGTAGCCGCCGAAACAGGCCATGCTGGCGCTCTGGCCGACATGCCAGGGATGCAGGGGGGTGGTTTTGCGCTGTTCGTCCATCACCGTGTGCTCCGCTTGCAGGGAAGATTGCGGCCGTCTCCGGCCGCCCATGGTGCGGCTTATCGGCAAACAGGTCATCTGTCAACGGTCACGGGGTGCGGGTGCAAAAAAGGCGATCCGGCCGGACCCGGCGCGATCGCCCCTCAGCCCCCGGCACACAGGGCCGGA
Source organism: uncultured Desulfobulbus sp. (assembly GCA_964567725.1). Lineage (GTDB taxonomy): Bacteria > Desulfobacterota > Desulfobulbia > Desulfobulbales > Desulfobulbaceae > Desulfobulbus. The sequence continues at coordinate 14,614 of CAZMNU010000060.1, read as the reverse complement.
GCCATCATGTACGCACCTGGCGCTCGGCCCGCACACCGTAGCGCTTCATCCGGTTCCACACGGTCACCCGGGAGATGCCGAGCAGTTCCGCGGCCCGGCTCTGGTTGCCGCCGGCCTGGGTGAGCGCCTCGATGAGTTCGCGCCGCTGCCGTTCCTCGCGGTTGTTCGCGGCCGCCTCCGCCGGCACCCTGACCGGTTCCGGGGGAGACGGCGCACCCCCCTGCCGGACCGGCGGCGGCAGGTGCTCGGGCTCGATGGTCAATCCCTGGCAGGTGACAAAGGCGTACTCGAAGGTGGAGCGCAGTTCGCGCACGTTGCCCGGCCAGGGGTAGGTCATGAGCAGGTGCATGGCCGCGGCGCTGATGGCGCGGATGTCCCTGCCCGTGCGCAGCTGCATCTTGCGGAGGAAGGACTCGGCCAACAGCGGCACGTCGCCCGGCCGCTCGCGCACCGGCGGGATGGTCACCGGCAGGACGTTGATGCGGTAGAACAGGTCCTCGCGGAACGAACCCGCGCGCACCATGGCCGCCAGATCGCGGTTGGTGGCCGAGAGGATGCGCACATCCACGGCCACCGGCCGGTTGTCGCCCACCCGCTCGATCACCCGCTCCTCGAGCACGCGCAGGAGTTTCACCTGGGTGAGCGCGGGCAAATCACCGATCTCATCGAGAAAGATGGTGCCGCCCGAGGCCGCCTCGAACCGGCCGGCCCGTGCCTGGTGCGCGCCGGTGAAGGCGCCGCGCACGTGGCCGAACAGCTCGCTCTCCAAGAGGGCCTCGTTGAGGGCCGCGCAGTTGACCTTGACGTACGGCCCGTCACGGCGCGGACTGCGCTCGTGCACGGCCCGCGCGGCCAGCTCCTTGCCCGTGCCCGACTCGCCGAGCAGCAGCAGGGGCGCGTCCGAGGAGGCGGCGTTGTCGAGCAGGTCGAAGAACCGCTGCATGGGTGGGCTGACCCCGATCATGCCGTGGAAGGTGTCGCGGTTGTCCAACTCCCGCCGGAAGGCCTCGATGGCCGTGTCGCGCTCGAGCAGGCCGCTCAGGTCGGTGATCGTCTCCACCGCGCCGATCACCCGGCCGCCGGCGTCGCGCAGCACCGAGGCGTTCTTGAGCACCTGCACCTCGGTGCCGTCGCGGCGCACCAGGCTGCAGCGCTGGCGGGTGAGCAGGCCGTTTGCAAACAGCGAGCACCAGTGCGGCCCGTCCGGCTCCCGCTCCAGCCGGCAGGAGGCGCAGTTGAGCGCGCCGCAGGGCCGGCCGACCAGGTCTTCGGCGGCGAACCCGGTCATCTCGGTCAGGGCCTGGTTGACGGACACAATGGTCCCGGACGGGTCGACGATCATCACCCCCTCCTGGATGGTGTCCACCACGGTCTTCCAGTTGGCAGAGAGTTCTTCGGTCTGCATGGCAGTCTCCTGTTCAAAATTGAACACCTGTTACTTGACACCATTTAACAGGTGTTGCGCCCGAGGGCAAGCAATCACCGCGCGGGTTGCCCGGACAGCGTCCGTCCACCGGGTAATTCTTCGCAAAAACGGGGAGACAGTGTCGTCCCCGGAACATTCGGCCGTCCTGGCACGGTTCTTGGTTACCCCCTGGCATGCCTGCACAACACCAACCACGGACCAGCATGCGTCACCTCCACCTGCACGGCCACGGCGATCCCTTCACCCTGCTGCATATCCTCCAGGCGGTGCGCGACCTGGCGGCGGGCGAGCAGATCGAGATCCGCTGTGACCGCGCCGAACCGCTGGCCGAGCTGCTCCGCCTGCTGCCCGCTGACCGCTGCCGGGCGGTGGAGTTGGCCGGGGTCGGGGAACCGCCCGGCCATCGGCTGCTGGTCACCGCCACCGTCGCTGCGGACAACCCGAACCCGAACCCCATGGAGAAAAACCCCCGATGTGGAAACTGCTGCAACGGATAAGCAAGAACCTGGTGGTCGCCATCCCCGCGGCCATGGTCCTGGGCTTTCTCGCCGGGCTGGCCGGCGACATGGGCTGGCTGAAGAGCCTGATCGTGCCCTTCACCTTTCTCATGGTTTACCCCATGATGGTGACGCTCAAGATCCGCGAGGTGTTTGCCGGCGGTGACCTGCGCGCCCAGGTGGTCACCCAGCTGGTCAATTTCGCCGTGGTCCCCTTCCTCACCTTCGGCATCGGCCTGGTCTTCTTCCGCGACCAGCCCTACCTGCTGCTCGGCCTGCTGCTCGCCGGGCTGGTGCCCACCAGCGGCATGACCATCAGCTGGACCGGGTTCGCCAAAGGCAACGTGGCCGCGGCGGTCAAGATGACCGTGATCGGCCTGACGCTCGGCTCGCTCCTCACCCCGATCTACGTGCAGGTGCTGCTCGGCGCCAGGGTGGCCATGGACATGGGGGCGGTGTTCAGCCAGATCGTGCTCATCGTCTTCCTGCCCATGGCGCTCGGCTACGCCACCCAGCGGTACCTGGTCGGCCGGTACGGCAAGGAGATGTTCGCCACCCGGCTGGCGCCCCGTTTTCCCGCCCTGTCCACCCTGGGCGTACTTGGCATCGTCTTCATCGCACTCGCCCTCAAGGCCCGTACCATCGTGGCCGCGCCGGCCATGCTGGTGCAGATCCTCGTACCGCTGGTGCTCATCTACCTGATCAACTTTACGCTCAGCACCCTGCTCGGCCGGACGCTGCTGCCCCGCGGCGATGCCATCGCCATGGTCTACGGCACGGTCATGCGCAACCTGTCCATTGCCCTGGCCGTGGCCATCAACGCCTTCGGCGCCCAGGGTTCGGATGCTGCCCTGGTGGTGGCCCTGGCCTACATCATCCAGGTCCAGTCCGCGGCCTGGTACGTGCGGCTCACCGAGCGGCTGTTCGGCCCGCCCCCGGCACCGGCGAAGACCGCCGGTCCGCCGGCCGGCCGCTGACCGCATCCCGATTGTCACCCCGCAACCTCAACCACAGGAGAAGCACCATGCAGAAAGGAGACAAACTCGTCATCGTCGGCTGCAGCGGTTCCGGCGGCCCCATGGCCATGATGTCCCGCAAGCTCATGCCGGATATCGACATCACCGTTGTCCGCAAGGAGGAATTTTTCATTGTCCGTTGAGCGCTGCCCCACGTTGCAGCCGGTCTGGCTGCCAGTAAAGGTATCGTTGTTCCGGACAAGATGCTCAATGATCAGAAGATCACGGTCCTCCACGACGAGGTGACGGCCATCGACCGCGCCGCGAAAACCGTGACCCTGGCCGACGGCCGCAAGCTGGACTACACCAAGCTCTACCTGGCCACCGGGTCGAGTTCGTTCGTGCCGCCCATCGAGGGCCGCGACCTGCAGGGGGTCATGACCCTGCGCGGCCTGCCCGACGCCGAGCGCATCAAGGACCACCTGGCCGCGCAGAAAACCAAGCACATCGTCTTCATCGGCGCGGGCTTCATCAGCATGGAGGCCGCCACCCTGCTCGCCGAGCAGCATGCCGGCGCCTACACCATCACCATCGTCGAACTCATGGACCGGCCGCTGCCGCTCATGCTCGATGGGGACATGAGCGCGGTGGTGCGCGAGTACCTGGAAGGCAAGGGGCTCAAGTTCCGCACCGGCGAGAAGGTGGAGCGCATCGTCGGCAGGGACGGCCGGGTCACCGGCGTACAGCTCGCCTCGGGCGAGACCCTGGACGCGGACATGGTCTTCATGAACGTCGGCGTGCGTCCGAACACCCAACTGGCCGTTGACGCGGGCCTGGAGATGGCCAAATTCGGCATCAGGGTGAACACCTTCCAGGAGACCAGCGACCCGGATATCCTCGCCGGCGGCGACTGCGTGGAGAAGTTCAACTTCCTCACCAAAAAACCGGCGCCCGGGCAACTGCGCGGCCCGGCGGTGGTCCAGGGGCGGCTGGCGGCCAAGCGGCTGGCCGGCTACGACATCGAGTTCCCGGGTGTGCTCGATGCCGGCGGCTGCAAGATGTTCGACCTGACCATCACCGCCACCGGCTTCACCGAGGAGAACGCGGCCCGCGAGGGTTTTGCGACCGTGAGCGCGGTGGTGGATTCGCGCTCCAAGCACGCCATGATCCCGGGGGTCAAGCCGTGGAAACTCAAGCTGGTGTTCGACCGGAACACCGAGCGGCTCATCGGCGGCCAGATCGTCAGCCACACGGTGACCATGGCCCGGGAGATCGACGCGGTCACTGCCTTCATCCTCGGCGGCAAGACCATCCGTGAGCTGACCACCTTCACCTCCGCCTGCAACCCGGACATCTCGTCCGAACCGAGCGCGGAGCCGATCACCATCGCGGCCGAACAGGCCCTGCAGAAGCTGAAACAAGGCTGACGCGTCCCTGTTGCCACTGCCGGCGGGCTCCGCCCTCCTCACCGGGACGCTCCCGCCTCCCTGGGGTCCGCCGGCACCTTTCGTTCCCCGGCGCGGCCATCGCCGCGCCGGGTTCTCCGGTTGACCCGGGGGCGGTACGCCGCTATAGTCCGGCACCATCCCGCCCCTGTTCCCGGCCCGGAGAGTTCCATGCACCGTATCTTGCCGCTCCTGCTCCTGATCCTCCTCGTCACCGCCCCGCTGCACGCCGGCGTGCTGAAAATCGGCACCCTGCACATCGAGGACGCGGTGCCCCTGTTCCTGGCCGAGCGCGAGGGGTTCTTCGGCGAGACGAACAGTACGGTGGCATTGATTCCCTTCCAGAGCGCCCTGGAACGCGACAGCGCCCTCACCGCCGGGGCCATCGACGGCGCCATCACCGACCCGGTGGGTGCGCTGCTGCTCGACCAGGGCCGCGGCCTGCTGCGCATCACCGCCCTCTGCCTGGGCGCCACCCCGGCCGAGGGGCCGTTCGCCATCCTGGCCGCGCCGAAAAGTTCCCTGCGCACCGTGGACGACCTGAAAGGGGTGGAGGTGGCGGTGAGCCGGGCCACCATCATCGACTACGTCACCGACCGACTACTCGCCGGGCGCGGCTTCACCCCGGCCGAGCGGCGCACCATCGACATCAAAAAGATGCCCATCCGCCTGCAGATGCTGCTCGGCAACCAGGTGCAGGCGGCCACCCTGCCCGAGCCGCTTGCCGCCATCGCCATGGGCCGCGGGGCGCGGCTGCTCGTCTCGGACGCGGACAGCACGACCAGCCTGTCGCAGACCGTGTTCGTCTTCCGCCGAGAGGTGCTTGCCGAACGCCGGGCCGAGGTGCGGGCCTTTTTCAGTGCCTACGGCCGGGCGGTGCGCCTGATCAACCACGAGCCCGAACGCTACCGGCCGCTGTTTGTCGACAAGGGCCGCATCCCCGCGGACCTGGCCGCCACCTATCCCATCCCCGCCTATCCCGAGCCCGCGCCCTTCCCGCACGAGCTGTACGCGCCGGTGATCGACTGGCTGGCCGAACGCCGCCTCAGCCCGCCGCTCGCCTACGAGCAGCTGGTGGACCGGGACTTCCTCGCCCGCGACGAATGATCGCCCTCAACAAGGTCCACCTCAGCTTTGCCGACAACGCCCGTACCCTGCCGGTGCTCGAGGACGTCAGCCTGCAGGTGGGAGCCGGGGCGAGCTGCGCGGTGATCGGTCCCTCCGGCTGCGGCAAGACCTCGCTGCTCTTCCTCCTGGCCGGGCTGCTGGCACCCACCGCGGGCACGGTGCGGGTGGCCGACCGCAGCCGAACCGGGGTGATCCTCCAGCATTACGGCCTGCTGCCGTGGAAGAGCGTGGCCGCGAACATCGGCCTCGGTTTGCGGTTGCGGGGCGCGGACCGGGAGCAGATCCGCGCCCGGGTGAACGAACTGCTCGTGGAGATGGACCTGGCCGCGTTCGCCGACCATTTTCCGGGCCAGCTCTCCGGCGGCATGCAGCAGCGGGTGGCGCTCGCCCGGGCGCTCGCCACCGGGCCGCAGCTGCTGCTCATGGACGAGCCCCTCTCCGCGCTCGACGCCCTCACCCGCGAGCGGCTGCAGCACACCATCCTGGACATCTGGCAGCGCCACCGGGTGACCATGGTGCTCGTCACCCACAGCATCGAGGAGGCGGTTTTCCTCGGCCGGACGGTGGTGGTGCTCACTGACCGGCCGGCGCGGGTGGCGGCGGTGGTCGACAACCCCGGCGCGGGTCGGGCCGACTACCGGCAGAGCGAAACCTTCTTCCACCAGTGCCGCCGGCTGCGCACGCTCATCCGCGAGCAGGTGCATGCCGACTAGCCGGACCGCCATCATCCTCGCCGCGCTCGTGCTGCTGGCCGGCTGGCAGGTCGCGGCCCTGACGCTCGATACCATGGCCCTGCCCGGGCCCTGGCGGGTGTTCGTGCTCATCGGGCGAATGCTCGTGGACGGCAGCCTGGCCGGGCATCTTGCCATCAGCCTGGTGCGTGCCCTCGGCGGCATCCTGCTCGCCCTGGGCGCGGCCGTGCCGCTTGGCCTCATCACCGGCACCGAGACCTGGTGGGACCGGCGGCTCTCGCCGTTCATCTACCTGCTCTACCCCATCCCGCATGTGGTCCTGCTGCCGCTGGTGATCCTCCTGTTCGGCATCGGCAACCTGTCCAAGATTGTGCTCATCGGCCTGATCGTCTTCTTCCAGATCCTGGTCACCACCCGCGACGCGGCCCGGGCCATTCACCCCAACTACCTGCTCACCATGCGCACCCTGGGCGCCAGCCGGGCGCAGATCTATCGCCACGTGATCTGGCCGGCCACCCTGCCGCGCATCCTCACCGCGCTGCGCATCTCCATCGGCACGGCCGTGGCCATCCTCTTTTTCGTGGAAAGCTTCGCCACCACCCGCGGCCTGGGCTTCGTTATCATGGACGCCTGGGGCCAGGCCGACTACGAGCGCCTGTACGCGGGCATCGTCGCCATGGCCGCGCTCGGCCTCTGTCTCTACCTGCTCCTCGACCTGGTCGAGGAACGGGTCTGCCGCTGGACCCGCACCGCCTGAGCCGCTCGTTGCCGCGGGACATCGCCTGCCTGTTCGCTGCCTCCTGCATCCCTGCCGCCTCCGGTTTCGCGTGCCGGACCTGCGGGCGGCACCATCGTCCCTTTGCCCTGGGGGAGCGGCGCTCCGGGCCGAAAGCCGGGAGAGGTCAGCGCCAACCGGGGCGCGGCGGTGACCCAAACAAGGCTGTTTCTGCTTGCAACCACCTGACAATTCTCTATATTGGATCCCCGGCCGCCAGCTGCCGAGCAAACCCGAGCCGTTCGCCTGTTCCCACGCCCGCGCTGCCCCCCGTCGTTCGTCCCGTTGCCCCGTATCCTGCCGCCGCTCCCCCGCCCCGTGGGTTCGCCCCCGCTTTGGCCGGCCGGCGACGGTCGTTTTCCCTGCAACCAGGAGCCCGCCATGTCCAGTCCTGAGACCGAACTCGTCGCCACCCATGTCAGACCACGCAAAACCGAACCCGCCCACCACTCGCCCTGGCGCGGCCTGACCATCGCCGCCGTCGCCAGCCTGGTCGCCTGGATGGCCTACCTGTTCCTGCCCTATGCCGATGAACCGCGCAAGGGGCTGGCCCTGCTCATCTTCATCGGCATTCTCTGGCTGACCGAGGCCTTTCACGTGAGCATCACCGCCCTGCTCGTACCGGTGGTGAGCGTGCTGCTCGGCTTCGAGGACTTCGGCACCAAAAAAGCCCTGGCCGCCTTTGCCGACCCGGTGATCTTCCTCTTTTTCGGCGGCTTCGCCCTGGCCACGGCCCTGCACGCCCAGCGGCTGGACCACAAGATCGCCCTTGGCCTGCTGGCCGCGGCCGGCGGCCGCATGGGTATCGCCGCCCTCTACCTGTTCCTGGCCACCGCCGGTCTGAGCATGTGGATCAGCAACACCGCCACCGCGGCCATGATGCTGCCGCTGGCCCTGGGGCTGCTGGCCGAGTTGAAGAACGACAACCGCAACACCAAGGTCTTCCTGCTGCTTGGTATCGCCTACTCGGCCAGCCTGGGCGGCCTGGGCACCCTGGTCGGCTCGCCGCCCAACGCCATTGCCGCCCGCGCCCTGAACATGGACTTCGCCGGCTGGATGCGCCTCGGCCTGCCGCTCATGTGTGTGCTTCTGCCGGTGATGCTGGTCGTGCTCTACACCCTGTTCCGACCCAGGTTCGGTGACCGGGTGAGCATCGCCGAGGTCCACATCCCCTGGACGACCCCGCGCATCATGGCGCTGGTGCTGTTCGCCTGTACCGCGCTCGCCTGGATTTTCAGCAGCCGCCTGGCCAGGGGGCTGCACATCGCCAGCGCGGACACGGTCATCGCCCTCATGGCCGCCATTCTCGTGGTCGCCCTCGGGCTGGCCAACTGGCGGCAGATCTCCGAGAACACCGACTGGGGCGTGCTCTACCTGTTCGGCGGCGGCCTGACGCTCAGCGCCGTGCTGCGCGCCTCCGGCGCCTCGGCCGTGCTCGGCCAGCAGGTCGCGGCCCTGATCGGCGGGGTGTCACCATTTGTCATGTACCTGATCGTGGCCATCTTCATCGTCTTCCTCACCGAGTTCACCAGCAACACCGCCTCCGCGGCCCTGCTCGTGCCGGTGTTCGCGGCCATTGCCGAGCAGATGGGACTGCCGCCCAAGATCCTCGTGCTCATGATCGGTTTCGGCGCCTCGCTGGCCTTCATGATGCCGGTGGCCACGCCGCCCAACGCCATCGTGTTCGCCTCCGGTCACATCCGCCAGCGTGACATGCTCCGCGCCGGGGTTGTCCTCAACCTGATCTGCTCGGTGCTGCTCGCCACCTGGGGCTGGTTGTTCTTCTAGACCGGGCGGGCCGCCGCCCGCCACGCTTCCCCGGGCCGGAGTTGCCCACCTGCTCCGGCCCGGGTCCCTCCCTGCCCGCCCTGCCCCGCCACCAGCCCCTGCCCGCATAAAGACCCTGGACCCCGAGCGCGATTCAGCGCAGATCCACCAGCAACCTCGATCCTGCAACGGTCGTTCACCTGCCGGGCGAGCGGACGCGATTGGAGGCCGCAAAGGTCCGGGGCGACTGCACCGTATTGCCGGTGCTGGGGAAACGAGAGAAGGGACGCCGGGAAGGGGCGGAAAGCGGCCCTGGACGCGCGCGGACGGCCGCACAGGGCAGAAGGGCTAAAAAGGAGGAGGGAATGGCCCGGTTGTGGGCGGAGTCGGGGCCAGGGGACGAAAGCCGGCCACCCGCCCTCAGGCGCTGCGGGTGGCCGGGGTTCTGCTCCGGTCGGTCGGCTTACTCGCCGAACACCAGGTCGTGCCGAATCCAGCCCACCGGGGCGTTGCTGTCATAGTAGCCGAGTTGGACCCAGTCGCCTTTTTTGCTGAGCACCTTGTAGATCTCACCGATCTCGGCCACGGCCGCCACCTTGGCATTGATGGAACCGGCACTGCGGATGTTGGCCTTTTCGACCAGAATGACCGCAGTGTTGACGTCGTTCACCAGGGAGGAATACACCCAGGCGGAGTTGCCCTGCCAGTCCTGGAACCGGGTCCACTTGCCGGAACGCTCCTGCACCTCGATGGGGTAGCCGCGGGGCACGGTGAACAGGATCTCGGACTGCAGGCTCGGGCCGGAGCGGATGTTAGTTTCGTCCTTGGCGATGCTCCTGGCCGAGGCGGCCTGGGCGGCGAGCAGGAGAAGGATCCCGGCGAACAGGCCGGCACGAAAAAAGGGCGGAAAGACGGAAAGTTTCACGGCATGCTCCTGTGACTGAGGCTCGATGTTCTCCCTGCGCTGGCGCTTGTGCTCCCGAACGGGACCCAACCATGGCCGCAGGGTTCCCTGCTGCGAAAAGCTATTCAAGCAACAATCACGCCAGGATGCAACCCCTTTCCCCCCTGCCCCCTGGAGCCGTTCCCGGCAACCGCTTTCCACCCCTGCACCGGCGGACCGGATCGCCCGGACCGGACTGGAAGCCGTTCCGTTGTCCTGCCGGGAAGGAATCTGTCCCTGCGGGCAGGACAGTGCGCGCCCTACCGCCTCCAGCCGCAAATATCCGCTGACCTTTTTTCCCCGACCCTGTAAGACTATCACCAGGAGGAGAGGACACCCCGTGACCCTTGCGTTCTGGCGTGCCACCACATCGTTCCTGTTCCGGCCGTCCCTGCCCGCCGGCGGTCATCCGGCCTGTTCACAACCGGCCGGCGCCAAAGGGTTTTCCCGAACTGCCTGCTTGGGTCACTGCCCGGCCTTTTCCTGCGGTGGTCTGCACCGGGCCCGGCACGACCGTCCCTCCACCGTTGTGCCGAAAACGGTCCGCGCGGCGCCATCCTGTCCGCTTCTCCGGCCAGACCTGGACACGAACGGAGGCACGCAGCAAAGCGGCCCGGGTTCACGCCCGGACATTCGACCACTCCAACCCCGGAGGTACCTACTCATGGAGAGAATCACCCTCGAGCAGATCCGCCAAACCTTTGCCGACACGCATGCCGGCTGGTGCGTGTCCCTGTACCTGCCGACCCATCGGGCAGGACGGGAGACGGAGCAGGACCCGATCCGCCTGCGCAACCTGCTGCGCCGGGCCGAAGAGGAGCTGCGCGCCCGGGGCCTGCGGTCAACGCCGCTCGATGCCCTGTTCGCCAAACCCCGCGACCTGCTCCGGGACCACGACTTCTGGCAGCACCAGAGCGACGGGCTGGCGGTCTTTTTCTCGGAGGACCTGTTCCGCTTTTTCCGGGTGCCGCTGCCCTTCGCCGAGCTGGCGGTGGTCACCGACCGGTTCCACCTGAAGCCGCTGCTGCCGCTTTTGACCAGCGACGGTACCTTCTCGGTCCTGGCCGTCAGCCAGAACGACCTGCGCCTGCTCGTCGGCACCCGGCACACCATGGACAGCGTGGAACTCGCCGATGTGCCCCGGCGCCTCGTGGACACCCTGCCGGAAGGTTACCCGGAACGGCAGCTGCAGCTGCACACCGGCACACCCGCCGCCTCGGGCGGCCGGGCCGCCGTGTTCCACGGCCACGATATCTCAAACGACATCAAGACCCGCCTGCAGCAGTGGTTCCGCACCATCGACAGGGAGGTGTGCGCGTTGCTCGCGGACAGCACCCCGCCCCTGGTGCTGGCCGGGGTGGAGAGCCTCTACCCCCTCTACCGGGAGATCAGCGGATACCCCCAGCTGATGGACACGGGCATCGCCGGCAACCCGGAGAACATGACACCCGAGGAACTGCACGCCAGGGGGTGGGAAATCGTGGAGCCGGTGTTCGCGAAGAACCGGGGAACAGCGAGGGCGCGCTACCACCAGCTGGCCGGCACCGGCCAGACCAGCACCGACGTGGCCGAAACGGTGGCTGCGGCGGGTCACGGCCGGGTCGAGGTGCTGTTCGTGGCGGTGGGCGTACAGGTCTGGGGACGGGTCGACCGGGACAGCGACGAGGTGGCCCTGCATCCCGCTCCGGAACCCGGTGACCAGGACCTGCTCGACCTGGCCGCCATCCAGACCCTGGTCAGCGGCGGCGCGGTCTACGCCCTGCCCCCGGAAGAGGTTCCCGACGGGGCGTTGCTGGCCGCGGTGTTCCGCTTCTGATCCCGGTGCGGCAACCGGCGGCTGATCGCGAACAGTCCGGGTTGCCCGTGCGGGCGACACAGCAAAGGGAATTTTTCGGAGGGAATTCCCTTTGCTGCCAGGACCCGGTCGGCCGCGGCGTCAGTGGCCGCTACCTACAGTGAGATTGCTCCTGGTTGCGCGGATGCAGGTGTTCTTCTCCTTGCCGCCCCACTGGTGGAGCGAAAGGCTTTTTTCGTGTTTTATCGGCAATTTTGATGGCACCGTAAAAAGCCAAAATCTGCAACAGCACGTTTGTAAAAATAACCTGTTGCGAAGCAAGAGACGTCGTTCTCGTGGCTTTTTACGAGAACGACAATTTTAAAGAGCTGAAACCGTATTTCAGCTTTTGTATTTTAATTCGGGAGGTTGAGGAACAATTGGGAAAAAGTCAGGGACATGCTATCATTCTGAGACGGTTGCCTTGGGCTGTGTTCATAAAATCAATTATGCATTGATAATTATTTTCAGGAGAGGAATGCGCAATGAGACCATTAAGGATTTCTTTAATTTTTTTTCTGCTGACGACGTTTGGCATCACCTCAACACTTATTCCCACTGTTGAGGCCAGGATGATAGACACTGATACTTATTTTTCTGTCCAGCAGCATCAGGATGGGAAAATGCAGATTAGCGAATTTATCAGCAGAGACGATGTTCGCGCGAAACTGGTCGAGTTTGGCGTCGATCCCCTGGAGGCTGAGCAGCGCATAGCTCATCTTTCATCCGAGGAAGTGCAGTTGCTTCAGGGTCGCATCGCTGATCTTCCTGCCGGTGCCGGTGTCATTGAGGTTATTGGCATTGTTTTTGTTATCCTTTTGATTCTCGAACTCATAGGTGTCACCAATATATTCACCAGAATCTAGCCGCAAAGTCATGCACCACCCCTGGTGGTGCATACTCTTTGTTTGCCTTTTTTTCCTGCAGGGATGCGGTGCTCGCCACGCTCCTGATGGCAGGCAAGTAGTGTCATTGACGGAACCCGTCGAACTCGCAGACACCCCATTTTTTCCTCAGAAAAAATTTCAGTGCGGGCCAGCGGCTTTGGCTACTCTTTTGCAGGTGAGCGATGTCCCGGTAGTGCCGGCTGAACTGGAAAAACAGGTGTATCTCCCGAAGCGAAAGGGGAGCCTGCAGGCAGAACTGCTTGCCGCCGTTCGTCGTTACGATCGGCTCCCATACGTTCTTCAGGATACTTTTACCGCCTTGGCCGCAGAGCTTGCTGCCGGCAACCCAGTGCTTGTTCTGCAAAATCTGGGGTTTTCATTTTCTCCACGTTTTCATTATGCAGTGGTTGTTGGTCTTACAGATCGGGAAGTTATCCTGCGCTCAGGAGAGAAAAGACGTTTGCAGATGCAGCACCGGGCTTTTTTACGGAGCTGGCAGGGGGGGAATTATTGGGCAATGGTGGTCTTGCAACCTGGTCAATTTCCGGCAGGGTACAACAAGGAATCCTATCTTAAAGCCTCTATCGCACTAGAAACTGCCGGCAGGCTTCAGGCGGCGGAAAAATCGTACCAGGCTCTCTGTACACGGCATCCTGATGATTGTGCAGAGGCACTTTTTGGTCAAGCGAACATCTCTCTGAAATCAGGAAAGCAAAAAGAAGCAATAGCACAGTACAGGAAGCTCCTCGCCCTTGCCCCCGGCCATGCAGGTGCGGCGAACAACCTGGCTGAGGCTCTGGCTCAGCTTGGTTGCCATGCAGAGGGGGATGCTGTGATCAGCACTTTTCTTCAAAAAAATGACTCCATCAATCCAGCTCTGTATAAGTTGCTCGTGACAACGCAAAAAGAACTGCGTCAACAAGTGTCTCCCCAAAAGCAGGCAGGGAAAATGGTGCAGGGGGGAACAGCTTGTCCTTGAGACCCTTCATCATTTCTGTCTCGTCCGCAGATTTTGCGGGTAGCCCTTTGCTAAAGAACCCCGGAACCTGACCCCCGGCGGAGGTGAAAGGTGTGAGGCGTCGGCCGCCCCGTCACCCTTGTTGCTTTTCTGGAAAGCACGTGGAGGAACCGCTTTCTTCAGGCTGTGCGCACCCGCAGGGCTCGACCCTGATGGAGCCGGACGGGCGACCAAGGACAGCGACGAACACATGGACCCGGCGGAGGATATTCCTCCTGTTGAGATTTTTTTTGTGAGTGGAGATCGAGGTCGCGGCAGAGGTGGACGGGGCTGACCACCATGCCGGTAACCACGGAATCGTACCCGGTGCGGCGACCGGCGGCTGACCGCGAACAGGCCGGGTTGTCCGTGCACGCGGCACAAAAAAGGGGATTCCCCGGAGGGAATCCCCTTTTCCTGTTGAGGTCGGGTCGACCGCGGCGTCAGTAGCCGCTGCCCACGGTGAGGTTACTCTTGGTTTTTCGGGTGTAGGTGTTCTTCTCCTTGCCGTCCCACTGGTAGGTGACCCACAGCCCTGCGGGCGTGGACGCCTGCAGTGCCTCGAAAATCGGCATGGCCTTGACTTTCAGGTCCTGGCCGGCCAGGGTGGGATGGACGACGAGGGTGCCGTCGGCCTGCATGATGAACACATAGGGCGCAAATGCGTCGGCGGCGTAGCTTTTCGCGTCCTTGCCGCCATCGATGGCATTGACCACCTCGTCCACATTGTTCTTGATCGCCTCCCTGTCGGCGCTCATCGCCTGGGTTGCGAACAGCATGACCGTGACCAGCGACAGTACAATCAACACTCGTTTCATTTCTGCCTCCTCTCCCTGAATTTTGGTCGTTCGGTCCGTTGTGGACCCCGGCCTGCAGTAGGCCACATTCTCGCCGAAAAGGCAAGTGCCGCAACGGATTCCAGCAATTGGCCGAGGAGATCGCCGCGCCGGCGGGACCATTTCAGGTCGCCATTCGCCATTGCCCTGCTGCACCTGCACGACCGGCAAGCCCACGGCCGCGTACCGGACGAACACAAGGACCCGGCGGAGGACCTTCCCCGTGCCTGGATTTTTTGGCGCGGACCAGGACGAGGCGAGTGAATCGAGGGCGAACTTTCGCCTGCACTGTCCAAATGTGCTTACACTGTGCTGACAAGGTGAGGCGAGCAAGAAAAAAGGGGTCACGGCCGAAACCGTAACCCCTTGTATTATCGTGGCTGGGGGACAGGGATTCGAACCCCGATAAGCGGAGTCAGAGTCCGCTGTCT
>CAZMNU010000059.1:8616-18438 GCA_964567725.1 uncultured Desulfobulbus sp. | reverse complement strand
GAGGCCACCTACCCGCTGTTCATCGCTTTTCTCGACGAACTCGGGGTGGCCTCGCGCGCCACCGAGATGTCGTTTGGCTTCCATTGCCGCGAGACCGGCTTCACCTACGCGGGCAACGACCTGAACGGCGTGTTCAGCCAGCGCGCCAACCTGGTCAGCCCCCGCTTCTGGCGGTTTCTCCTCGAGATCGGCCGGTTCTGCCGCCAGGCCGAGGCCGACCTGGCCGGCGACGCGGAGCTGGGCACCCTGGCCGACTACCTGGCCCGCCATCGGTTCCAGCCGTTCATGGTGGACAACTACCTGGCGCCCATGGCCGCGGCCATCTGGTCGACCCCGGCCGGCCGGGTGACCGCCTTCCCGGCCCGCTCGTTCCTGCGCTTCTTCAAAAACCACGGCCTGCTCGACCTGCGCCACCGGCCGCGCTGGCGGACCGTGGCCGGCGGCAGCCACAGCTATGTGCACGCTTTCCGCGACCGGTTCCGGGGTGAGGTGCGGCTGGCCTGCCCGATCGACCGGGTTCTGCGCGCGGACGACGGCGTGCAGCTGCAGTTCGCTGACCGGCCGGCGGAGCCGTTCGATGCGGTGGTGCTCGCCACCCACGCGGACCAGACCCTGCGCCTGCTGGCCGAGCCCACTGCGGAAGAGGCGCGGCTGCTCGGCGCCTGGCGCTACGAGCTGAACACCACCGTGCTCCATACCGACACCGCGGTGCTGCCCCCCCAGGAGCGGGCCTGGGCCTGCTGGAACTTCCGCCGCGAGGCCGGGGACCGCGGCGAGCGACCGGTGTATGTCACCTATTCGATGAACCTGCTCCAGGGGCTCGCCACCCGCCGCCACTACCTGGTTACCCTGAACCACCCGGGCACCCTCGACGGAGAGCAGGTGCTCGCCCGCATGGACTACCACCACCCGCTGTACACCGAGGCGAGCATGGCCACCCAGGCGAGCCTGCCCTCGCTCAACGGCGTGCGCCGCACCTGGTTCTGCGGCAGCTACTTCGGCTACGGCTTCCACGAGGACGCGGTGCGCTCCGCCCACCAGGCCGCGGCCCACCTGCAGGCGCAGCGATGAACTCGCGGCTCTACACCGGAGAGCTGCGCCACACCCGCAGCCGCGTCACCCGGCACGCGTTCACCTACCCCCTGCACCTCTACGCCCTGGACCTGGATGAGGTGGACGAGCTGGCGCGCCAGAGCTGGTGGTTCGGTCACAACCGCCTCCGGCCCATCGCCCTGCACGACCGCGACTACCTCCATCCCGGCACGGCACCGCTCCGGGACAAGGTCTGCCGGGTCCTGGGCGAGCACGGCCTGGACACGGAGCCGGCGCGAATCGTGCTCGTCACCGCCCTGCGCCAGTTCCACTACGTGTTCAACCCGGCCAGTTTTTTCTTCTGCCTGGATGCGGCCGGGCAGGTGTTCGCGGTGCTCGTCCAGGTGAACAACACCTTCGGCGACACCCACCTCTACCTGCTCCCCGGCATCGGGGACGACCCGATCACCGACAAGGTCTTCCATGTCTCGCCCTTTTTCCCGCGCATTGGCAGCTACCGCTTCCACCTCACCCAGCCGGGCGGCGACACCCTGACCCTGGCCATCACCTACTCGATCGACGGCGAGCCGGCCCTGCAGGCCTCGTTCACCGGCCGGGCAGAGGTGCTCACGCCATCGGTCCTGGCGCGCACCGTGCTCCGTCACCCGCTGCGCGCCGTGCTCACCTTCCCGCGCATCCTCGCCCAGGCGGCGCGCCTGCATTTCGGCAAAAAGCTGCCGATCCACCCCAGGCCCGAGCCCTCATCGCCGCACACCATCCGCCAGGCCGGTCCCGGCCCGCTGGAGCGGCTGGGCCGGCGGGTGCTGAGCCGCTTCTTCGCCCAACTCGACCACGGCGGCCTGACCCTGACCACAGCCGACGGCGAACAGCTCGTCTTCGGTGACGCCCGGAACGGGCCGCAGGTGGCCATGACCGTGCATTGCCAGCGATTCTGGTCGCGGGCCATGCTCAGCGCGGACATCGGTTTCGGTGAGTCCTACACGGATGGCGACTGGGACAGCCCGGACCTGGTGGCCCTGCTCAGCCTGCTCGCCCTGCGCGAGGAGGCGGTCAACGACCGGCGGCTGTGGCCGGCCCTGGCCGGCAGGATGGTCAACTTCCTCCACCACCTGCGCCGCGACAACACCCCGGCCGGCAGCCGGCGCAACATCAGCGCCCACTACGACCTGGGCAACGACTTCTACCGGTTGTTCCTCGACCCGACCATGTGCTATTCCAGCGGCCTGTTCCTCGATCCCGCGGACAGCCTGGAAACGGCCCAACGCAACAAGATCCACGCCATCATCGATCGCGCCGGGATCAACGCGGACGACCACGTGCTCGAGATCGGCTGCGGCTGGGGTGGCTTCGCCCTGGAAACGGTGCGCCGCACCGGCTGCCGGCTGACCGCGGTGACCGTGTCCCGGGAACAGCACGCCTGGGTGGAACGGCTGGTGCGCGAGGCCGGCCTGGAAGCGCGAATCGACGTGCAGCTCACCGACTACCGCCACGTGCAGGGCCGGTTCACGAAGATCGTCTCCATCGAGATGATCGAGGCGGTCGGCCATCGCCACCTGGGCCGCTACTTCCGGACCATCGACCGGCTGCTCGCCCCGGGCGGGCGCATCGTCCTGCAGGCGATCACCATGCCGGACCAGAAGTACCGGGCCTACCGGCTGGGCTCGGACTGGATCCGCAAGCACATCTTCCCGGGCGGCCACCTGCCCTCGCTGGGGGCCATGGTGGCGGCCATGGCCGGGGGAACCCGGCTCAACCCGGTGGGCCTGGAGGACATCGGCAGCCATTACGTGCCCACCCTGGCGCACTGGCACAAGGCCCTGCTCGCCCGGCGCGAGGAGGTGCTGGCGCTCGGTTTCGACGAGACCTTCCTGCGTCGCTGGACCTACTATTTCAGCTACTGCGAGGCCGGTTTCCGTACCCGGCTGGTGCGCAATTACCTGCTCGTGCTGGCGCGCATGGGCGAGCCGGTGGCCAGGACCTGATGGCAGCCGGCGACCGTATGACCACCCTGGTCAATTTCGTCCTCTTCCAGGCGGGCTGGTTCACCTGCGTGCTCGGTGCGGCCGCCGGCCATCCGCTCCCGGCCGCCGCTGCCGGTCTCGTGCCGGTGGCCCTGCACCTGGCACTGGTCCGCCAACCCGTGCGGGAGGCGCAGCTCCTGCTCGCCTCCCTGCTGCTCGGACTGTGCATCGACAGCATCCACCTGCACACCGGCGCCCTCCGCTTTGCGGACGCCGGTCCTTTCCCGTTGCTGCCGCCGCTCTGGCTGCTCGTCCTCTGGCTGCAGTTCGCCACCTCCCTGCACTACGCGCTCGCCTGGCTCTCCGGCCGGCCGCTGGTGGCCCTCGTCTTCGGGGCCATCGGCGGGCCGCTGGCCTACTGGGCCGGGGTGCGTCTCGGCGCGGCCGGATTCGGCCCGGACCTCGGCCGCAGCCTGGTGCAGATCGGCGTCGGCTGGGCCCTGGCCATGGTCGTGCTGCTCGCCGCCTCCGCCCGCACCGCACCGGGACCGGACCAGCGCACCTACCGTTTTTCACCCGCCCGCGGCTGAACCCCGACCCGGGTCAGACAAAAAAAACGCCGGATCATCGCTGATCCGGCGTTTCCGTGTCGGGGAAGAACAGCGCCTACTTGGCTGCAGGCGCGTCCTTGGCCGCCTCCGGCGCAGGGGCCGGAACCGGGGCCGGGGCGGTCTGACCGCTCAGCTGGGTTTTCACCAGTTGGACGCCTTTCTGCAGGTAGCCCTTGTTCCAGGCAAAACCCAGGGCCACGAGCAGCACGACCAGGAAGACCCACCGCTTCCAGGGGGTCTTCTTCTCGGCGAACGGGTCGATGAGCGACCGTTCCGCGCCCTTGGGCAGGGTCGCCATCTTGGTCAGGGTGGAGCCGAAGGGGATGTTGATGCTCGCCTTGGTGTTCACCGCCCAGCCGTTGGCGTCGAGGATCGGGCCGAGGTTGCGCTGGCGCAGCTTGAGAAAGGCGATGAGCATGGACGGACCGGAGATGGCCAGCACGATGCCGACGATGGCCAGCGGCATCTGCCACACCGGCAGGGACATGAAGCCGCCGACGATGGAGGCGATGGCCGTGCCGATGGCGCCCAGGGCCAGGCCGATGGCGGCGAAGATACCGGCGAACTTGGCCACGTCGAACGGTGCGGGCGGGCCGGCCTTGGCGGCATCGGTCACGCTCTTGCCGGCCTGGGTGTCCACGGCCTTGTCCTTGGCCACGGCAAACTTCTCGATCTGCTCGCCGACCATGCGGGCGATCCGCTTGTAGGGCGACCAGAAGGCCTGGCGGACGCTGATCGGGTGGTCGATGAGCTTGACGATGGTGGCGTCCCAGTCGTTGCCCTCGCAATCGTAGAAGACGCCGTTGCGGCCGACCATGAGGTTGTCGGCATCGCCCTCGGTGAAGGCGGCGGCGATGAACATCTGCTCGGCACTGTTGCGCCGCTTGCAATCACAGTAGGCGAGGTAGGTCCGGCTCAGGGTGGCCATGGGGCTGTGCGCGTCGACAGCTGCCACGCGGACACAGAGTTCACAGGCACGGCCGTCGATGTAGAGGGTGCCGGCCTGGAAGATGGCCTTGCGCTCGTTCCCGTAAAAATCACGGAACGAGACAAAGTTGTTGAGCAGTTGATAGAGGTCGCGGTTGTAGTACACCAGCCGGACCACGTTGCCGATGGCCTCCACCTGGTCGGCGAGTTCCAGGTCACGGCGGATCAGCTCCTCGAGCTTGGCCCGGCCCGAGCCCTGGAGTATGGCCTGCACCCGGTCGACACCCAGCCCTTCCACCTCGACCCCGGCCTTGGCGGCCTGCCAGGCCTCGAACGGGGCGAAGGTCTCCTTCGCCTTGCGCCACTGGGTCTCGGACAACTCGACGCTCTCCCCGAACAGGGGGGTGACCACCAGGTCGGCCAAACGGGCCGCGTCTGCGGCCCAGGCCGGGTTCACGCCCTGGCGCAGGGGCAGCGGCCGGCCTGCGTCCACGTGGGCCAGGGGGAAGCTCTCCACCTCGGCCACGGCCGCGGTCAGGTCCTTGACCGCCAGGGTCTCGTAGGTGGCCGCCGCGGGGTTAAGCGGTTCCGCTGCCCTGGGGTCGAAGGCAGCCAGGCCGCAGCGGGTGAAGTAGTCGTCGATCTTGTGCTTCAGCCGGCCGTACACGGTCGCGGCCTCCAGGGTGGCGTCACCAAAGGGAAGGATGGCCGGATCGCTCGTGGCCTGGCCCCACCAGCCGGCGTAGAGGCCCAGGGCGTCGAAGAAGGCGGCAACCCGCTCGGCAGAGATGCCCGGCAGGCCGGAGCGGTCCTCGTCGCTGCCCACACAGCTGATCACCTCGCTGATCAACTGCCGGGTGTCGTCGTCGTCCGCGGCGTTTTCGGCGATGATGCCGTCACCGTTGAAGCGTGAGTTGTGCAGCAGGGTACTCGTATCGGTCACGTCCTGGATGGTCACCGTTTCGGCCTCGGGCTTGCCGAGGAGCGCCAGCAGCTGGCGGGCCGAGGCAAGCAGCTGCTGGCCTTCCGGCTGGCTCTCGTCGATGGCACTGAGCGGCAGTTCGCTGGACCCGGCCATGAGCGGGTTCATGTCCTTGAGCACGGTGCTCACCCAGTCGACCGCGGCCAGCACCTCCTGGACCCGCACCCGCCGGTCGCCGCTCACGTCGAGCAGTTCCAGGGTGCGGCGGTCGAATTCCAGCCCGTCCACCGGGCAGCTGAGCGCCGCCCACAGTTTCTGGTCGAGTTCGCTTAGGTGACGGATGTCCTCGGCGGTTTCCAGGCGGACCTGATCAAAGCCGCCGAGACGGCAGAAGCGCCAGCGATGGGTCGTGTTCATCGGTCCTTCCATGTTGAAATGCCTCCACTCTGTGGATAAGGTTTGCACTGCTCTCAGGCAGCCCTCCCGGCTGTTCCTGTTTTTCCCCTGCAAAAGCGATTCATGGTAGGGGAACCACTGGTCAATGGCGACTAAATGTTTGGTAAAAAGAACCAACTGCTACCGGCGGCCCCCGGGTTGGCAGGGCGGCGGGCACGGATGGAACTGATCGTCATCGCCGCGGTCGCGGAGAACGGCGTGATCGGCCGCGGCAACAGCCTGCCCTGGCACCTGCCCGAGGACCTGGCCCATTTCCGCCGGATGACCATGGGCCACCCGGTGATCATGGGCCGCCGCACCCACGAGGCCATCGGCCGGACCCTGGACGGCCGGCTGAACATCGTGCTCAGCCGCGACCCGGACTACCGTCCGCGCCCGGGCTGCCGGCAGGCAGGCTCCCTGCGCGAGGCGCTGACCCTGTGTGCTGGGGCGGCCAGGGTCTTCCTCATCGGCGGGGCAGAACTGTTCCGCGCCGGGCTGGCGCTGGCCGACACCCTCATCCTCACCCGCATCCACGCCGAGGTGGACGGCGACGTGTTTTTCCCTGACTACGACCCGACCGTTTTCCAAATGACGGACATTCGCGAGTTGCCGGCGGCCCTGCCCGCGAGCGTGTGCACCTGCCGGCGCCGCCCCGTGGCCGAGCCGCCGCCCCCGGCCGGACCGCGGACCGCCTGAACCCGCCGGGGGGTGCATTCGCCGCCGATTTGTGCTACACAGGGGCCATGCGACGCTTCTTCCTGCCAGCCGGCAGCCTTGCCGGCGAAACCATCACCCTCACCGGCGCCGAGGCCCGCCACATCGCCCGGGTGCTGCGCTTGCGGCCCGGCCGGGCGGTGGAGTTCTTCGACGGCCGGGGCGGGGTCGTCAGCGCTGTGCTCACCGGCTGCGACCCGCGGCTGGTGACCGCCGAGGTCACCGACCACCGCCGGGAAGACACCCTGTCCGGCGCGCCTTTGACCCTGGCCCAGGCCCTGCTCAAGGGCAGGAAGATGGACTTCGTCGTCCAGAAGGCCACCGAACTGGGCGTGCACACCCTGGTCCCGGTGGTCACCCGCCACTGCGAGAACCGCGGCGACCGCGACCACCAGCAGGAGCGCTGGCAGCGCATCATGATCGAGGCCTGCAAGCAGTGCCACCGGGCCGAGCCCATGCGCATCCTGCCGGTTACGCCGCTGGCAACACTCGATCCGGGCTCCTGGGTCCATCGCCTGGCCGCCTGGGAGGGTGAACGGCAGGCCGGTCTGCCGACCGAGCTGGCCCCGGCGCCGACCGCCCTGTTCCTCGGCCCCGAGGGCGGCCTGCATGCCGACGACCTGCACACCCTCGGCGCACTGGGCTTCACCACCTTTTCCCTGGGACCGCACATCCTCCGCGGCGAGACCGCGACCCTGGCCGCGGTGGCCATTGTCCAGTACCTGACCGGTTCCTTGCGGCCGGTCGATGCGGACGGGCCCGCCTGAAGCGGACCGGTCCTCCACCCTTCTTCCGGACCAGCGAACCATGCGAGCCGTTGTCCAGCGCGTCAGCCGCGCCCGGGTCGAGGTCGAGGGGCGCACCGTCGGCGCCATCGATACCGGCCTCTTGGTGCTGCTCGGCATCCACCGCGACGACACCCCCGGGGACGTGACCTGGATGGTCGACAAGGTCGTCCACCTGCGCATCTTCGCGGACGAGCGCGGGCAGATGAATCGCTCGGTGCTCGAGACGGGCGGCGGACTGCTGGTGGTCAGCCAGTTCACCCTGCACGGCGACTGCCGCAAGGGCCGTCGTCCCTCCTGGCACGACGCCGCCCCGCCGGAACTCGCCCGGGAGTTGTACGAACAGTTCCTCGGTGGTTGCCGAGAGCGCGGCCTGCCCGTGGAGGCCGGCATTTTCCAGGCGATGATGGATGTCTGCTTGACAAACAGCGGCCCGGTGACGATGCTTCTCGATTCGCACAAGACCTTCTAACCCCAGCCCGCCACGATCCCATGACCACCATGACCATTGGTTCCGTCCACCACGGCTTCCTGCTCGAACGCCGGGAAGAGATCCCCGAAATCCACTCCACAGTCTCCCTGTTCACGCACACGGTGCTCGGCTGCCAGGTGCTGGCGATCAAGAACAACGATCCCAACAAGACCTTCTGCGTCTCCTTCATGACCGTGCCCGAGGATTCCACCGGGGTGGCGCACATCCTCGAGCACTCGGTGCTCATGGGTTCGCAGAAGTACCCGGTGAAGGACGTGTTCGGCGAGATCCACAAGGGCGGGCTGATGACCTTCCTCAACGCCATGACCGGCGCGGACACCACCTGGTACCCCTTCGCCACCCGCAACCTGACGGAATATTTCAACATCATGGACGTCTACTGCGACGTGGTGTTCAACCCGCTGCTGCTCAGGTCAACCTTCGAGCAGGAGGGCTGGCACTACCACCAGGAGCACGAGGACGACCCGCTCCAGTTCATGGGCGTGGTCTTCAACGAGATGAAGGGCGCCTACTCCGACCCCATCCGCGCCCTGTTCCACCACACCTACCAGGGTCTCCTGCCCGGGTCCACCTATGCGCACGAGTCGGGCGGCGACCCGCACCGCATCCCGGACCTCAGCTACGAGCAGTTCGTGGCCTTCCACCGCTCGCACTACCACCCGGCCAATGCCACCTTCTTCTTCTACGGCGACGCCCCGCTGGAAGAGGAACTGGCCTTTGTCCAGGAGCGCTACCTGGCCGCCTGCACCACGCCGGTCCCCCGGGCGGGCATCGTCGAGGGCGAGCCGATCACCCGGCCGGTGCTCATCGAAGAGAGCTACCCGGTCCAGCCGGGCAGCCCCACCACGGAGCGGACCTTCATCGCCCTGAGCACCCTGGTCGGCACCGCCCAGGACCGCAAGCTCAACGCCGCCTTCCAGATCATCGCCAACATCCTGTTCAACTCGGACGGTTCGCCGCTCAAGAAGGCCATTGTCAACGCCTACCTGTGCAAGGATTTCGGCGGCGTGTTCCTGGCCGACTCCTGCCACCGCTCGCTGCTCGTCACCTACCTGATCGGCTCGGACCCGGAGAAACGGGAGCACTTCCAGGCCCTGTTCCGGGCGACCCTCACCCGCATGGCCGACTCCGGCCTGGACCGGGACCTGGTGCTCTCCGAGCTGAACAAGTACGAGTTCGCCGTGCGCGAGGAGATGAACAAGGCCCAGCGCGGCCTGGACCTGATCGGCAAGGCCCTGCCGGCCCTGCGCCACCGGATCTCGCCCTTCGACGCCCTGCGCACCGATACGCTGCTCGCCGAGATCCGCACGGAGGCGCTGGCGGGCGGCTATTTCGAACGGCTCATCCGCACCCACCTGCTCGACAACCCGGCCACGGCCACGGTCACCCTGGTGCCGGACCCGGCCAAGACGGAACAGGGCCAACGCGAGGAGCAGGAGCGGCTCGACGCCTTTGCCCGCACCCTGGATGCGGCCGGCCGGCGCGACCTGGTGGATCACACCCGGGCGCTCGTGGCCCTGCAGGAAACCCGCACCTCGCCCGAGGACCTGCGCCGCCTGCCGCGCCTGGCGCGCCGCGACCTGGACCCGAACCCGCCCCTGCACGCGGTCCAACCGATGCAGCTCGCCGGTGCGCCGCTGCTGGTCAGCGACCTGGAGACCAACGGCATCTGTTACCTCGACTTCGGCCTCGACTGCTCCGGCCTGTCCGCGGACCTGCTGCCCTACCTGGACCTGTTCGGCACCATCCTCACCGAGATCGGCACCAGGCGGCTCGACTACATGCAGTTCGCCAAGGCGATCAACCAGTGCACCGGCGGCTTCTCCCACTCCTTCCAGGCCTACCTGCGGGCGGACAGCCGCGACACGGTCCGGCCGATCCTCTGGCTGCACGTCAAGGTGCTCTCCTCCTTCCTCGA
>CAZMNU010000059.1:0-8516 GCA_964567725.1 uncultured Desulfobulbus sp. | reverse complement strand
TTCATCCAGTTCAACCACCTGAGCGGCAACTTCGGCATGGTCAGCTACCGCGACCCGCAGGTGCGCCGCACCTACGAGGCCTACGAGGCCCTGCCGGCGGTTGTCAGCGAGATGGAGGTGGGGGCGGAACTGCTCGACCAGCTGGTCATCGGCGCCTACGGCAGTTGCGTGCCCCACCTGGGCCCGGCCGCCCGGGGTGCGGCGGCCCGCAACGACTACCTGTGCGGCATCACTCCGGCCTTCCGGCGGCAGCGGCTGGCCGAACTGCTGGCCACCACCGCCGAGGACCTGCGCGGGTTCGCGCCGCTGTTCGCGACCCTGGCGGAGAATCGCTGCCGGACCACCCTGGGCAGCGCTGCCCGGATCGACCAGGACCGGGATCTGTTCGAGCAGCGAACCGAGTTGTGAGCCGAGGCTCTCACCTGCGCGGGGTCGAGAGCCGGTCCACCACCCGGCCGTAGTACTCGCCGTCTTCCCCGAGCTGCAGTGAGCGGCCCGTGCGGTTCTCCAGCCGGGTCCTGAGGCAGGCGATGCGCCGCAGTTGGCGGATCTTTTCCCGTTCGTCGGCGCACTGCGGCAGCAGTTCCTCGAGCCGGGTGATCTCCCGGTGTATGGCCACCTCCTCGGGCACGTAGCCCGCGTTTTTGAGCAGCCGGTAGGCCATGCGCAGGTCGGCGGGCACGCCGGCCAGGTCGTCCGGCGGCAGCGGCTTGTTTTTCCAGTGACTCAGGTCCGGCAGGGTTCCTTCCGTGATCGCCTGCTGGATCTTGCGTTCTGCTATGGCCTGGATGCAGGAGAACATGCCACCCTCCCGGGTTCTGATTGCTTGTGCCGCCCCGGTCCGGGTATCATCGGCGCCACGGTCCGCAGCGCCCCGTCCCCTTCAATGCCACAAGGAGGCCCCAATGAAGACAGCTGTGCTCACTCTCGCCCTCACCCTCGTGATCGGCCGGTGCCCGGCCCTGGCCGAGAACCTGCCCTGGGACACCAGGCTGCCCTTCAAGGCGGCAACCATCACCTATACCCTGCAGGGCACGGAAGAGGGCGAAGAGAAGCTCTTTATAAAAGATTACGGGAAGATACGATCCAAACACCGCACCTCGGCGACCTCTGTCATGGGCAGCGGCACCACCACCAGGACCATCGAGATCACCGATGCGGACTGGGTGACGACCTATGACCTGGACCAGCGGACCGGCACCCGGGTCAGCAACCCCGCCAAACTGTACCGGGAAGAATACACCAGGCTCAGTGACAGTGAAAAGCGCAATGTGGAAAAGAACGCCGATCAACTTGGCGGCGCCATGATGGGCCAGTTCGGCGGTTCGGTCAAGCAGAGCACTACCAGGATTCTCGGCTACGACGCCGACGTCACCTCGGTGGGCAACCTGTCCACGGTCTACCTGCTGCGCGGCACCGACCTGGTGCTGCGCTCCGAGATGTCGATCCTGGGGATGCGCAGCACGGTCGAGGCCACGGCCATCGACACCAAAACCCCGGTGCCGGCCTCGGCCTTCGCCCCGCCGGCCGGCATCACCGCCGCCATCGACCGGGAAGGCGAGGAAATGATGACCCAGACCGTGCGCCAGATGATGGCCACCCTGAAGAGTCCGGAAGGGATCGAGTCGCTCAAGAAGCAGGCGGGCGGCCTGCTCCCCGCCGGCCTGCCCCGGTCCCTGGAAAAGGGCGTCCCCGCTTCCGGGGAGGAGCAGGAGCAGATGCGGCGGGAGATGGAGCAGGGGTTGGAGATGCTCAAGCAGATGCTGCCGCAGAAGTGACGGCGAGAGCCGGCAGGATGACCACGCAAAAAGCCCCCGGAGCGGACCTCGCTCCGGGGGCTTTTTGTGTCAGCCTTTCTGCAGCACCGTGTCCCGGAGAAAGTCGCGGTCGTTCTTGTCCGGGTAGTCGAGGATGTAGTGCAGGCCGCGGGACTCCTTGCGCCGGCTGGCGCTCTGCACGATCAGTTCCGCCACCACCGCCAGGTTGCGCAGTTCCACCAGGTCCGGGGTGAGCAGGTAGTCGTAGAAGTGGTCCTTGATCTCCTGGAGCATCCAGGTGAGGCGGTTCTGCATGAGTTCCAGCCGTTTTGTCCGGCGGACAATGCCCACGTAGTTCCACATGAGTTGGCGCACCTGGTCCCAGTTGTGCTTGACCAGCACCGACTCGTCGAGCACCGCGGCCCCGCCGGTGCGCCAGTCATCCACCCGCAGGCGGGGCAGGTTGCGGACCTCGGCGATGTGGTCCTGCAGCCAGAGCGCGCCCCGGTGGGCAAAGACCACCGCCTCGAGCAGGGAGTTGCTGGCCAGCCGGTTGGCTCCGTGCAGGCCGGTGCAGGCGGTTTCGCCAAAGGCGAGCAGGTTGCCGAGCGAGGTCCGCCCCCATTCGTCCACGAGCACGCCGCCGCACATGTAGTGGGCCGCCGGCACCACCGGGATGGGCTTGATGGTCAGGTCCACGCCGTACTGCTTGCAGGTCTGGTAGATATTGGGGAACCGCTCCATGAGAAAACGGGCCGGCTTGTGGGTGATGTCGAGGAACACGCAGTCTGCGCCGCTCGCCTTCATCTCCGCGTCGATGCCCCGGGCCACCGCATCGCGGGTGGCCAGGTCGCCGCGCGCGTCATACTTCGTCATGAAGGCTTGGCCCTGCTGGTTGACAAGCACCCCGCCCTCGCCGCGCACCGCCTCGGAGATGAGGAAGTTTTTCGCCTCGCGGTTGAAGAAGCAGGTCGGGTGAAACTGGATGAACTCCAGGTTGGCCACCCGGGCCCCGGCCCGGTAGGCCATGGCCACGCCGTCACCGGTGGCGATGTCCGGGTTGGTGGTGTACAGGTAGACCTTGCCGCACCCGCCGGTGCACAGCACGGTCACCCCGGCCAGGCGGGTCTCCACCTCGCCGGTGATGCGGTTGAGCACGTACGCCCCCAGGCAGCGGTCCCCCTCCTGCCGCTCACGGCCACGCGCCTTGGATTCGATGAGCAGGTCGATGGCCAGGTGGTTCTCCAGCACCTCGATGTTCGGATGTTGGGCGATCTGCGCCAGCAGGGCCCGCTCGATCTCCTTGCCGGTGAGGTCGGAGGCGTGCGCTACCCGGCGGGTGGAGTGGCCGCCCTCCATGCCGAGATCGAACTCCTCGCCGTGCTCCCCCTTCTGAAAGCGCACCCCGAACTCGACCAGTTCACGGACCCGGGCCGGCCCCTCGGAGGTGACGATACGGACGATTGCCTCGTTGCACAGGCCGTCACCGGAGACCAGGGTGTCGTTCACATGGGCCTCGACGGAATCCTCCACCGACAGGACCGCCGCCACCCCGCCCTGGGCCAGGTTGGTCGCCGAGTCCGCCTTCTTTTTCTTGGTGATCAGCGTGACCCGGGAAAACCGGGCCACCTTGAGGGCGAACGAGAGCCCGGACACGCCGCTGCCGATGATGAGTACGTCACTGTATGCCGTCATACCTGCGCCCCGCATGGCCATGTTTCACGTGAAACATGGGGAAAGTGATGGACGAACGAGAGAACAGTTCACTGGAAAGCGGGAGTATAGTATACTCGGCTGATGTTTCATCAAGAAAGAGTTTGCAGGAGTACTTTGTTTTGAATGCAAAAATTGTGGCCCTGGCCAACCAGAAAGGCGGTGTCGGCAAGACGACCACCGCCCTCAACCTCGCCGCCGTGCTCGCCTCCCGGGGAAAAAAGGTCCTGCTGGTCGATTCCGACCCGCAGGGCAACGCCTCCAGCGGCGTGGGCGTGTTCCGGACGAGTGAGGACCGGAATATCTACAGCTGCTACACCGGCGCCAAAGAGGCGCGGGACTGTATCCTGCCCACCGGGCAGAAGAACCTGTTCATCCTGCCGGCCTCCATCGACCTGGTCGGGGTCGAGGTGGAACTGATCAGCCAGGAACAACGGGAGAAACGGCTCAAGCAGATCCTCCGGCCATTGCGCGAGTCCTACCACTACATCCTCATCGACTGCCCGCCCTCGCTGGGCATCCTCACCATTAACAGCCTGACCGCGGCCGACTCGGTGCTCGTGCCCATGCAGTGCGAATACTTCGCCCTGGAGGGACTGGCGCAGCTGGTTCAGACCATCCGCAAGGTGAAGAAGACCCTCAACCGCGACCTGTTCATCGAGGGACTGCTGCTGACCATGTACGACCGCAGAAACCGGCTGACCCACTCGGTGGCCAGCGAGATCCAGAACCATTTCGGCGACCAGGTGTACAAGACGGTGATCCCGCGCAACGTCCGCCTGAGCGAAAGCCCGAGCCACGGCCAGACCATCATCGAGTACGATGCCAACTGCAGCGGCGCCAAGGCCTACCGGCAACTGGGCGGTGAGTTCCTCAAGCGGGCACGGGCGGAGGCTTGAGATGAGCACCAAGAACGTGTTGGGTCGAGGCGTGGGGGCACTCCTCCCGGAGGATGCCGCGGAGGCCGAAGAGAAATTTTTCCTGTGCGATATCGAAAAGATATCTGCCAATCCGCACCAGCCGCGCAGCTATTTCGACGAAGACAAGCTGCAGCAGCTGGCCGATTCGATCCGCGAGAAGGGGATCATCCAGCCCCTGCTGGTCACCCGGGGCAAGGGCAACCGCTACACCCTGGTGGCGGGTGAACGCCGGTTGCGCGCTGCCAGCCTGGCCGGGCTGGACGAGGTGCCGGTGGTGCTCATGGACCAGGGCTCGGCCAATGAGAGCCTGGAACTGGCCCTCATCGAGAACATCCAGCGCCACGACCTCAACCCCATCGAGGAGGCCGCCGCCTACGCGCGCCTGATGGACGAGTTTCACCTCACCCAGGAGGAGGTGGCGCGCAAGGTGGGTCGCCAGCGCTCGACCGTCACCAATGTTCTGCGCCTGCTCGCCCTGCCGCCCGCCCTGCAGGAGGATGTCGCCCGCGGCCGGATCAGCGAGGGCCACGCCCGGGTGCTGCTGCGCCTCAAGGATGAGCCCGAGCGGCTGCAGGAGGTGCGCGACCGCATCGTCAACGAGGAATTGTCGGTGCGCGCGGTGGAACGACTGTGCCGTCAGCAACCGGCCGGACAGGCACCGGCTCGCCGCGAAGCGCCATCCGCGGCCCCCTCCGGGGAACTGCCGCCGACCTATTGTGCCGCCGTGGTCAACCAGCTGACCAACCACCTGAACGCCAAGGTGCGCCTCGTCCAGCAGGGACAGCGCGGCCGGTTGGAGATCGAGTACTACTCGAGCGACGACCTCGACCGGCTCATCGGCCTGCTCAGCCCGTGAAGCGCGGGCCTGCGGCCGGACAGACACCGTCTCCGCCCGGGCGGCGACCGACCCGCCGGCACGGGCTGCGCCGAACCCCGCTTTTCCTCCTCCTGTTCTTCCTGCTTCTCCTGATGATCGGCATCGCGGTCGGCGAACCGGCGCGGGTACTCGAGCAGGCCCGCACCGTCTGCCTGGAGTGCATCGGCGTCGGCTGACCATGGAACGTGTGCGGAAGGTGGTGCAGGCCCTGTGGGTTTTCCTGGCCAACGGCTTCTGGGGCTTCCCGGTCACCGGCACCCTCTACCAGGGTCCCCTCAAGGTGGTCTGCTCGCCGGGGCTCAACTGTTATTCCTGCCCCGCGGCCACCACCTTCTGTCCCATCGGCAGCCTGCAGCAGCTGCTGCTCGGCGTTCGCCTCTCCCTTCAGAACGGCCAACTGCTGCTCGGCACCTACGTGCTCGGCTGTATGGGGCTGCTCGGCACCCTGTTCGGCCGGTTCATCTGCGGCTGGGCCTGCCCCTTCGGACTGCTCCAGGAACTGCTCTACGCAGTTCCCACCCGCAAGTACCGCCTGCCGCCTCTGTTCCGCTACGGCAAATACCTCTGCCTGGTTCTGCTTGTCATTGTCCTGCCGCTCACCCTGGTCGACAATTTTGGCCTCGGTCGCCCCTGGTTCTGCAAGGCCGTCTGCCCGGCCGGCACCCTCGAAGCCGGCATCCCCATGCTGCTGCTCATGCCGGAATTGCGCACGCTCACCGGCTGGCTGTTTGCGGGAAAACTGGCGGTGCTCACCGCGGTGCTTCTCTGGAGTATACCGGTGTCGCGGCCGTTCTGCCGGGCGCTCTGCCCGCTGGGCGCCTTTTACGGCCTGTTCAACCGGGTCAGCCTGATTAGGTTGAAATTTTCAGCGGATGCCTGTACTACATGTGGCGCCTGCCATGCCGTCTGCCCGGTGGGCATCCGCTTCAACGAGACGCCGGCGAGCAGCGAGTGCATCCGTTGCCTGAGGTGCATGACCCAGGCCTGCAAGTTCAACGCGATCTCCCTGGACCTGGCCGGCCTGACGCTGTCCGGCGGACCGACTCTCCCCGAAAAACCCAGCCCGCGAACCACTGTCCCATGAACCGAAGAACACAGACCATCCTGACCGTCGCCGCCTGGTGCTGCCTGGTGTTTGCACCGGCCGCTGCTCTGGCGGAAATGGTCGCCGTCGCCGGCGAGGACGTGAACATGCGCTCCGGCCCAGGCACCAAGAACGAGGTACTCTGGAAGGTGGGCACCGGCTTCCCCCTCGAGGTGGTCAAGCGCTCCGCTGACTGGCTGCAGGTGAAAGACTTCGAGGGCAGCACCGGCTGGGTCCAGAAAAACACCGTCAACACCACCCGGCATGTGGTGGTCCGGGCCAACAAGGGCACGGACAACACCATCAACGTGCGCAAGGAGCCGAGCCGCAAGGCCGAGGTCGTGGCCCAGGCGAGGTACGGGGTTGTGTTCAAGAAACTCGGCAAAAAGGGCGATTGGGTGCGGGTGGAGCACGGCGAGGGTGTCACCGGCTGGATCGAAAAAAGCCTGCTGTGGGGGTTCTGAACCCATGGACGAGGCCCCGTACAACCCTGGCGCAGCGACCCGATGGGACCGGTCCGGCTCCGGCGGAGCGGAGTCGTCGCGGCCCGCGCCGGAAGCAGCCGGTCCGCGCAGCATCGACGGGACCGACACTGCGGCCATGATGCCGGACAAGCAGCTCATCAAGCTGCGCTTCGAACAGGCGGCCGCCACTTACGAGGAGCAGGCCCAGGTGCAGCTGCTGGTGGCGGACCGGCTGCTTGCCCTGCTCGCCTCGGCCGTGCCCGGAGCCACCCCGGCGCGTATCCTGGAGATCGGCTGCTGCACCGGGCTGCTCACCGAAAAGATCATCGACCGGTTCCCGGAGGTGGCCCAGCTCACGGTGAGCGACCTGGTCGACGCCTTCGAGCAGTGCGTGGACCGCAAGGTGGGCCGGCTTTCCGGCCGGGTCCTGTTCCTGGCGGGCGACATCGAGACAGTGGAGTTGCCCTGCCGCTATGACCTGATTATCAGTTCCTCGACCCTGCAGTGGGTGCACGACCTGCCCCGCCTCTGCCGCAAGATGGCCAACCACCTCACCCCGGACGGCACCCTGGCCCTGGCCCTGTACGGCCGGGAGAACCTGCGCGAGATTCGCGCCGTGACCGGTCTCGGCCTGCGCTACATGGACCTGGAGCAGTTGATGGCCGTGGTCGGGACGGATTTCGAA
The DNA here is from genome assembly GCA_964567725.1 of uncultured Desulfobulbus sp. Taxonomy (GTDB): domain Bacteria; phylum Desulfobacterota; class Desulfobulbia; order Desulfobulbales; family Desulfobulbaceae; genus Desulfobulbus. The sequence continues at coordinate 1,016 of CAZMNU010000059.1, read as the reverse complement.
CTGCGCGCGGCCGAGCAGTCGCGCGAGACCCTCTGGTTCCCCGACCCCATCTCGGTACTCCACCACCTGCGCGCCACCGGCGTCAACGCGATCGGTCAGCAGCGGACCTGGACCCGCCGCCAGCTGAACGGATTCCTGGCGGAATACGGACAGCGTTTTTCCGGCCCGCGCGGGGTGCACCTCACCTATCACCCGATGTATATCGTCGCCCGGCCCCGCCGCCGATAAGACGGCGGCCGTCGCACGGCCGGCGCAGGACAGTGCAGGACACCATCATGACCGTACCCCAGTACACCATCGCCGTGGGCGGCATCGACACGGATGCCGGGAAATCCGTGGTCACCGGCCTGCTGGCCCGCCACCTGCTCGACCAGGGAAAGGCCGTGACCACCCTCAAGCTCGTGCAGACCGGCTGTACCGGCATGGCCGAGGATATCGTCCAGCACCGGCGGCTCATGGGCCAGGCCCTGACCGATTGGGACCGGGACGGGACCACCTGTCCGTACGTGTTCCCCTTTCCGGCTTCGCCCCTGCTGGCCGCCCGCATGGCCGGCGCGACGATCGACACGGCCGTGCTCGACCGCTCCATCGAAACCCTGCGCCAGCGGCACGAGTGGCTGCTGGTGGAGGCGGCCGGCGGCCTGCTGGTGCCGCTGCAGGAACACCTCCTCCTGCTCGACTACCTTGCCGCGAAACAACTCCCCCTGATTCTCGTCACTTCGCCGCGGCTCGGCTCCATCAACCATACCCGCCTCAGCCTGGAGGCGCTCCGCGCCCGATCTGTGCCCCTGGTCGGGCTGGTGTACAACCTGCACGGTGACCATCCCCGGGAGATCGTTCAGGACACCCTCGCCGAATGCCGCAAGGCCCTGGCCGACTACGGCTTCGCCCCCAACCTGGTCATCCTTCCCGATCTGGCCGAAAGCAATGCGGCCGCCTGGCCGGTGCTGGTGCAGGCGGTTCGCGATCTCTGTGCCTGATTGGACCGACTGCCTCGCGTTCGATCCGATCGCGGC
>CAZMNU010000058.1:0-19560 GCA_964567725.1 uncultured Desulfobulbus sp. | reverse complement strand
AACGCCAGCTGCAGCGGGTGCAGCGGTTCGAGGCCATGGCTGCCCTGGCCGGCGGCATTGCCCACGATTTCAACAACCTGCTCATGGGCATCGAGGGCAGCGCCTCACTGCTGCTGATGGATCTGCCCGAAGGGGCAGCCGGCGCCGAAAAGCTGCGCAACATCGAAAACTACGTACGCCAGGGGGAACAGCTCACCCGCCAGTTGCTCGGCCTGGCCCGACGGGAGACGCGCAACGGCGTCCGGCCGGTGGACCTGAACGGTCTGATCGCCGCCAGCAGTGCGCTGTTCGGCCAGACGCGCCGGGAAATCACCCTCCGCTGCCGGCCGCAGCCGCATCTCTGGCCGGTGGAGGTCGACCCCGGACAGATCGAGCAGGTGCTGCTCAACCTGTTCGTCAACGCCGCCCACGCCATGCCGCTCGGCGGCGAGATCCGCCTGGCCACGGAAAACGTCCACCTCGACCGGCAGGAGGCTGTCGCCTGCGGCCGGCCGGCCGGCCGCTACGTGCGCCTCACCGTGACCGACAGCGGCTGCGGCATCGACCCGCAAATCCTCGACCGGATCTTCGACCCCTTTTTCACCACCCGCGAGCACGAAGGCGGCACCGGCCTGGGGCTCGCCTCGGCCTATGGCATTGTCAGCCACCACGACGGCGTCATCCAGGCCGGCAACGACCCGCTCGGCGGCGCCCGCTTCACCATCCTCCTGCCTGCCTCGGCCCGGGTTCCGGAACCTGCCGAGGAAACGCCCGTCGAGGTCCGGCCGGGGAGCGAGACCATCCTGCTGGTCGACGACGAACCGCTGGTGCTGCGCCTGACCCGCGACCTGCTGCAGCGGCTCGGCTACACCGTGCTGCCGGCCGCCACCGGCACCGAGGCGCTCGACCTGTGCCGCGACCACCGGGGCCGCATCGATCTGGCCATTCTCGACATGGTCATGCCGGGCACAAGCGGCCCGGAACTTCTCCAGGGGCTGCGCGCCGTAGACGAGGGCATACGCGGGCTGCTCTCCACCGGCTACGATCTCACCGACCAGGCGGAGCACCTCTTTGCCCAGGGCTTTCACGGCTTCATCCAGAAACCCTTCACCCTGCACACCATTTCTTTAAAACTGCGCGAGATTCTCGACAAAACGGGCGAACCGTCCCTGTTTCGCTGTCAAATTCCGTGAAAATTTGACCCGCTTGTGTACAATGCGGCTTTCTTCCGGCCTGGAGCGCCGGATGGCGGCCGTGGGCCGCGCATCCGCCCGGACCGGCATTCACAGGAACAACCCGTGCCGCCACGCCCGTACCGCCCCCTTGTCGTTAGCCTGCTCGCCCTGCTCCTCGGCCTGACCTCTCTGCCGGCGCCGTCCTGCGCCGTGGAAACCGCGACCTCGCCGCCCGCCGTGGTCGGAACGCGGCTGGCCGTGGCCCCGTTGCCGTCTACCGGCGAGGTGGTGCGCATCGACGACGTCGACTACCCGGTGCCGCGGCCCTGGACCGGCAACATGGTGCGCGTGCCCGAGGACACGGTGGCCAGCCTGCAGATGATCCCCCAGGAACTGACCCTGAACCGCACCGAGATTTACCTGCGCAACGAGGCCATCGAACCGCTGCGGGCCATGGCCGCGGCCGCCGCCGAGGCCGGGGTGCAGCTGCTGGTCGATTCCGGCTACCGCAGCGCCCGCTACCAGCGGGTCATCTTCCGCCAGTTCCTGGAAAAGGGCCAGCGTTTCGAGAACATCGCCCGCTACGTGGCCCCGCCCGGCTACTCCGAACACGCACTCGGCACGGTGGTCGATTTTCACCCGAGCGGCCGCGGCTTCGCCGCCTCGGACGCCTACCGCTGGCTGAAACAGCACGCCGGTGCCTACGGCTTCCACGAGACCCTGCCCCGCCACAGCCGCCGCCACTTCCCCTGGGAGCCATGGCACTGGAAGTACCAGGCCGTGGCCGCGGACAAGCTGCCGCAACTCGCCCCCCACACGGTCAAGCGCCGTCCCGCACCGCTGGCCACCCTGCCCCCACCGGCCGTCACCCGACCGGCTTTCCAGGCCGCCTCGGCCGAAGCCCTGATCGATCACCGCTGAGCCGCGCCACCGGCGGCGACCCTTGCCCCGGGCGCTACCGCTGAATCCTTCCCGGTGCGATCCGCCAGGGGCTCAGTCCCCTGGCATCGGCGGCATGAGGGAGAACTCCTCGAACACGGTGGTCACCGGGATGGCGAAGCCGATCCCCTGGGTGTTCTGCAGGATCATGGTGTTCACGCCCAGCACCCGGCCGCGCTCGTCGATGAGCGGGCCGCCGGAATTGCCCGGGTTGATCGGCGCGTCGGTCTGCAGGTAGATCTCACCGGAGTCCTCGTGGCGGCGGTAGCCGGAAAAGATGCCGGCGGTGACCGTGTTGCGCAGTCCCACCGGGTTGCCGATGGTGTAGACCCGGTCCCCCTGCCGGGGGCCGGCCTGCGCCGGGGCGGGGAGCAGGGGGGTGGCGCCGGCGCTGTACACGGTCACCAGGGCCAGGTCGCGGCCGGGGCTGGTCTGGATGGACTGGGCGGTGAACTCGCTGCCGTCGGCCAGGAAGACGCGGATGTCGGCGTTGGTGGCGGGCTGCTCCATGCGCGCCAGGCGGGACTCGGCCTCGGTTTGGGCGGGCAGGACCCGGGCCAGTTCCCGCTCGCGTTCGTCGAGGACGATGACCAGCTGGCGGCGGGAGGGGCTGTCCGGCAGCCGTCGCAGCTGGCCGCGGGCCTCGTCGAGCTTGCGCCGCTCGAGGTCGATGAGCTGCCGGCCGGTGGCGACCTTGCGGCGCAGTTCCTCCAGCTGGCCGCGGTCCGGCTCGATCACGTGCCTGTTGGTGACGATGGTGGTGTCGGTGAGAAAAAAACCGGATCCCTTGCCCCAGGGGGTTTCGATGGCCACGGTGCCGTTCTTGGCCCGCTCGATCGGACCGGCGGCGACCGCGGCATTCTCTCCGCTCGCCAACGCTGCGGGCCGGGAGGATTGCGGGGCGGGCAGCGGAGACGGCTGGACAACCTGATCCACTGCCGGCACAGGGGCCGAGCCGGTCTGTCCCGGCGACCGGCCCGAGGCAAGCCACCAGGTCGTTCCGGCCGTGCCCGCCACGAGCAGAAATGCCGCCAGCAGCAGGACCGCCACCCGGCTCTGGCGCGGCGCAGCCGCCCGGGGCTCGGCGGCCGTCTCCCGGCGCCGACGTTCCCTGCTCAACTCGTACCTGCGGAACAACAGGCCGCAGGCCTCGCACTCCACCTGCTGTTCCTGCGCATGGCCGCACTTCGGACATCGGATCATGACCGCACCTTTTCGAATGGCTTCGGAAAACCGACGGGCCGCCATCACCCGCCGAACCGCGTGGGTGTGGACACCCTCTGTGGCCAAGTATAGCAGGGGCCGGCCGCGGACACCAAGCAGGTTTGCCGCATCACCGGCAAAACCCTGCCAGGCCGAAGCGGAGCGCAGCGGTCGTTCGCTCAGGCGATGGGCGGGGTTTCCCGGCGGCCCTCGATGGCAAGGAAGTTGAGGGTGGTGTGCACGGTGAACAGCGGGAACGACAGGGCCATGAGGAAGATGTTGAGGATCGGTATCATGCTCAACAGGGCGGGCAGCAGGCCGATCCGGAAGGCCGGGGCGCGGTGGCTCCGCAGCCAGCGCAGTTTGTCACCCAGGCTCCAGCGGTAGCGGGAGGCGGGATAGTCGACGAACATCAGCGCCGAATAGTAGACGTAGAGCACGAACACCGCCGCCTGGCCGATCACCGGCAGGAAATTGAGCGGCAGGGCCACGGCCGTGACCAGGAGGCCAAAAGCGCCGATCTTCACCCCCTCGAGCAGGTCGATGAGCGAACCGGCCAGGGTCAGCCGGGCCTCACCCTCGCCGGCCCGGGCCGCAAAGCGGTTGCCGGCCCAGGTGCTGAGAAACACGTAGCCGGGCGTGGTCAGGGTGAAGGCGAAGAGGAAGGCGAGGTAAAAGGCGACCACCCGGGAAAGGACGACAAACACCCATTTCAGCCCGGTCCAGCCCCAGAGCAGCGGCCAGTGCCAGAACCGCTCCACCGCGGGCGGGGTGGTGAAGAACGGGCCGGTCAGCTGGTCGACCCAGCCCACCGAAAACGAAAAACCGAGCCAGGTGAGGGTCCCGGTGAGGACCACGAGCACGAGACTCCAGCCGAGCAGGCGGGGCTGACGCAGGAGGAAAAACAGCGAGGTGGAGAGCGGCACCCATTGGGCAGAGTTCGCCCCGGGGGGAAATCGCGGATCAGCGGTGTTCATGGACGATGGATGCTCAGGCAGGCGGTGCGCGGGGGAAGATTGGTTCGGGCCGTGGCCCCGGGGATCGGGCCGCCCGGCCGGGCGGCGGCATTGGTCACAGCGGCCGGCCGCCCTGAACAAGACGGTTCCGGGCGGCCGGGGTGTTCGGGTTGTTTCGCCTGCCCGCCGGGCAGGCCGTGGAGGTTATCACCCCTGGTAGGTGCAGCTGACCAGGTCGGCCAGTTCGTAGTCGATCCGGCCCGCCCGCAGCACGGCGAACATGTCTTCCACCTCGGCAAGGCCGTCCACCTCGACGCTGTTGCCACGGTCGCTCTCGGCGACCCGGCAGCCGCCGGCGCGCAGGGCAGACACGGCCTCGGCAAGGTGCGGCACCACCAGGCCCAGGCGGGAGAAGTCATTCATGTAGAAGAGCGGCCAGTCGATATGACCGGCCACCGGCTTCCCTTTTTCCATTATCGGCAGTTGTCCCATAGTCTCCTCCGGGTGTTGCCGAGGGGGCCGGTCGCGGCCCGTTCACTGGCCGCGGCGGCGGCGGACCGTGACCGTCTCGCCGCCGATGCCCCAGTTGTCGGTGGGCACCTCGTCGATCACCACCACGGTGGTGGCCGGGTTCTTGCCGAGCACCTCCTGGAGCAGCCGGGTGACGCCCTCGATGAGCGTTGCCTTGTGGGCCGCGGTGACCCCCTCGTCGGTTATCCTGATGTGAACATAGGGCATGCTTCCCTCCTTGGCAATGGCGATCGACCGGCGGCGCACGGCCCTGCCGGTCGCGGGCGCAGCGTTTGCGCGGGCAACTTTCCCGTGGCGGTTTGGCCGTGATGGAGTATACTACCGTCCTTGTTCATGAACAGCAACTCCCGCCCTGCCGTCCGGCGGCGGGATCAGGCAGGATCCGGTCAGGCCCCGCTATGTACACAGACATCCTCATCAATGCCACCTTCTATGAGAACCGGATCGCCCTGGTGGAAAACGGCAACCTGCGCGAATTCCACCTGGACCGGCTTTCCGAACGGGGGCTGATCGGCAACATCTACCTGGGCCGGGTGGTCCGGGTGCTGCCGGGCATCGATGCGGCCTTTGTCGACATCGGCCTGGAACGCACCGGCTTTCTCTACGTGGAGGAGGCCCAATATCTTTATTCGGAGAGCTACCAGCGCCTGCCGCCCGCCCACAAGCTGCACCAGGACCTGCCCCGCCACCTGTCCACGCCGCCAATGATCAACGAACTCGTCCGCGAGGGCCAGGACATCCTCGTGCAGATCGCCAAGGAACCCATCGGTTCCAAGGGCGCCCGCCTGACCTGCAACATCACCCTGCCCTGTCGCAACCTGGTGTTCATGCCGCTCACCGATCACATCGGCATTTCCCGCAAGATCGAGGACGAGGTTACCCGCCAGCTGCTGCGCGAGAAGATCGAGGGACTGCGGCCGCCGGGCGCCGGCTTCATCATGCGCACCGTGGCCGAGAACATCGGCGACGAGGAACTCGAGGCGGACATGGAGTTCCTGCTGCTGCTCTGGGACGAGATCCTCGGCAAGGCCAGCAAGGCCACCGTGCCCAGCCTGATCTACAAGGACCTGGACATCATCCTGCGGGCGATGCGCGACTTTTTCACCGAGGAGACCAACGAGCTGGTCACCGACAGTCGCGAGGTCTACGAGCAGCTGCTCAGCTACGCCAGGAACTTCGCCCCGCACCTGCAGGACCGGATCACCCTCTACGAGTCCGACCTGCCCCTGTTCGAGTACTACGGCATCGAGGCGGACATCAGCAGCGCCCTGGACAAGAAGGTGTGGCTGCGCTCCGGCGGCTACATCGTCATCGAGCCCACCGAGGCGCTCACCGTCATCGACGTGAACAGCGGCCGCTACGTCGGCGCCAACGACCTGGCCGAGACCATCTTCAAGACCAACATGGAGGCGGTGCGCGAGATCGCCCGCCAGCTGCGGCTGCGCAACCTGGGCGGCATCATCATCATCGACTTCATCGACATGGAGAGCGAGGCCCACCGCGAGGAACTGTACACCGCCTTCCAGGAGGCCATGCGCGACGACAAGAGCAAGGTCAACATCCTCAAGCTGTCCGAGTTCGGCCTGGTGCAGATGACCCGCAAGCGGCTCTCCGAGAGCCTCACCCAGATGCTCTGCGAGCCCTGCGTGTACTGCGGCGGCGAGGGCTTCGTCAAGAGCCGGCGCACCATCTGCCACGAGATCTTCCGCAAGATCGGCCGCGACGCGCGCAAGATCGGCGGCTCGCACGTGACCATCAAGGTCCACCCGCACATCGCCGACCTGCTGCTCAACGAGGAATCGTACAACGTCGAGCAGCTCGAGCAGCGCACCGGCAGACGCTTCACCATCATCCCGGTTCCGGACCTGCCCATCAAGCGCTACGATGTCATCTGGAACGAGTAGACAGCCGTCCCTCCGATTTTCCCACAACCGGATCGCCCCATGACCGACATTCGACTAGGCCGCGCCTCCCGAAGGCGCGGCGGATTTTTCAAAACCCTGCTGCTGATCCTGCTGGTCACCGCGGTGGTCGCCCTGGGGGTGGCCGCCTGGCTGCTGTTCGAGTTCGAGCAGCCAACCGTGGCGCTCGACCGGGAACTGCGTTTTCTCGGCGGCCGGGTCGAGTTGCCGCTGCACGCCGCGGACCACAAAAGCGGTCTCCGCGCCCTCGAGATCGCCCTGGTCCAGGGTGAACGGTCGGTGGCGCTGCTCGACCGCACCTTCCCCCGCCGGTCCTGGTTCCAGGCCGCCGGCCCGGCCACGGTGAGTGAAAAGGTGGCGATCGATGCCCAGAAGGCCGGCATCAAGGAGGGTCCGGCCGAACTGGTGGTGCGCGTGCGCGACTTTTCCCTGAACGGCATGTTCCGCGGCAACATGACGGAACTGCGGGTGCCGGTGACCATGGACACCAGGCCGCCCGCCCTGGCCCTGGCGCATGCGCAGCGCTCCATCCGCCCCGGCGGCAGCGGGCTGGTGGTCTACACCGTGTCCGAGCCGCCCGCCCGCCACGGTGTGCAGGTGGGCGAGCGCTTCTTCCCCGGCTTCCCTGGGCAAAAAGCGAACACCTTTGTCGCCTACTTCGCCTTGCCCTGGGACGCGCAGGAAACGGGCGCCACGCGGGTGGTGGCCGCCGACGAGGCCGGCAACGAGGCCGCCCTGCCCTTTGCCGCCAGTCTGCGCAAGGTGCCGGAAAAACGCGATACCATCACCATCAGCGACGGTTTTCTGGCGCAGAAGCTGCCCGAGTTCCGGGCCCATTACCCGGAGATGCAGGGCAGCCCGGTGGAACAGTACCTGTACGTCAACAACCAGGTGCGGGTGCAGAACGCCGAGGTGATCGCCCGCATCTGCGCCGACACGGACCCGCAGCAACTCTGGGCGGACCGCTTCCTGCGCATGCCCGGCGCCGGCCGGGCCCAGTTCGCCGACCAGCGCACCTACCTCTACAACGGCCAGGCCATCGACAGCCAGGTCCATCTCGGCGTGGACATCGCCTCCACCGCCCAGGCCCCCATCCGCGCGGCCAACCGTGGCCGGGTGGCGTTCGCCGACTATCTCGGCATCTACGGCAACATGATCATCCTCGATCACGGCCAGGGGATCGCCAGCCTCTATTCCCACCTGAGCGCCATCGAGACCACGGTCGGCACCCTGGTGGAAAAAGACCAGCAGATCGGCCGGTCCGGGGCCAGCGGCATGGCCGGCGGCGACCATCTCCATTTCTCCATGCTGGTGCACGGCCTGTTCGTCACCCCGGTCGAGTGGTGGGACCAGCACTGGATCGACGTCAACATCAAGAACGCGCTCCATGGGCAATAACCCCCCTGTCACACCGGCATCGCAACGGCCGGCGGGCGACGGCTGGCGCTGGCTGATGCGGCCGCCGCTGCTCCTCTGGAGCTACGTGGCCACCGAGATGCTGGCCCCCTTTTTCGCCAGTTTCCTCATCCTCTACTGCGTCTTCTTCCTCATCCGCCTCATCCCCCTGCTCGAGGTGGTGCTCGCCCTGCAGATCGGACTGGCCGATTTTGTCCGCCTGTTCTCGTACATCTTCCCGCACATGCTGCTCTACGTGATCCCCATGGCCTGCATGGCCGGGGTGATCATCGGCTTCACCCGCATGACCAACGACGGCGAGATTCTCGCCCTCAAGGCCAGCGGTATCAGCCTGCGGCGCATGCTGCCGCCCATCGTGCTCATCGCCGCGGCCATCGCCCTGCTCACCGGCTACTTCTCCATCCGCCTCATCCCGGCGGGCGAGCTTGGCGTCAAGCAGCTGATGTTCACCCTGGCCAAGGAGAAGATCGACAAGGGCCTCAAGGAGAAGGAGTTCACCGAGGCCCTGGGCGACCTGGTGGTCTACGTGGAGGAAATCGACGAGCAGAAGGAGTGGCACGGGGTCTATGTCTCGGACATGCGCGGCCGGGTCCAGCCGCTCATCACCATGGCCCGGTCCGGACGGATGTCCGCGGACATGGAGAACATGATGGTCACCGTGGTGCTCGACCAGGGCACCCTGCACAACGCCGAGGGCCGGGACAACCAGGTGATCCATTTCCAGCAGTACCAGCTGCAGATTCCCCTGCGCCCGCCCACCCGGGTGGGCGGCGAGGACGTCACCACCCAAAACCGCAACACCATGAGCCAGCGGCAGCTGCAGGCCGCGGCCGCCAGGTACGGCCCGGACACCAAGGTGGGCCGCATGTACCTGTCCGAATACCACCACCGGCTGATCCTGCCGGTGGGCTGCTTCCTGCTCAGCCTGCTCGGCCTGCCGCTCGGCCTGCAGGCCGGACCCGGCCGGCGGGCGGTGGGCATCCCCCTGGGGCTGGGGTTCTTCATCCTGTACTACATCACCTTCACCATCAGCCGGGTGATGAGCGAGGAGGGGACCCTGCCCATGCTGCCGGGCATGTGGCTGCCCAACGTGCTCTTTCTGGTCCTGACGGTGTTCATCTTCCACCGGGTCGAGCAGGAACGGCCGCTGGTGCCGGAACGGCTGCAGCGGCTGGCCGTCACCCTCTTCGACCGCAGCCTGCGGCCGGTGTGGGAGCGCAGGGTGCGTCCGGCCCTGGACCGCGTGCTCGCCCGCCTGGGTGCGGTGGTCGCCCGCTGGCGACCGGTGCGGCGGCGCGCCGAACCCCCGGGCCGGTCACCGCACCTGCGCATCCACGCCGACAGCGCCAGCGGCCTGTTCCACCTGCCGGGCTGCGAACAGTACGACTGCCCGCAGTGCCGCATCGAGTTCAAGGACGTGCAGGTCGCCCGGGAGGCGGGCTTCAAACCCTGCCCGTTCTGCCGGACCCTGGTCGACGAGCAGGAGCGGCAGGAGTCCGACCCGGCCGACGGCTGATCCGGCCGCCGGATGGACGACCTGGCTGTCCACGGTTGCCGGCCGCTCCACCCTGATCCACCCACAGACGCGGCGGCCGGCTTCAGGGGAGCGGCAACCGCAACCCGTTCCCACCCCGGAGGCGCCTTGCCCATGCAACTGACCAGCGCCGCGCAGATGCGCGAACTCGACCGGCAGACCATCGAGGAGATCGGCCTGCCCGGAATGGTGCTCATGGAAAGCGCCGGCCGCGCCACGGTGGACCTGATGCAGCGGGTCTTCGGCCCGGTGGCCGGCCGGACCGTGTGTGTGTTCGCCGGCCCGGGCAACAACGGCGGTGACGGCCTGGTCATCGCCCGCACGGTACATGGCCTGGGCGCCTATCCCTTCATCTTCCTGCTGGTCAGCCCGGAAACCCTGCAGGGCGATGCGGCCCGCAACTTCGCCATCGCCAGCAAGCTCCGCCTGCCCTGCCAGGTGTTCGACCAGCCGGGAAAGATACCCGCCCTGCTCGACACGGTGCTCACCCTCAACCGCATGCACCCGGTGCACTGCCTGGTGGACGCCATCTTCGGCACCGGCCTGGCCCGGCCGGTGGAGGGCCATTTCCAGGACGCCATCAACTGCCTGAACAGCCTGCGCACGACCAACAGCCTGCCGGTGGTGGCGGTGGACCTGCCCTCGGGCCTCCACAGCGATACCGGCGCGGTGCTCGGCACTGCGGTGCAGGCCGACCTGAGCGTGACCTACGGTCAGCCCAAGCCCGGCCACTACCACCATGGCGGTCCCCTGGTCGGCCGGGTGGAACGGGTCGACATCGGCATCCCGGCCAAGCTGGTGGCCCGCGCCGGCCTGCGCGGCTCGATTCTCGACCACACCACGGCCGACCTGCTCGACCCGCGCCGCAAGGACGTGCACAAGGGCACCAACGGCCACCTGCTCATTGTCGCCGGCTCCGAGGGCAAGACCGGCGCGGCCCTGCTCTGCGGCCAGGGGGCCCTGCGCTGCGGCACCGGCCTGGTGAGTTTCGCCGTGCCCGGCGACCTCAACCCGGTATTCGAGGCGGCCAGCGCCGAGACCATGTCCATCGCCCTGCCCGCCTCGCACCGCTGGCTGTCGGTGGAGGATTACGACCTGATCACAGCCGCCGCCGAGGGCAAGCACTGCCTGGTGCTCGGTCCCGGCCTGGGCACGGAGCCGGCCACGGCCGAGCTGGTGGTCCGCCTGTATACGGAAAACCCGCTGCCCCAGGTGGTGGACGCCGACGCCCTCAATATCCTCGCCGCCCGACCGGAGGCGATCCGCCGCCCGGCCGGGCCGCGCGTCTTCACCCCCCATCCGGGCGAGATGGCGCGGATGCTCGGCACGAGCGTGGCCGCGGTCCAGGCCGACCGGCTGGCCGCGGCCCAGTGGCTCAACGACCTGGCCGGAGAGGGGCTGCCGCCGCTCGTCACCGTGCTCAAGGGCGCCGGCACGGTGGTCGCCTCGGTTCAGGGGGGGTGGGCGATCAACACCAGCGGCAACCCGGGCATGGGCACCGGCGGCATGGGCGACGTGCTTTCCGGTGTCATCGGCGGCCTGCTCGCCCAGGGGTATTCGCCCTGGAACGGGGCCTGCCTGGGCGTGTACCTGCACGGCCTGGCCGCGGACCGCATCGCCCGCACCCGCCCCTTCGGCTACACCGCCTCCGAGGTGGCCCTGATGCTGCCCGAGGTCATCGGCCACTGCACCCTTTCAACACCAGCACAGGAGATCCCATGCTCACAGCCCAGGACATCATGACCCGTGAAGTGATCACGGTTGGCGTGGACGCCACCGTCCGCGAACTGGCGACGCTTTTTCTCACCAAAAACATCAGCGGCGCACCGGTGGTCGATGCGGCCGGCCGGGTGATCGGCGTGGTCACGGAAAGCGACCTCATCTTTCAGAACAAGAAGGTTCACCTGCCCACCGCGGTGGCCATCCTCGATGCCTTCATCTTTCTGGAAAGTCCGGGGAAAACGGAGAAGGAACTGAAAAAGATCGCCGGCGCCCGGGTCGGCGACATCTGCTCGCACGACCTGGTCAGTGTCAGCCCGGAAACCGGCCTGGAGGAACTGGCGACGCTCATGGCGGAAAAGAAGGTGCACACCCTGCCGGTGATGCGCGCGGACGAACTGGTGGGGGTGATCGGCAAGTCCGATATCATCCGGACGATCGCCCAGGGCCAGTAGCCGCCCCGGCGTCGTGGAGGTGCCAGCAGTTGCGGCCTTTTTTCTTGGCCTCGTACATGGCGATGTCGGCGTGACGGAGCATGGTCTCGGCGTCCCGGCAGTCCTGGGGATAGACCGAGATGCCGATGCTGGCACCGATGAAGCAGACGTGGTCGCCCGCCTCGATGGGTTCGTTGAGTGAATCGATGGCCTTCTGCGCGACCAGGGTGGCGCCGTCGATGGTGTCCGTGCTTTCCAGGAGGATGACGAACTCGTCGCCGCCCAGCCGGCAGACCGAGTCGGAGGTGCGCAGGCTGTGGCGCAGCCGCTCGGCCACCTGCATGAGCACGATGTCGCCCACCCCGTGGCCGAACTGGTCGTTGATCGGCTTGAACCGGTCCAGGTCGATGAACAGCAGGCAGAGGATGCGGCCGTAGCGCTTGGCCAGCGAGATGGCCTGGGGCAGGCGGCGGCGGAAGTAGTTGCGGTTGGGCAGGTTGGTGAGCGGGTCGTGGTTGGCCATGTAGCGGATGAGTTCCGCCGCCTCCTGGCGCTCGGTCACGTCCTGGAAGACGAGCACCCCGCCACCCAGCCATCCTCTCTGGCGGATCGGCGTGGAGCGGAAGTCCACCGGAAAGATGGTGCCGTCCTGGCGCTGCATGCGCGCCTCGTCGAACCGGGCGACCAGGTTTTCCCTGCCCTCGGTGAAAAAAGGGCAGCAGTCCTCGGTGAAGGTGTCGCTCCCGGGCAGGGACAGGCGGAACACCTCGCGGTAGCTGCGCCCCCGCACCTCGTCGTTGGTGTACCCCAGCATCTTCAGGGCCGCCGGATTGATGTAGCTGATCCGCCCCTGCTCATCCACCCCGCAGATGCCGTTGGCCGCGGCGTCGAGGATCATCTCGTAGTTCTTCGAGAGCAGTTCGAGTTCCTGCTTGGCCCGCCGGGCGCCGAGAATATAGCGGATGCGGTTTTTCAGCACCGGCCAGCGCAACGGCTTGCGGATGTAGTCCACCGCGCCGGCGTAGTAGGAGCGCTCGATGCTCTTTTCGTCGTCCAGGGCGGTGACCATGAGCACCGGCGGCGCGTCCACCATGGACGAGCAGATGTGCGCGCACACGCCCGGCCCGTCGATGCCGGGCATGGCGATGTCGAGGATGACCAGGTCGTACGAACGCTCGGCCAGCCGCTCCAGGGCCGCCTGGCCGTCCTCGGCCTCGGTGACCGCGTAGCCCTCGCCCTCGAGGAACTGGCGCAGGAGCATGCGCATGACCTCGTCGTCGTCGACGATCAGGATGGCCGGGATGATCCCGGAGAACAGGGAAACGGTCATGGCGCCGGATCAGTGGAGGGTGGGAGGCGCGGCCGGTTCGGGCCGCGGTCGCCGGACAAACGGCTTTTGTTCATTGTAGGGGACCGGACGCATTAATCAAGGCGTTCCGACAAAAACCGGCGCACATTGGCCGCGGCCTCGACAATGGCCGCGTACAGGCGTTCGGGTTGGCGGATCGTGCCGCTCTTGCCCATGCGCTCGGCCTGCAGGCAGAGCCGGGTCAGCACCTCGGCGCCGAACTGGCTGCTGCTGCCCTTCATGGTGTGCGCCACCTTGCCGACAGCCTCGACGTCCCCTCGCTCCAGGGCCCGGTGCAGGTCGTTGATGCGGATGTCGAGCGAGCGCAGGAAGATATCCACCGCCGGGCGGATGTCGCCGACGTGCTCGCGGAGCCGCTCGAGCACCGCAATGTTGATCACCCGGGCATGGTCGCCGGCCGCCGGTTGTGGTCCTACGGTCAGGCCGGGGCCGGTTTTCGGGGTGACCGAGCCGCCCAGTTCCGGCAGCCACTGGTCGAGCACGCGGCGCAACTGGTCGAAATCCAGTGGTTTGACCAGGTGATCGACCATGCCCGTGTCCAGGCAGCGGTTCCGGCCGGCCTCGGTGGCGTCGGCGGTCAGGGCGATGATCACCGGCGCACGCTGCCGCCTGGCCGCACCGTCCGCGAGGATGGTTCGGGTGGCCTCGAAACCGTCCATCTCGGGCATCTGGCAGTCCATGAAGACCAGGTCGAAACGGCCGGCGCGGCAGGCCTCCACCGCCTGGCGGCCATTGCCGGCCGTGACGATCTCGGCCCTGGCGTTACGAAAGGTTTCGGCCAGCACCACCCGGTTGGTTGCGTCATCATCGACGATGAGCAGCCGCACCGCGGCCCCGGCGACGGGTGGCTCGGCCGCGGCCACCGGTTCGACGGGCGGGGCGACGGGCACCGCCTGGGCCACCGGTCCGGCCGGCAGCACCGACGCCTCCTCCGCCCGGTCCGGTCCGGCCGGGGCGAGGTCCAGGGCAAACCAGAACACCGAGCCCTCGCCGGGCTGCGACTCCACCCCGTAGGTGCCGCCCATCAGCTGGATGAGCTTGGCGCAGATCGACAGCCCCAGGCCGCTGCCGCCGTAGCGCCGGGTGGACGAGCTGTCCACCTGGGAAAAGGGCAGAAAGAGCTTGCCCATCGCCTCGCCGGCAATGCCCACGCCGGTGTCCTCCACCGCAAAGCGGATCCGCTCGCGACCGGCCGTGCCCCCCGCCTCGCGCTCCACCCGCAGGACGATGGCCCCCTGTTCGGTGAACTTGACGGCATTGCCGAGCAGGTTGACGAGCACCTGGCGCAGCCGCTGGCCATCGCCCAGCCAGGTGCGCCGCACCGCCGGGTCGATCACCCCGCTCACCGCCAGGTCCTTGCTCCGGCCGGTCACCTGGTACAACGCCACCAGCTGGTCGAGCAGGGCCGCCAGGTCGAACGCCTCCACCTCCAGGGTCATCTTCTCCGCCTCGATCTTGCTGAAATCGAGCAGGTTGTTGATCAGGGTGAGCAGGCTGGCAGCGGAGGTGCGGATGAGCTGGGCGAAATGGCGCTGGCGCGGCTGCAGCTCGGTGTCGAGCAGGAGTTCGCTGATGCCGATGACGCCGTTCATGGGCGTGCGGATCTCGTGGCTGATCATGGCGAGGAAATCCGACTTGGCCTGGCTGGCCGAATCGGCCCGCTGCGCCCTGGTGCGCAGCTCGCGGTTTTCCGCCTCCAGTTGGCGGATCCGCGCCTCCAGTTCCTCGAGGCGCGCCTGCATCGCAAGCCGGTCAGTCATGGCCGGGGAACAGGGACAGCTGGCGCCGAACCGGCCGTGCTTTGGCCGCGGCAAGGCGGGGCGCGGCCGTGAGCAGATGCGCCGGAATGTCGGCGAGAAACGGTGACGGCTGCCGCTCGGCCATCGGCTCGCCCGGGACGGCGCGGCTGGCCGCCCAGCTCACGCAGAGGGTGGCGATCGCCCGGGTCAGGCCCACGTAGAAGAGGCGGCGCTCCTCCTCCAGGTGGGCGCGCTCGGCCTCGGCGGTGAGCGGCTGGCGCGGTGCGAGCGGCAGCAGCCCCGCCTCCGCTCCGGCGATGCACACCACCGGGAACTCGAGCCCCTTGGCCGCGTGCAGGGTGGACAGGGTCACCGCCTCGGCGCGCGCATCATAGAGGACCGAGTCACTGAAGGTCTGCAGGTGGGCGGCGCAGGCGGGCAGATCCGCGCCAAAGGTGAGGGACAGCTGGCGCAGGCGGACCAGGTCCGGCTGCTGCGGGTCGAGGTGGTACTCGTGGGCGAGCGCCAGCAGCACCTGCTCCACCGGCTGGTCCGCGGCCAGGGCGCGCAGCCGGTCGTAGAGGCTGCGGAACCGGTGCAGGGCCGCGCCCGCCGGGCCGTCCGCCGGGCCGAGCCGCTCACCCACAAAGGGGCTGGCCGCGGCCGGCGGGATCGCCCGCAGCCGCCGGCGGATGAGTCGCAGGGAGTGGCGGCCGACCCCGGCACAGCGGCCAAGCAGGGCCAGCTGCTCGTCGTCGCTGGCCAGGCCGGCGAGCAGCAGCAGCCACAGGTAGAGCGGCCGGCAGTCGCCGCGGGTGTAGTAGGCCTCCAGGTCCACCAGCTGAAACGGGATGGAGCGGCCGGCGAGGGCGGCGGCAATGGTTTCGGCCTGGCGCGCGGTACGGTAGAGCACGCCGATGTCGGCAAACGAGACCCGGGCCGTGGCCCCCTGGTCGAGTCGTTCCAGGCTGCGGTGCGAGATGCCGCCCAGCTGGGCCTCGATCTGGTCGGCTATCCACGCGGCCTCGTGCTCGGGGCTGGCGCAGCGCTGCACGTGGATCGCGCCCGGACGGGTACTCTCCGCCCGCATGGGCGCCATCGGCCGGGGATGCGGGTTTCGGGCGATCACCGCCCCGGCCGCGGCAACGATGGCTGTACCGCTGCGGTAGTTGCGCACCAGCTGGTGGGTCTCGGGGGCGAACTGGTCGACAAAGGCGGCAAACCAGCGCGGGTCCGAGCCGCGGAAGCCGTAGATGGCCTGGTCCGGGTCGCCGATGGCGAACACCGTGGAGGTGGCGGCCAGGAGCGCCACCAGCCGGTACTGGGCCTGGTTCACGTCCTGGAACTCGTCCACGAACAGGTGGCCGGTGGCCCTGCGCATGGCCTCGGCCGCGGGTCCGCCCTGTTCCAGGACCTGCACCGTGCGCCCCACCACCGCCTCGAGGTCGATCTGCGCCCGCTCGGCGAGCAGCTCGGGGTACCGGGCCAGTGCGGGCGGATCCACCGGCGCGGCGCCGGCGCGGAAGGCCCGGCTGAGGGCAACGGCAAGCTCGTCCCGCTCGCGGGCGGAGTGATCGGGAAACAGCTCGTCGAGCAGGCCGGCGCGCTCCTCCGGCCCGGCCACGCGCAATTCCGGTGTATCCCGGCGCAGTTGGGCCAGGCAGTAGCCGTGGAAGGTGGCCACCCGCACCCGCTCGGCACCGGCCACGCCCTGCAGCCGCGCGCGCACCTCAGCCGCCGCCTTGTTGGTGAAGGTGATCACCGTGCAGGGCCGGTCCGCCACCGCGGCCAGCCGCTCTACCCGGCTGACCAGGGTGTGGGTCTTGCCGGTCCCGGGTCCGGCCTGGACAAGGATGCGCGCAGCCGTGCTGGCGACCGCCCGCTGCTGCTCGGCGTTCAGCGTCCGCTCCACCGGCGCGGCCTCCACCGCCGCCCGGGCGCCGGCCAGGCCGATGCGTTGTCGTTTGCCGGCGGTCTTCGCGGTCTCCGCGGCCGGTGCGAACAGCTGTCCCTGGCCGCACAGGGCGGCGCGCTCGCCCTCGGCAAACACCCTGATCACTCCGAATTTGCCGTCATAGCCGGGCCGGCGGATCACCCGGTCGGCGCGCAGCCGCTCGATCGCCTCGGCCACCAGGGTGAAGCCGCGCGCCCGGATCTCATCCACCGGGGTGTCGAGGAGCAGGCCGAACTCGGAGCCGAAGGCGTTGACCAGGCGCACGTAGCCGGCCGTGGCCTTGCGGCTCGACGGGCCGCAGCCGAGCAGTTCGGCGGTGATCTCCAGGAGCGGGATGAGGCTGTGCACCGCCGGCGCACCGGGCGGGTGCACGGCCTGCGGCCGGTCGGCCAGCTCCATCACCCGGTGGAGCACGCCGATGGTCAGCGGCCGGCCGCAGTGCGGGCAGATTCCCCCCTGTTCGCGGGTTTGGGCCGGCTCCAGGCAGACGCCGCACTTGCGGTGACCGTCGCAGTGATACTTGCCCTCTTCCGGGTAGAACTCCACCGTGGCCGTGAACCGCTGGTTGCCGGCCGCGTCCTGCGGGGTGCGGATCGCCTCACGCAGACTGAAAAAGTCAAAGCCGGTACTGAACAGGTTGGCCTCGCGGCCGAGCTTGCCCGGCGAGTGGCAGTCGGAGTTGGAGATGAGGGTGAAGCGGTCCAGGGCCGAGATGAGCCGGTTCATCTCCGGGTCCGAGGAGAGGCCGGTCTCCAGGGCAAAGATGTGGTCGCTCAGGTCGCCGAAACACTCCTCGACAGTGTCGAAGCCGGATTTGGAGCCGAACAGCGAAAACCACGGGGTCCACACATGGGCGGGGACGAAGAACCCCTCGGGCGCCCGGTCGAGCAGGATCTCGAGCAGGTCACGGGAATCCAGCCCGAGGATGGGCCGGCCGTCCGAGGCGATGTTGCCCAGCGTGGCGAGCTTGGCGTTGATCCGGCGCACCGCGTCGAGATCCGGCAGGTAGAGCAGGTTGTGGACCTTGCGCACCCGGCCGCCGCGCTTGTAGATGGAGCTGATCTCGGCCGAGAGGACAAAACGGATGTCCGCGGGCCTGGCCGCCGGCCGGATGCCCTCGGGCACCAGGCTCGGCCAGTCGATGGACTCGTCCGGTCGCAGGCGGAAGAAGCCGGGCTCGGCCGGTTCGAGGTGTTCGTGCAGGTGGGCGAACCAGCCCGGGTGGGTGCAGTCGCCGGTGGCCACCACCGCGATCCCCTTGATTGCGGCCCAGGCGGCCAGGCCGTGCAGGTGGCTGGCCTTGCTCGTGGCCCGCGAGTAGTGCGAATGGACGTGCAGGTCGGCGAGGTAGTTCATGGCCGCGGCCGCCAGCCGTAGAGGCGGTGGGCCTGGATGTGGGCGAACACCGCGGCCGGCAGCATGGCCGGGGTCTCACCCCGGCGCAACTGGGCGCGGATGGCCGAGGAGGAGACCGGGAAGTCCACGTCGTCCAGGTAGGTGAGGGTGGTGCCGGTGGGGCCGCGCCAGGTGTGCGGCCCGGTCCCGGGCACGAAGCCGGAGCCGAGTTCGGCGAGGATGCGGCCCGGATCGCCCGGCCCGGTCCCATCGCGACGCACCACGACCAGGTTGACCCGGGCGAGCAGTTCCGCCCCCCGGTGCCACTGCGGCAGGTCGCGCAGCGAATCCGCGCCGATGACCAGGAAATAGCGGTTGCGGCCGTGGTGCGCCATGAGCGCCTCCACCGTGCGGATGGTGTAGGAGGGGGTGGGCAGGTCGGCCTCGATAAGCGACACGGCCATGCGCCGGTGCTGCGGGCAGTCGGCCAGGGCGGCCTCGAGCATGGCCGTGCGGTGCGCGAACGAGGCCTCGGGCCGGCGCTTGTGGGGCGGCTCGGGCGCGGGGATGAACAGCAGGCGGTCGAGCCGGCAGCGGTCGAGCACGTGGGCGGCGAGCGCCAGGTGCCCCGTGTGCACCGGGTCGAAGGTGCCGCCGAACAGGCCGATACTCTGGGGAGGACCGGGCGCGTCCACCGGTCAGGCGCGGGTCTCCCCGGCGCCGAAGACGATGAACTTGCGGGTGGTCAGCTCCTTGAGCCCCATGGGGCCGTAGGCGTGCAGCTTGGTGGTGGAGATGCCGATCTCCGCGCCCAGGCCGAACTGGCCGCCATCGTTGAAGCGGGTCGAGGCGTTGACCATCACCGCCGAGGCGTCGACCTCGCGCAGGAAGCGCTGGCTGCGCGCATAGGAGTTGGTGAGGATGATTTCCGTGTGGCGCGAGCCGTAGCGGTCGATGTAGTCCATGGCCTCGTCCAGGTCGGCCACCACCCGCACGACCAGCGCCAGGTCAAGAAATTCCGTGCCCCAGTCGCTCTCCGCGGCCGGTTCGATCCCTTCCGCGAGCACCCGGCTGCTCGCACAGCCGAGCAGGCGCACGCCTTCCTGTTTGAGCGCCGCGACCACCTGCGGCAGAAAGGCGCCGGCAATGGCGCGGTGCACCAAGAGCCCTTCCAGGGCGTTGCACACGCCCGGCCGCTGCACCTTGGCGTTGAGGACGATGCGCACCGCCATGTCCAGGTCGGCGTCCTCGTCGACGTAAGCGTGGCACACGCCCTTGTAGTGCTTGAGCACCGGGATGCGCGATTTCTCCGTGACCGCGCGGATCAGCCCCTCGCCGCCGCGGGGGATGACCAG
>CAZMNU010000057.1:0-19905 GCA_964567725.1 uncultured Desulfobulbus sp. | reverse complement strand
CTCCGTTCGATGAGCAGTTCCTGGGCCGAGCGCTGCTCGTCCTTGGGCTCGGGCCGGCGCTGGATGTAGCTGCCGTCCGGCTGCATGTCCCAGGCCCCGCGCCGGTCGGCCAGCTGCAGGTCGATGATCTCGCGCAGCTGCGCCTGCAGGGAAGGCGTTTCCACCGGTGCGACCATCTCCACCCGCCGGTCGAGGTTGCGCTTCATCAGGTCGGCCGAGCCGATGAAGTACTGCTCCTGGCCGTTGTTGCGGAAATAGTAGATGCGCGCGTGCTCGAGGAAGCGGCCGACCAGCGAAACCACCCGGATGTTGTCCGACAGGCCGGTGATGCCCGGCCGCAGCAGGCAGCTGTCGCGCACGATCAAATCCACGTGCACGCCGGCCTGGGAGGCCTGGTAGAGGGCGGCGATGAGGTCCTGGTCGGTGAGGGCGTTGGTCTTCAGCTGGATGAGCCCGGTGTGGCCCTTGGCCTGGTGTTCGATTTCCCGCTTGATGCCGTCGAGCAGGGCCTTTTTGAGAATCCGCGGGCTGGGCAAGAGCTTCTTGTACTTGCGCGCCGGTGCGTAGCCCAGGGTGAGAAAGTTGAAGAACTCGGTCATGTCGTCGCCGATCTCGGCGTCGCAGGTGAGCAGACCAAGGTCGCAGTAGGCCCGGGCCGTGCCCGCGTGGTAGTTGCCGGTGCCGATGTGCACGTAGCGCTTGAGGCCGCTGTAGTCACGGCGGACCACGAAGATCACCTTGGAGTGGGTCTTCAGCCCGACCACGCCGTAGGTGACGTGGATGCCCGCCTCCTCCAGGTGGTTGGCCCAGTGGATATTGGCCGACTCGTCGAAACGGGCCATCAGCTCGACCACCACCGCCACCTGCTTGCCGTTCTGGGCCGCGTCGAGCAGGTACTGGATGATCTGCGAGTTGGCCGAGGTGCGGTACAGGGTCATCTTGATGCCGAGCACCTTGGGGTCGGTGGAGGCCTCGCGCAGGAACCGCTCCACCGAGTTGCTGAACGATTCGTAGGGATGCTGGAGGAGAAACGGCCCCTCCTCGCGGATCAGGTGGAACAGGTTGGGCGCGTCGGAGCTGAGCTTGTAGTGGTTGAGCGGCCGGTGCGGCGGAAAATGGAGTTCCGGCTTGTCGATGGCCACGATCTGCATCAGGTCGCGCTTGCCCATGATGCCCTCGATCACGAACACGTCCTTGCGCGAGTCGATGCCCAGTTGGGAGGCGAGCATGCCGCGGTGCTGCCGGGTCATGGTCGCGTCCACCTCCAGGCAGACGATCTCCGCGAACTTGCGGTCGCGCAGGGCGGATTCGATCATGGAGAGCAGGTCCACGGCCTGGTCGGGCAGCTTTTCGGTGATGGCGTTGCGCGTCACCCGGAACAGTTCGCAGCTCTCGATGACCATGCCCGGGAAGATCACCTCCAGGTTGTTGGCGATCACGTCCTCGAACAGCACGTAAACGTGCCGGTCCGGCTCGACCCGGATGAACCGGGGGATGCCGGCACCGGTGGTCGGCACCTTGATGCGGTTGAGGTAAACGTGCTCGCCGCTGGAGTGGCGGGTGGCCACCAGCAGGTTGAGCGACAGGTTGGAGATGAACGGGAAGGGGTGTGCCGGGTCCATACCCTGGGGGGTGAGCAGCGGGTAGATATTGTCGCGGAAATAGGCGGCCATGCGCTGCCGCTGCTCCTCACTGAGCTGGGCGTATTTGAGAAGGTGGATGTCCTGGCGGGCAAGCTGGCCGAGCAGTTCCTGCTCCATGTTGTGCTGCCGGCCGATGAGGTCGCGGATCACCGCGTAACTCTCGTCGATCTGCTGCTGCGGGGTGCGGCCGTCAATGGACAAGAGCTTGAGGTCGGCGCCCACCTGCTGCTTGAGGCCGCCGATGCGCTTCATGAAGAACTCGTCCAGGTTGGAGCCGATCACCGACAGGAAGAACAGCCGTTCGAGCAGCGGGTTGCGCACGTCACAGGCCTCGCTGAACACGCGCCGGTTGAACTCCAGCCAGGTGAGTTCGCGGTTCAGGTACCACTCGGCCGCGGTCAGATCAAACGGGCGTTCCGCCTTGGGCGCCTTGTCGTCGCC
Organism: uncultured Desulfobulbus sp.; assembly: GCA_964567725.1. Taxonomy (GTDB): domain Bacteria; phylum Desulfobacterota; class Desulfobulbia; order Desulfobulbales; family Desulfobulbaceae; genus Desulfobulbus. Next base: position 17,821 of record CAZMNU010000057.1, on the reverse strand, counting down.
GCTCGTGCCGCCGTCCTGCCGCCCCTTCTTGTCCGCGTCGGCCTTCAGTTCCATAGCTGTCATGGTAGTGTCTCCGAAATGGGGTGAATGACCCACTATAAATAATCATATCCGGGATGGGAAGGGCGGAGTGGCGCGGGGACACGGAACGCACGGTTTGACAAGGACCTGACGCCGGGAGCAGGACTGTCTGTGCGCCGGCGGCGAGAGAATGTTTCAAATAAGACCTTTTCTTATTTGATATTGACAATCCAATGCTGCCCTGCTATTGTTGCCGACAATCAGCGGATTCGACCGGCCGCAGGGGAGGAGAACGTCACCCCGCCCGACTGGAGGATCACCGATGGTACAAAGGAGCATCACGAAAAACGTTGTTCGCTCAGGCACCCGCTGGTAGCGTGTCCTTCACATCGAAGAACACCAGTGGCCACAGATCAACAAGGGACAGGAGGTATTTCCATGCAAGACGACAAGCGTAAATTCTCGACCAACGATGCGGGCATCCCTGTATCCAGCGATGAGTACTCCCTGACCGTCGGTGCCGACGGCCCCATCGTGCTGCACGACCATCACCTGATGGAACAGATGGCCCACTTCAACCGCGAGATGATTCCGGACCGCCAGCCCCACGCCAAGGGCTCGGGGGCCTTCGGCCAGTTCGAGGTGACCGCCGACGTCAGCGCCTACACCAAGGCGGCCCTGTTCCAGCCCGGCACCACGACCGAGGTGCTCGCCCGGTTCTCCACGGTTGCCGGCGAGAGCGGCAGCCCCGACACCTGGCGGGACGTGCGCGGCTTTGCTCTCAAGTTCTACACCAGCGAGGGCAACTACGACATGGTCGGCAACAACACGCCGGTGTTCTTCATCCGTGATCCCATGAAGTTCCATCACTTCATCCATTCGCAGAAACGCCGTGCGGACAGCGGCCTGCGCGATGCCGACATGCAGTGGGACTTCTGGACCCTGTCCCCGGAATCGGCCCACCAGGTGACCATCCTGATGAGCGATCGCGGTATCCCCAAAACCTACCGGAACATGAACGGCTACACGAGCCACACTTACATGTGGGTGAATGCCAAGGGCGAGCGGTTCTGGGTGAAATACCACTTCAAAACCAACCAGGGCATCGAATTCCTCACCCAGGAGGAGGCCGACCGGATCGCCGGCGCAGACGCCGATTACCATCGCCGCGACCTGTTCGAGGCGATCAAGCGGGGCGACAACCCCAGCTGGACGCTCAAGGTGCAGATCATGCCCTTCGAGGACGCCAAGACCTACCGGTTCAACCCGTTCGACCTGACCAAGGTCTGGCCCCATGCCGACTATCCGCTCCACGAGGTCGGCCGCCTCACCCTGAACCGCAACCCCAGCGATTTCCACACCGAGATCGAGCAGGCGGCCTTCGAGCCGAACAACCTCGTGCCCGGCATCGGGCCGAGCCCGGACAAGATGCTGCTCGCCCGCCTGATCTCCTACGCCGACGCCCACCGGGCGCGCCTGGGCGTCAACTACCGGCAGATCCCGGTCAACCGGCCGAAGACCGAGGTGAACAGCTACAGCAAGGGCGGGGCGATGCGCATGGACAACGTATCCGACCCGGTCTATGCGCCCAACTCCAAGGGCGGGCCCAAGGCCGACCCGGAGCGCTATCCGGAGGACGCCGTGTGGAGCGCCAGCGGCGACTTCATCCGCAGCGCCTACACCAAGCGCAAGGATGACGACGATTTCGTGCAGCCCGGCGCCCTGGTGCGCAACGTCATGGACGACGCCCAGCGTGACCGGCTGGTGAAAAACGTGGTGGGCGCGCTGCAGGGCGTGTCCGAACCGGTGCTGCAGCGGGCGTTCGAATACTGGCGCAACGTCGACAAGGAAATCGGCGATCGCATCGCCAAGGGCGTGCAGGGAAGCTGATCGCAGCCCCCTGTGTGCGGATGACCAAGGCGGGTCGGAGCGGTTGCTCCGACCCGCTTTTTTGTTGTCCTGCGGCCGCGGGAGCGCTAGAGGAAGGGGGTGCGCCCGGATTGCCGGGCACGGAGAGACAACGCGGGCGCGGTCCCGCAGGGAGTTGGAGCGACCATGGCCTGGGTGCTGCTGTTCATCGCGGGGCTGTTCGAGATCGGCTGGGCCATCGGCCTGAAATACACCGAGGGGTTCAGCCGGCTGTGGCCCACGGTGTGGACGCTCCTGTCCATGGCGGTGAGCGTCTGGCTGCTGGGGGTGGCGGTGCGCACCCTGCCGGTGGGCACGGCCTATGCCGTGTGGACCGGGGTGGGCGCGGTGGGCACGGTGCTCTTCGGCATTGTCCTGTTCGATGAGCCGACCACCTACGGCCGGCTGGTCTGCGTCGGTCTGATCGTCGCCGGTATCGTCGGCCTCAAACTCACCGGCCCGGCCGGGTGAGTGCCCTGTCGGTCCACCGGGAACCACCAACCGTGCAGCAACAACGAAATACGGGAAGAACCACATGAACAACATCCAGGAAATGGACTGGGCCGAGGACTGCTGGCACGGCCACACCGGCATGGACAGCAGCAGCGACTACTGCACCACCGAGGACAGCGGGGCCAAGGCAGCCACAGAGCCCGCACCGCCCCGGGCGGACAAGGCCGCGGAAACGAACGAGCCAACCGAACCATCCAAGCGGTGAGCAACAAGGTTGCGGCAAGGCGCTGCAAGCGGCACTTTCCCGCCGTCGCGCTCCTGGCGCCGCCACCTGCTCTCAGGGGCTTTTTGGTTGTCCGCCAAGGCCCGGGCTGCTAGGGTAGAGGGGTAACAGCAGGCGGATCCCACCTGCTCCCTGCCGGAACACGGTACGCCGCACCGGCAAAGAACCTTCCGGACAGGACGAAGAGGTGCCCGCCGCCCTGCCCCCAACTTTCCAGGAGGTCAGCCATGAAAGCAATCGAACACATTATCGTGCCCGTGGATTTCTACACCCATTCGGACCTGCAGGCCGGGTTCGCCCTGGCCATCGCCGCCACCTTCGGCGCGCGGATCACCTTTGTCCACATCATGCGGCGGGTGGTCGACTACACCGATTTCGAGCCGGAGACGCTGGCCCAGTTGGGCGAAAACCTGGCCGCCCATGCGGACAGGAAGATGAAGGAATTCCTCCGCAACCTGGACAAGGGAAAGGTGGTCTGTCGGGGCGAAGTGCTCGGCGGCGAACCGGCGGAGGCCATCCTCACCTTTGCCGACCAGCACAACGCCGACATGATCATCCTCAGCACCCACGGCGCCCAGGGGTTTGAAAAGATCCTCATCGGCAGCATCGCCGACCGGGTGATCAAGGGTGCCGAATGCCCCTGCCTGGTGTTCAACCCGTTCAAGAAAACCTGGCGCTACACCACCGAAACGGGAACAAAGAAGTAAAGCCACGCTCCCGGCTGACCACGCCGGTCGCTCCATTGGGGGCGGCGTTCGCCGCCCCTGCCCATCCGTCTTCACCGTTCGCTTAACCCGACAAAAAAGGGCGCACCTCGTCGGCACGCCCCTCTCGTTCTTCAGGCAGCGATGGTTCGATCAGCCGCAGCCGGTACCAGCCGCCCAGTCCAGCGGTGCAGTGCCGGCAGGGTGAGCAGCAGCAGGACCACGGTGGCGGCGAGCAGCAGCCACTCGGGCAGGGTCTCGGCCACCTCGCCCAGGGTGGCAGCGGCCGACAAGCCAAGCGCCAGGTAGAGTCCATCGACCACCAGCCCGCAGATCACGCTGACCACCGCAATCCCCGCCAGGTACACGGCCGCGCCCCCCTTGCCGAGGATGCGCACGATCACCGCCAGGGCCGTGATGTTGGTGGCCGGTCCGGCCAGCAGGAAGACCAGGGCCGCGCCCGGGCTGACGCCCTTGAGGATCAGGGCCGCGGCGATGGGCGTGGACGCGGTGGCGCAGATGTACATGGGCACCCCGGCCACCAGCATGAGCAGCATGGCCGTCATGCCGCCGCCCAGGTGGCGGGAGATCAGGTCGTCCGGCACGAACACGGTGATGGCCGCGGCCACGGCCAGGCCGACAAAGAACCAGCCGGCCAGGTCGCCCCAGATGTCGTGCACCGCGTAGCGCGCCCCCTCCCGCAACCTGGCCCAGGACGTTGGGGCCGGTGCATTGCCGCCGCAGCAGCCGTCCTGGCAGGCGGTGGCCATGGGCAGCACGGTGGGATGCCGCGGTTTTTCCTCGCGGAAAAAGAACAGGTTCTGCGCCACGCCGGCGGCCACGGCCGAGACAAAGGCAGCCACCGGCCGGGCCACGGTGAGCAGCGGGTCGAGCAGGGCCCAGCTCACGGCGATGGAGTCGACCCCGGACTCGGGCGTGGCCACGAGAAAGGCGGCGGTGGCGCCACGGTTGGCGCCCTGGCGCCGCAGCTGCGCCGCTGCCGGCAGTACGCCGCAGGAGCAGAGCGGCAGAGGGATGCCGAGCAGGGCGGCCTTGAACACCGGCGCAAACCGGCCGCGGCCCAGGTGGGCGGCGACAAAGTCGGCGGACAGGAAGACCTTGAGCAGGCCGCCGATGGCCAGGCCGAGAAGGATGTACAGGGCGGACTGTTCGAGCAGGTGCCAGGCGGCACCGAGAAAGGTGAGCAGCAGGTCCATGGCGGTTTGTTGGTTCACTCCCGGATGTGTTCGAGTGCGGTGCGCACGAGGGTTTGGATGTGGTCGTCGCCCAGCCGGTAGTAGAGCACCTGGCCCTGGCGGCGGTTCTGTACCAGCGCCAGTTGGCGGAGCAGGCGCAATTGATGGCTGACCGCGGATTCGCTCGCCTCGAGCAGGCCCGCCAGGTCGCAGACGCACATCTCCCCGCCGGCCAGCGCCCAGAGGATGCGCAGTCGGTTCGGCTCGCCCATGGCCTTGAACAGGCTGGCCAGGGTCTCGGTTTCCCTGTTCGGCAGGGCGGCCGCACGGGCCTCGGCGATGCGGTCAGGATGGATGCAACGTACCTGGCAGCGGTCCTGATCGTCAGTGGCGGTCACGGGCCGGCTCCTTCTTTTTTATATATGAGCATATTTTCATATTTTCGAATGTAACGATCTGTTCCTGTTTCGTCAAGCGGCACGGTGTTTCCCTGCCCGGGTAACAGTATCGGGGAAAAACACCGGTGGTGCGGACCAACGCACAGGAAGCGATTGCCAAGACCACGGCCGAAACGGTATCGTGGGCCGGATGCAACAACGCCCGCCCGACCCGGCCGGTCTTCTCCGCGCCGGCGATGCGGCCCAACCGCCACCTGTTCATTCCATGCGACGCCTTCTTCCCCTTGCCCCGATCCTCGTTCTCCTTGCCCTTGTCTGCACCGGCTGCGCCCGCAAGGCCCCCGGTCTGCCGGAGGAGCCCAAGGGCTTTTCCTGGTACACCGCCAAAAACGGCGCCGGCTCCTACCTGCAGCCCGAGGACTGGTACGTGCGCGAGGACACGGCCGGCCAGGCTGACCTGCTCTTCATCACCCGCGAGAAAATGCGCCGCAGCAACGACTTCTTCGCCGGGCTCAAGGTACGGCGCGAGCGGGGCATCACCTCCCGCTTCGGGGTGTCGCCCACCCAGTACGCGGAGACCTTCATCGCCGAGGTGGTGGGCAACGCGGAGGTCCTGCGCTCGGCCGTGGTCGAGAGCGGCCCCACGCCCATGTACGTGGCCCGGGTAGCCGAGCAGCGGCCGACCGTCGGCCGGGTCGTCGTGCACCACAGCGTCATCGGCGTGGACAGCCGGGACCTGGTCTTCCACATCAGTTTCGAGGCCCCGGCCATCGAGTGGCCCATGCTCGATGCCACGGCCCGGGAGCTGCTCAGCCAGTTCATCCTCGACTGATCCGTTCGCACCCAGACACGTCAACCGCCAAGGAGCACCGGTCATGACTATCCGCCTGCACCGTTCCCTGACCGGCCTGGTCCTGGCCGCCCTGCTGCTCACCGCCTGCGCCGGGCCGAAGCGGACCGTCCGGGGCCCTGCCGTTACCCCGCCCGACAACCAACCCCAGGCCATCGCGCCGGAGGCGGACCCGGCAGTCCCGCCGACGCCGGTGGCCGCACCCGTGACCGTGGAACCGGCCGGGGATGGTTCGCCGGCGGTTGTGCCGCCCTCCTCCACCGGCGCCCTGACCGCCCGGCCCGAGTACACCCCTGCGGTCGCCGCCCGGGACGTCAACGCCCCCACCACCGCACGCCGCGACCCGGCCGCCATGACCGTGGACCTGGTGGTCGCCCGACCCGCCGGCGCCGTGGCCACGGTGGCCGGGGCGGCGATCTTCCTCGTTTCCTGGCCCTTCGCCGCCCTGGGCGGCAACACCGACGAGACCTGGGACAGCCTGGTGGCCGATCCGGCCGCCTACACCTTCCAACGGCCGCTGGGTGATTTCGACCACGAGCGGCCGCGGCAGCCGCCAGCCGAACCCTGACCGACACCACCCGGGCCGGTCCCGTTTTCCGCCCGCTTGCCCTTGCCAGATCGGGAATCATTCCTATGGTAGCCCGCACATGATTCCCGCGAAAATTCTGGCACAGGCCCGACCATGCACCCCACACCCGCCCCTGTTTCCCCCTCCATCCCCGACCATCCCGTTGCCCTGGCCGAACTGCTCGCCGGGGTGATCGCCGAGACCGGGCGCTTCGTGCTCGGCAAGGAACCGCAGATCCGGCTCGCCCTCTGCTCGCTGCTCGCCGAGGGGCACCTGCTCATCGAGGACATCCCCGGCATCGGCAAGACCACCCTGGCCAAGGCCCTGGCCGGGGTGCTCGGCCTGGATTTCCGCCGCATTCAGTGCACCAGCGACATGCTGCCCGGCGACATCCTCGGGGTGAGCGTGTTCGAGCAAAAGAGCGCCAGCTTCACCTTTCACCCCGGCCCGATCTTCACCCGCATCCTGCTCGCCGACGAGATCAACCGCACCACCCCCAAGACGCAGAGCGCCCTGCTCGAGGCCATGGAAGAGCGCCAGGTGTCGCTGGAGGGCGCCACCCGGCCCCTGCCCGCGCCGTTCTTCGTCATCGCCACCCAGAACCCGCTGGAGCAGGCCGGCACCTATCCCCTGCCCGAATCCCAGCTCGACCGTTTCCTGTTCCGCCTGACGCTCGGCTACCCGGACCGGGAGGCGGAACGCCAGCTGCTCGCCGGTGACCGCGAACCGGTGACCGACATCACCGCCCTGCTCGACGCCGACCGGGTGCTGCAGCTGCAGCGTCGGGCGCAGTCGGTGCACCTTGCCGACCACCTGATCGGTTATGTCCAGGACCTGCTCGACGTCAGCCGCCTTTCCGGCCGGTTCGCCTTCGGCCTGTCGCCCCGCGCCGGTCTTGCCCTGCTGCGCGCGGCCCGCGCCTGGGCCCTGCTTGCCGGCCGCGACTGGGTGCTGCCCGAGGACGTGCAGCAGGTGCTGCCGCACGTGGCCGGCCACCGCCTCCGCCACGCCGACACCCTGGCCGAGGTCGACGCGGTCGAACTAACGGCCGTGTTCCAGGGTGTGCCGGTGCCGGCGTGAGCGTGACCGCCGGGACCCGCCGATTGCCGGCCGGTCGGGACATCCTGCTGCGCCTCGCCCCGGCCTGGACGCTTTCCGGCAGGCGCTACCGTTTCCTTCCCACCCTGTACGGCCTGCTCTACGCGGGCATGATCGCAGCTCTCCTGGTCGGCTCGATCAACCACAACAACAACCTCGGCTACCTGCTCACCTTCCTGCTCGGCTCCATGCTGCTCGTGGCCGTCCGCTCGGGCTGGCGCAACCTGCGGGAGATCACCGTCACCGGCGGCCGGGCGCGGCCGGTGTTCGCCGGCCGGGAGGCGCGCTTCGACCTGCACCTGCAGGCAGAGGGCGACCGCTGCGGCCTGCTCCTCGCCCTGGACATGGATCGCCCGGTGACAACGGACCTGCGTGCGAACGGCGGCACCGGGGTTGAACTGGCCCTGCCCGCAGCCCGTCGCGGCCTGCTGCAGGCCCGCACCCTGCACCTGTGGACCAGCTTTCCGCTCGGCCTGTGCACGGTGCGCACCACCCTGCCGGTGGAGCTGGACTGCCTCGTCTACCCGCAACCCCTGCCCGGGCCGCACAGCAGTGAGGGCGCAGGCGAAGACCGGGACCGGAGCCGCCCCCGGCCCGCCACGGGCGGCCGCGAGTTTTCGGGCCTGGCCGCCTACCGGCCGGGCGACAGCCTGCAGCAGCTGCACTGGAAGAGCTTTGCCCGCGGCCAGGGGCTGCACACCCGGGTGTTTGCCGAAGAGGAGAGCGGCGGTGCCATCTTCTCCCTGGACCGGGTGCCGGGAAAAGACCTGGAACACCGGCTCTCCCGCCTCTGCCACCTGATACTCACCGCCGAGGCCGGCTCCCGCCGCTACGGCCTGCGCCTGGGCGCCAACACCATCGGCCCGAACCGGGGACCGGGCCACCGCGACCGCTGCCTGCGCGCCCTGGCCCTGCACTGATGCGCATCCTGCCCACGGACCTGGAAAAACCCGACACCCGGCCCATCCTGGCCACGGTGATCACCGCCACCCTGCTCCACCTGCCGAATATCTCGGTGGTCGCGGCCCTGCTCTGCGTGGCCATGTGGGCCTACCACGCCCTTTCCCTGCGCCGGCCGCTGCCCGTGCCCGGTCTCGCGCTCAAGACCGTGGCCGGCGCGCTCCTCTTCCTGGTGGCGGTGCTCACCAACGACGGCCTGACCGTGGAGGCCTTTGTCAGCCTGCTCAGCCTGATGATCGCGCTCAAACTGTTCGAGCTGCGCCACCGCCGCGACGCGACCATTGCCGTCATCCTCTGCTATTTCGTCATTGTCAGCGGCATGTTCTTCAGCGACTCGCTGCCCGCGACCGCCTATATCGTCCTGGCCGTGCTCGGCAACACCGCGGTGCTCGCCCACGTGCAGCACCCCTCGCTCGGCCTGCGGCCGGCCCTGCGCCTGGCCGGGGGGCTTGCCCTCAAGGCCCTGCCGGTCACGCTGGTGCTCTTCCTGCTGTTCCCGCGTGTCCAGGGCGGATTGTGGGGCCGGCCCTCGCTCATCGAGGCGAAATCAGGGTTTTCCGAGGAGATCCGCTTCGGCGCCATCGCCCGCCTGGCCGTGGACAACGAGGTGGCCTTCCGGGTGGAGTTCGACGGTCCCATGCCGCCGCCCGAGCAGCGCTACTGGCGGGGTATCGTCCTCTGGGAATTCGACGGGGAGATCTGGCGGCGGGGTGAAGGGAGCCGGGGCGGCCTGGCCCTGGCCACCGGCGGGCCCACGGTGGGCTACACCCTCACCCTGGAGCCACACCAGCGCAACTGGCTGTTCGCCCTGGACCTGCCCGTGCGGGCCAACCTGCGCGGCGCCTGGCTGAATGGCGACCACAGCCTGCAGACCTGGCGGCCGGTGACCGGGCGGATCAGTTACCGGGGCGAATCCCGGCCCCGGGCGCAGGCGCGGGCCCAGGCCGGCCCGCCGACCCGGGGGCTGCAGCTGCCCCGGGCGGGCAACCCGCGGGCGCGGGAACTGGCCCGCTCCTGGCAGCAGGCGGGCCTCTCCGGGCGGGAGGTGGTCGAGCGGGCGCTCGGCCTGCTCGGCAGCGGGGACTTCCGCTACACCCTGGAGCCCGGGGCCGCGGACCAGGCCGCGGAGGCGGTGGACCGGTTCCTGTTCGACACCCGGGCCGGGTTCTGCGAGCACTTCGCCGGCTCCTTCGCCTTCCTGCTGCGCAGTGCCGGGGTGCCGGTGCGGCTGGTGGGCGGCTACCTGGGCGGTCGGGTCAACCCGCTCGGCGGGCACCTGGTGGTGCGCCAGGCGGACGCCCATGTCTGGTGCGAGGTGCTGCTCGACGGCAGCTGGCAGCGCATCGACCCCACCGCGGCCGCGGCCCCGCGACGGCTGCAGGCCACCGCGGACGAACTGCTTGGTGGTGGCGGAACCGACTCCCCCTTTGCCCTGCTCTCCTTCGCCCGCCTGCCCGCCTGGCTGCAGCCGCTGGCCAACACCTGGGACCTGGTGGACAGCCGCTGGAACCGCTGGGTGATGGAGTATTCCTTTGCCGACCAGGTGCAGCTGCTGCGGTTGGCCGGCCTGAACGTGGGCATCGGCCGGGGCGCGGCCCAGGTGCTGGTGATCGGTGCGGGTCTGCTGGCCGCCGGCTGGTTCCTGCTGCTTGCCCTGGTCCGACCGCAGAACCGTCGGATTGATACGGTGGCCCGCGACTGGCGCCGCTTCTGCGCCGCGCTCGCCCGGGCGGGGCTGGAGCGCCGACCGCACCAGGGACCGATCAGCCTGCTGCACACGGTCCGCGCAGCGCGGCCCGACCTGGCCGACCAGGCAGAGGAGATCATCGACCTCTACGTGGACCTGCGCTACCGCGGCCGGGACGACGAGGCCACCCGCACCGCCTTCCACCGGGCGGTACAGCGGTTCACTCCGCCACCGGCCGCCGGCTGAGCCGGGCTACAGGTCGAGGAACCGCTGCAGGGCCTCGCTGATGTGGGTGATCTGCTCGCTGCAGACCGCGTGTTCCATGGGATAGGTGCGGAAGCGCACGGCGTAGCCGCGGTCCTTGAGAAACTCGGCGGCGCGGATGCCGAGCGCGGTCGGCACCACCGGATCGTAGAGGCCGTGCTGGACCTCGATGGGCAGATCGAGGTTGGCCGGGCTCAGGTCGATGCTGTCCATGGTGGCCAGGTAGGTGGACATGGCGATGAGCCCGCCCAACGGTTTGTCGTGGCTGAGACAGACCTGGTAGGCCACGGCCCCGCCCTGGGAAAAGCCGGCCAGGACGATGCGGCGGCTGTCGATGCCGCTTTCCAGTTCGCGGTCGATGAACCGGTTGATCGCCTCAGCCGAGACGAGCAGCTCCGCGCTATCGACCCTGCGGTCCAGGCCCATCTCGAGGATGTCGAACCAGGCGGGCATGACGTAGCCGTTGTTCACGGTCACCGCCCGGCTGGGCGCATGCGGGAAGATGAAGCGGATGGCCGCCTCCTCGGGCAGGTGCAGGTCCGGCACGATGGGCGCGAAGTCGTAGCCGTCGGCGCCGAGGCCGTGCAGCCAGATGACGCTGGCATCCGGGTTGGGGCGGGTTTCCTGCTCGTAGGCCGGCAACAGGGACATGGGATTCTCCTTGGCGATCGGGGAACGGGAACGGCCGGGGGGCCGCGCATGGGCCACTATAGCATGGCCGGCGCCACAACCCCAACCTCCACGGCCGGGATCGCGGGATTCAGGCGATCAGGAAGACGACGAAACCGCCGACCAGGAGCGCCTGCACCAGCCGCGGTCCAGCCTGGGGATGGAGCGATTTGAGCCGGTGCCAGAGCACGGCCGGGACCAGCGTCACCAGGAAGAGCGCCCCGGCCACGGCCACACAGCCGGGGTAGCCCAGGTGCGGGCCGAGCAGTTCGACCAGGGACCGTCCCCCGGGCAGGGGATGGTAGAGCAGCTTGAGGTGCAGGACGTAGAAGAGGAGTGCCTCGCGCGCCGGCCAGGCGATAAGCGGCGCCAGCGCGGCCCGGCCGCGGCAGGCGCGCAGGCCGGCGGCAACGAGCAGGAGCACGAACCCCAGCCGGCAAAGGAAGAAGATGACCGAGGGCCGCTCGTCGACGAGCAGGTGCAGGTGATCGCGCACCAGCACGAGCAGGGCCAGCCCGGGCAGAGCCAGCGCCAGGCCGGTGCGCAGGAGGACCTGCTGAAACCGCTCCTCCTGCCCTGCGGCCCGGGCCTGGGACCAGAAGAGACTCAGGGCCGCGCCGGCGGCGACAAAGCCGAACCAGGGCAGCAGGGGAAAGAGCGTCGTCCCGGTGGGCGCCAGGTAGCCGCTCAGCCAGAGCGGCAGCCGGGTTGCCAGGTCGGCCTGCCACACCGGCCCGGCCAGGAGCACCGCCAGGCTGCCGGCGAGCACCACCGCCCCGAGCAGGGCGCGGCCGCCTGGGACAACCAGCCGCAGCACCAGCAGCACCAGCAGGCCCGCACCGATGCAGTGGAGCACGTCCACGCCGAGAAATTCCTGCCACTGGAGCGCACCGCCCCGCGCCCGCCAGTCGCTGAGCGTATAGGCGGGCAGGTGGAGCAGGTAGCCGACCAGCCAGATCAGGCCGATGCGGCCGAGCACCCGGGGCAGCCGCGACCGGAAGGCCCGTCGGCCCGTGCCCTCCGGGGCGTTGCCCAGCAGAAAGGTGAAACCGGCGACCAGGAGAAAGGCGGGCGCCACCAGGCCGCTGGCGAAATGGACCACTGCAGACAGCGCTCCCTGCCGCAGCGCCGGGTCGAGCAGGGCGTTGACCGTGTGCACCCCGATCATGGCCGCCACGGCCAGACCGCGCAGCAAATCCATGGCCAGTACCCGTTCCCGCCCCATCGCCCCTCCCCTGTGCGCATCACCTCCGGGCCGACCGCCACCCGACCGGCGCCCGGGCCACTGTACCCGGTGGTTGCCGGCCGGCACGACAAAAAAAATCGTCCTCCTGGGCGCGGCCCTGATGATGCTCGCCCTGCCGGCCATGGCCGCCGGTGGGGGCCAGCAGAAAGGCACCCTGACCCGGACCAAGGCCGGCACCATGTACCAGTCCAAACAGCAGTTCAAGAACCAGGGGGCCACCCAGACCAACCAGCGCGCCAGCAAGCAACAGCGCAAAAACGGCTTCTGAGCCCCTGACCCGGACACGGACCGGTTCCGCGGTTCACTGTCCGATTCTCCCTTATCCGCTCGCTTTGCATGAGTGGCGGGCCGCATCGGCGGTCTGCCCGGCCGGGCGAGGAACACTGAAGCGGGCACAAAAAAACCGGGAAGCGCACGGTGCGCTCCCCGGTTTTTTGCCTTGTGGCCGGCCGCGGTGTGTCAGCCGCGGGTCATGGCCTTGCCACACTTGGGGCATTGCTGGTTGAAGCAGGGAGTTCCCGCCTGATGGGGCACCCGGGCACCGCAGGACGGGCAGACGCACTCGCCGCCCGGTCCCACTCCGCCACCCTGGCCTCTACCGCCACCCTGGCCCTGACCGGCGCCACCCTGACCTCTCCCTGTTCCCGGTCCCTGGCCGCTCGGGCCTGTTCCGTCTCCTCTGGGCATGATGCGTTCCTCCTGTCGTTCCCGCAGCCGGTGCGGGCAACCTGTGCACACTGCGGAGCCAGCTGCTCCCCTACCCGCTGCCCGGCCTACCCGGACAGTGGTTCTTTCCTTCCCTGATCCTGCTTCCCCGGGTGGACAACCCGGGTCGGCCGGCACGGCATTGCCGGTCTGATCCACCCGGCGCCATCGGTCCCTCACTGCTTGGACAGGACAATGATCACCGCCACCAGCACGCCGCCGGCCAGGGCGACCAGGCTGAACTGTTTCCGCTCCTGCTCGGCCCGGGGCAGCAGGTGGGTGGCGCCCACGTAGATGAGCGCGCCCGCACTGAGCGCGAGCAGCGCGCCCAGGGTCTGCGGCCCGATCCGACTGATCAGCGGCCAGGAGACGAGCATGCCCAGCGGGGTGGTGGCCGCGGCGGCGAAAAAGGCTGTCCACAGGCTGACCCGCTCGCTAAACCCGGCCCGCACCAGCAGCAGGTAGGTGATGATGCCCTCGGGAAACTCGTGCAGCACCATGCCCAGGGTGGCCAGCACGCCGGTGAGGATGCTCACCGTGAAGGCGATGGAATAGATGCAGCCGTCGATCAGGGAGTGCAGGCCGATACCGAGCATGGGCACCATGCCGATGGTGTAGTCTTTCCGGTCCGGATCCTTCTCACAGACGAACGAGGTGAGGAAACGGTTGAACAGGTGCAGGCCGAAAAAGCCGGCAAGCAGCCAGACCGGGGCCTGGGGGGTCATGGCCAGCGAGCGCGGGACGATATGGAGAAACGAGGCGGAGATGAGCACGCCGGCGGCAAAACACATGAAGTACGCGGTGTTGCGCTGTCCCCAGGCGGTGAAGCGGCGGATGGTGGCAATGCCCAGGGTGGTCACCAGCGCGGCCACCAGGCTGGTGGCCAGGGCCGTCCAGAAGGTGTTGGCCAGGAACACGGTCGGTCCTCCCTATTTTTTCAGCGCCCGGTAATAGGAGTCGAGGGTGTAGAGCGCGGCCAGCGGGTTGTGGCCGGTCACCCGGTCCTTGACCGCCAGCACTGTGCAGGGCGCCTCGGCATACCTGAGAAAGAGCGAATCGTGACCGACGCACAGGCCGAGCAGGATGTTCAGCTCGGTCTGTTCGCTGTTCAGCACCTGGGCCTGAAGGATGGGGTTGCACATGGTCTCGAAGGTGCCCACCGCGATTTTGTCGTCATCGGTCAAACCGAGTTCCTCCTTGGGCACGCGGCCCACCTTGCAGATCACCGAGACCATGTCCAGGCCATGCGCGCTGAAAAACCGCTCCACCACGGCCGCCTCGTTGCGCAACCCCAGGCAGAAGGCCAGGCCGATCTTCCGGTAGCCCATCTTGCCGATGAACTCCAGGGTCTCCTCGATGCGCGGCTTGGCCGGACGCACCCTGGCGTAGCCGAGTTCCCGGTGGCTGTAGCCGTCACGCTCCTGCAGGCTGGCCTGGCGGGCGAACTCGGCGTTGGCCGGTCGGCGGTACTCGGCCCTTGCCTTCTCGACCAGGGGCTCCTTGCGCACAGTCGGGCAGTTGTCCGGATATTTGCCATCCGGAGTGCGGCAGATGCGTTCATCGGGTTTGAAGGGGCAGCGGGCGCAGTTGGGGGCGGACAGTTCCATCAGTTGACCTCGTGGGGCATGGGTTCGTCGGCAGGACAGGCCCTGCCGGTATGTGTTCGTGTACCACACACTTCCGCCCTTTTGCCCGGATGGCAAGACAAATCCGGTCCCGCACCCCGGGTTTTGTGGTACCTGGAGCGCACCGGGAGAAAGTTCCTGGCGCAGGCCCGACCACCCATGCCCGCGCCCGCTCCGCCGCCGCCATGGACCGCCCCGCATTGACCCGGGCACCAATCAAGGCTACCCTGTCCGCCAGTCTTGTCCCATGCCCCTTTGCCCGACGGAGGTCAGGCCCATGCGAACCATCATCCTGTTGACCGGCCAGTGGACGCTCCTTCTGCTGGCGACCGCCTGGGCGGGATACGTCCTCTGGCTCGCGCCCCTGCCGCTGGCGGCGCGGATCACGGCCATCCTCCTCCATGCGCTCGGCACGCTGCTGCCGCCGCTCGTCCGGCCCGGTCGATGGCAGGGGTTGATCGTGCCAATGATCCTGTTCGCCGCGGTGCTGGCCTGGTTTTTCACCCGCGCCCCCTCGAACGAGCGCGACTGGCAGGCGGACGTGGCCGTGCTCGCCCGGGCGGAGTTCAACGGCGACACGGTCACCATCCACGGGGTGCGCAACTGCGACTACCGCACCGAAACCGACTACACCTGCCGCTGGGAGTCCCGCACCTACACCCTGGCCGACCTGCAGACCGTGGACCTGTTCGTCATCACCTGGGGGGCGCCGGGCATTGCCCACACCATCGCCAGCTTCGGCTTCGGCGAGGCGGGATACGTGTGCTTCTCCATCGAGACCCGCAAGGAAAAGGGCGAGGACTACTCTGCGGTCAAGGGCTTTTTCCGCCAGTACGAGAGTATCTACGTGGTCGCCGACGAACGCGACGTCATCCGCCTGCGCACCAATCTGCGTCGGGAGAAGGTGTACCTGTATCCGCTCAAGGTGCGGCCCGCCCTGGCCCGCTCCATTTTTCTCGATTACCTGCGCGAGCTGAACCGGCTGCGCGACCGGCCCCAGTGGTACAACGCCCTCATCGCCAACTGCACCACCAGTGTCCGCCAGCACGTGGTGCCCTACACCCTGGACGCCTGGCTGGACTGGCGATTGGTGGTGAACGGCTTCATCGACCGGCTGTTCTACGAGCGCGGCCTGGTCCACCAGGACCTGCCCTTTGCCGAGTTGCAGGCGCGCAGCTTTATCAACAAAAGAGCCCAGGCCGTGGACACGGACCCGGACTTTTCCCGGCGCATTCGGGAGGGATTGCCGCCCCGGCCGCCGCTGGAGTGATCGGGCGCCGGCCACAACGCGTCCCTGGCAGACCAGCCCGCCGCCAGGAAACCGGCAATGCTCCGGAGAAGCGCTCAATCGAGCAGATACGTGGAGGGGTGGCAGGAGGGGTCGTAGAGGCTGATGTCGAAATACCTGGTCCTTCCCTCGCCATCCCGGTAGGGGAAACAGCCGAGCCTGCTTGCGCTCATCGCGAACCCGGCGCTCCAACTCACATACCCCTCCAGGGCCCAGACGGTGTTGTAGCGGCTTCTATCGGCAACGACCATCACCTCGTGCTCGTCGGTACCGTTGTTTCTGCAGAGCAGATTCCGGTTCCAGTATTTGTGGCGAAGCATCGGATCGGCTGACACCCGGTCGTCCTTATCCCGCATCTGCAGACATTCGCTCAGGTGGTACAGGGGCCGCATCTGCACGTCGGCGAGCATTTTTTCGTACAATTCGTCCAGATGATTTGCAGAGGAAAGGGCCGACGCATATTCCTTTCGCCAGTGCTCCTCCGGGAAATACAGATGCGCATGGCCCATGTCCGGCAAAAAAACGAAATGGGCGTAGCCCTGGCGCAGGGCAGTCTCAATGTGCAGGGTCACACTGTGCACGAACTGCTCCGTGATCCGCACCGGCTTCACCCCGTCGGCAGTGCAGACATACAGGCAGAACGACCCCTTTTCGGTATTGTAGTCGGCGTGGTAGGGAATTCTCCGGCCGGAAGCGTACATCTGCTCGAACGTTTCCCGCATGGCCTGCACACTGGGGTGCCAGGAGAAGGTGCTCCTGTACAACCGCTCTGATTGGCCATGGTGGGTTGTGCATCGCGTCCTGGCGGCAGCCGCATCAAAAGCACCGGTGGACGACTCGGCCCCTGCGACAGCGAAAAACGCACGCAAAAGCACTACTGAAAACAGCACCAGATGGACCATGCACCCTCACTCGGTTGGGCTTGTTCATATCGCAGCTTTCTCACGGGCCATGGCCCCGCACGCTGCCCGCCGTCCCATCAGCGGTCACCATCGTTTGAAAAACTGTTCCTGCGGGGCCGGCTTGCGACCTTGCGGAGCGGGTGGGGGCGGCGGTGGCGTGGACTCGGGCGCGCACTGGGTGGCCGCCTCCAGTTCCCGCCGCAACCGCTCGTTCTCAGCCCGCTCCCTGGCCAGCCGTTCCTGCAACTCCCGGAGTTGCGCAGGCGTTGGCGACCCGACCGCTGCGCCGTCACCGGTGGCGGCATGGGCCCTGGCCGGGGCGAACAGGACTCCGACGTGGGGCGCGCCGGCAGGCGCCGGTCCGGCTGTGGCCTCCGCGGCCAGGTGGGTTGTGCCGAAGCCGATGACGAAAATGAGCAGGGAGTTGAGCACCCAGTAGACCGCCTTCTGCACCATCCGGGCCCGGCCTTCGACCTCGGCAAACCAGACGATCGAGCCGAGCAGGAAACTGAGGAACAGGGCCAGGTAGCGGGCCGGCAGTTCCGGGAACTGGGAGGCCAGGCCGTTGACCAGGAACATCATCAGCGAGCCGGCCACCCCGGGGGTGAGCATGGATTTCGGATTGAGAAAATCGTTCATCGGCCTTCTCATGTGCTGGTTGGACTGCGTCGATGTGGCGAAACCGGCCGCGCCGAACGGGTTTTTTGTGGCAATACCGGTCGGCCCCTTGCGGAACCGACCTCCCCTGAGCGACACCCTTGCCTGAGAGAAGAAATAGAGGGCCGCGCCCCTGAAAACAAGGGGTAAATATTGGACAAAAAACAGCTACACAATCTATCCGGAAAAGGATACCGGGCAATGCCCTCGGGAAGAACCGCCGAGGCCGAACAGAGGCAAAGAAAAAGCCCCGGCAAGCTGCAGAGCTTGCCGGGGCTTTTTATGATGGCGGAGAAGGTGAGATTCGAACTCACGGTACTTGCGTACACACGCGTTCCA
>CAZMNU010000056.1:4727-20371 GCA_964567725.1 uncultured Desulfobulbus sp. | reverse complement strand
ATGAGCGTGTTTCGCGGGGGCGATGCCGGTGTTCCCGCTTGCATCCGGCCGGGTGGGTGTCTATGGTGGGGGCGCCCCGGCCCCTACGGTCCGCGGCCGGTACCGCCCGCTCCCGCGGCGGACCGCCTCAACCCGCAAAAAAAAACGGATTCTCCCATGCTCGTTCCCGCTGTCGCCGTTGTTGTCGGCCTGGTGCTGCTCGTGTGGAGCGCCGACCGGTTCATCGAGGGGTCGGCCTCGCTCGCCCGCCATTTCGGCATGTCGCCGCTGCTCATCGGCATGCTCATTGTCGGCTTCGGCACCTCGGCGCCGGAGATGTTCGTCAGCGCCCTGGCCTCGTCCCAGGGCAACCCGGGTCTGGCCCTGGGCAATGCCTACGGCTCGAACATCACCAACATCGCCCTGATCCTCGGCCTGACCGCGGTGATCAGCCCGGTGGCGGTGCACTCGCGGGTGTTGCGCCAGGAGTTGCCGATGCTCACCCTGGTGAGCGCGCTGGCGGTCTATCAGCTCTGGGACGGGGACCTGTCCCGTACCGACGGGGTGGTGCTGCTCACCGTGTTCGCCGGCCTGATCGGCTGGTCCATCGTCCAGGGCATGCGCCAGCGGTCCGATGCCCTGGGTGCGGAGATGGCGGACGAACTCGCCGTGCACGCCATGCCGCTCAATCGGGCCGTGGTCTGGCTGCTGGTTGGCCTGGTGCTGCTTGTCGCCAGTTCGCGCCTGCTTGTCTGGGGCGCGGTGGCCATCGCCCGGCAGATGGGGGTCGATGACCTGATCATCGGTCTGACCGTGGTGGCCCTGGGCACCTCGCTGCCGGAGTTGGCCTCGTCGATCATCGCCACCCGCCGCAACGAGCACGACATCGCCCTGGGCAACGTGCTCGGCTCCAACCTGTTCAACACCCTGGCCGTGGTCGGCATCGCCGGCTCCATCCACCCGACCGGGGTGGCCCCGGAGGTGCTCAGTCGGGACCTGAGCGTGATGCTCGGGCTGACACTGTTTCTCTTCCTGGCCGGGTACGGGTTCTGCGGCCCGGGCAAGGGCCGGATCAACCGGTGCGAGGGCGGTCTCATGCTCGCCGCCTACCTGGGCTACACGACCTACCTGGTGCTGGGGGTGCTCGGCGGCAAGGCCTGAGGCTGTCCGCTCGAGCACCAGTCCAGCCCGCGATCGGGCCCGGCCGTTTTTCGGGGCAGCCCTGCGACGATCGCCCGCCCACGCCCATCCCCCGTTGTCGCGACCGGCCTCCACCCGGCCGGGCGGACTCCGGCGGCCTGTACTCTGCGTTGACCGGTCGAAAAGGAGTTTTCCTTGTTCGGAATGGTTGTTTTTGGTCGATTTTTTCCTGTTTTTTCGGTGAACCAAAAAGGCGTTGACACTTCCTGCCGGTGGCGATAGGCACAACGGGTACGGCGCGCTCCGCACCCGGTTGGTGCGGTCCGGTCGCCCCCTTCGCGCCGACGGGGTGCAACCGGTCGCCGGATCGATCCCGTCATTCTTTTCAAGGAGGTAGGACAATGGCACCTGATCGCAGTTCGATGAAAATCTCATGGATGTTCGGCCTGGTGGCCGCGGCTGTTCTGTGCAGCGGGGCGGCAACGGCCCTGGCCAAAGAGGAGGTGATCGTCTTTCACGCCGGCAGCCTCACCGTGCCCTTTGCCGAGGCGGAAAAACGGTTCGAAACCCTGCACCCGGAGATCGATGTGCTCCGCGAGGCCGGCGGCAGCACCAAGATGGCGCGGATGATCAAGGAGTTGGGCAAGCCGGCCGACATCATGGCCTCGGCGGACTTCAAGGTGATCGACAAGGAACTCATCCCTGCGCACGCGGACTGGAACATCCTCTTTGCCAGCAACCAGCTGGTGCTGTGCTATACGGACAAGAGCCGGTTCGCCGACGAGGTGAACGCTGACAACTGGTTCGACATCCTGGCGCGGCCGGGCGTGGTCTGGGGACACAGCGATCCCAACCTCGACCCCTGCGGCTACCGGGCCCTGATGGTGCTGCAGCTGGCGGAGAAGTTTCACAACAAGCCCGGCCTGTCTGACAAGCTCCTCGCCAACCGGCCCGAGGCCAATGTCCGGCCCAAGTCGGTGGAGCTGGTCTCGCTGCTCAAGACCGGCAACATGGACTACGCCTGGGAGTACAAGTCCGTGGCCATCCAGCATGAACTCAAATACGTCGAGCTGGACGAGCACATCAACCTGGGCAACTACAGGTTCGACCCGTTCTACGCCCAGGCCACGGTCAAGGTGACCGGCAACACGCCGGGTACCTGGATCACCCGCACCGGCCAGTCGAGCACCTACGGCATCACCCTTTTGAAAAACGCGCCCAACCGGGACGGCGGTGTTCTTTTCCTCGAGTACCTGCTCGATCCGGCCGGCGGCCTGAAGATCCTGGAGGAGATGGGACAGCCCGTGATCAGTCCCAGCCAGGTGTCCACGGAAGCAGCGCAAAAGGCCCTTCCGGGCAAGCTGCCCGGGCTGGTGGGCGTGCAGCAATGAGATGCGCCGGATAGACGTTTTTCATCTTCTCGCCGTTGTCAGCACCCTGCTCGTGGTGGGCTTCATCCTCCTGCCGCTGGTGGAGATGATCCGCCAGCCAACGGCGGCCGATCTGAAAAACAGCCTGGCCGATGCCGATGTGCGCCGGGCCATCCGGCTGTCCATCACCACCTCCGGGGGTGCCGCGCTCATCGCCTTCGTGTTCGGCACCCCCTTTGCCTATCTCCTGGCCCGGCGTGATTTTCCGGGCAAGCGCTTTGTCGAGAGCGTGGTGGACCTGCCCATCATGATCCCGCACCCGGTGATCGGCATCGCCATCCTCAGCCTGGCCGGCCGGGAGCACTGGATCGGCCGCATGGCCGCGGAACTGGGGATACGGGTGATGGGATCGGTGACGGGCATTGTCATCGTGCTCACCTTTGTCGGCCTGCCTTTTTACATCAACACGGTGAAAAACGGCTTCGAGGCCGTGCCGGTGCGGCTGGAGCACGTGGCCCGCAGCCTGGGCGCCGGCGCCTTCGGCACCTTTTTCCGGGTCACCTTCCCCCTTGCCTGGCGCAGCATCGTGGTCGGGATGATCCTGTGCACGGCCCGGGCGGTGAGCGAGTTCGGGGCGGTGGTCATCGTCGCCTACCACCCCATGATCGCGCCAGTGATGATCTACGAGCGGTTCACCGCCTACGGGCTGCGCTACAGCCAGCCGGTGGCCGTGTGGCTGATCTTTGTGTGCCTGGTCCTTTTCCTGATGCTCCGCTGGCTCAACCCGGGCCGGAGACGCGTATGATCCAGGTGGAGGACCTGGTCATCCGGCTGCCGGGTTTTACCCTGGGTGCGGTGTCCTTCCGGGTGGCGGCGGGCGAGTTTTTCACCCTGCTGGGGCCCACCGGCGCGGGCAAGACCCTGATCCTGGAGGCCATTGCCGGCATGGTGCCGGTGCACGCCGGCCGGATCCGCATCGGCGGCCGGGACGTGACCCGGCTGCCCCCGGAACAGCGGCGGATCGGCATCGTCTACCAGGACCAGGCGCTCTTTCCCCATCTCTCCGTGCGCGAGAACATCCGCTTCGGTCTGCGCTACCGGTCCCGGAGTGCGGACAGCGAAGCGAACATCGGCCGCCTGATCGAGCGATTGGGGCTTACCCGCCTGGTGCACCGGGGGGTGGTCAACTTGAGCGGCGGTGAGCGCCAGCGGGTGGCCCTTGCCAGGGCGCTGGCCGTTGCCCCGGATATTTTGCTCCTGGATGAACCGCTTTCAGCACTGGACCCGAATTTCCGGGAGGAAATCCGGGATCTGCTCAAAAAATTGCACCAGGACAGCGGGCTCACCGTGCTCATGGTCACCCACGACTTTGCCGAGGCCCATTTTCTCGCCGCCCGGGCCGCGGTTCTCGGCTCCGGCCGCATCGAACAGATGGGCTCCATGGCCGATGTGTTCCACCATCCGGCCTCGCCCGCGGTGGCTGCCTTTGTGGGGATGAAAAATATTTTTCCGGCCCGCTTCGACCGGGACAGGGCCGCCGTCGGGTCGGTGACCCTGTGCCTCGGCCGGCCCGTGGCGGACACTGCGGGTCATGTGGCCGTGCGCCCCGAGGACATCCACCTCCACGGCGAGGCTGCCGGCCGGGCAGATGGCGCGGTGAACGGTTTTTCCGGGCAGGTGCGGCGCATCGACCATCAGGGGGTGTTCTGCGAGGTGCGGGTGCGCTGCCAGGGGCTGGTCTGGCAGACACTCCTGCCCACGGGCCGGGTCCTGGCAGAGGGCATCGTCGAGGGCGCCCGGGTGTGGCTGCGGGTGGACGCGGAAAAGATCCACGTGATGTGCGCGGATGCGGGCGCGGGCGGGTCGCCTGGCGCCGGTTCCCGCGGGTAGGGCGGGGAGGGTTCCGGCCGGACAGGCCGGAACCCTCGTGCTTCAGGTCAGATGGTGTCGCGGCCGGCAAAGGCCGGTTCGTGCAGGGGCAGGAGGATGTCCGCCATGGTGCGGGCCCGCTTGAGGATGTCGTAGGCCTCGTACACGTTCACGTGCGTGCCCGGGGGGATCACCTCCATCTCCATGGCGCGCACCTGTTTGGGCGGGTCGAGGTTTTCATGGATCACGCAGAAGCCGGTGATCATGGCCGTGCCGTCCGGCGTGTCGATGAGCACGCTCATGCCGCCCTCGGTGTGGGCCGGCGTGTGCACGACGCGGATGCCGGGCAGGATTTCGCGGTCGGAATTGACCGGTTCGATCTGGCCGTTGGCCTCCACCTCATAGAGGAACTCCTCGTTGTAGCGGTAGTCGAGCGGGTGCGGGTCGTGGATGCGCGCCAGTTCCAGCTCGTGCACGTAAATACGGGCGTTCACGCACTTGTAGTCGTTCTCGCAGTGGTCGTTGTGCAGGTGGGTGTGGATGACCACGTCGATGTCCCCGGGCCGCAGATCCCAGCGGGCCAGTCCCTCCTCGAAGGTGTAGATCCGGCCGCCGATGGCGCGCTCCCGCTCGGCCGAGCGGATCGGGCCCATCTCACCGGTGTCCACCAGGACTTTCTTGTCGCCTCCCTCCAGGTACCAGCAGTAGATGGGGATGGTGTACTGGGTGCCCTGGCCGAACTGGTAGGTCATCATGCTCTTGTCGAACACCTTGGTGCCCATGACGATGGGGTGAATGCGCCAGGTGTGCATGTCAGTCCTCCTCGTCCTGCTGCGGCACGGACGGCTCGTCGTCTTCAACGGTATCGTTGTCGAGAGGGCCGTCGAACAGGGCGGCGAAGTTGCAGCTCGGTCCGGGTTGCGCTTCGTCCCCGGGGGTGTTGGTGTCATCCCCGGGGCGGGTGGGTTCTTTCTGCATGGTTCCTCCGTTGACAACATGGGACGAAAACCCGGCTGTGGTCCGCAGGCGTGGATCGGTCGGCCGGGGTCGCTGCCGCACGCGGCGCGGGCGTGGTCATTCCCAGCCGATCGGCTGGTAGCCGCGATCCTGCAGGCACTGGATCATGAAATTCTTGAACACCGGGCTCGGCTCGCTGGCCTTGATGATGCCGTGCACCAGGCCGCTGGCCGCCCCGGCCGCGGCGCCGATGCCGATGCCCCGGCCGAAGCTGCCGGCCGCGGCCCCGGCCGCACCGCCGACCACCGCGCCGCCGGCACCGCCGATGGCCGTGCTCTTGGCCGCCTCTTTGCCGGCATCGGATTTGACGTACTGCTCGGCCAGGGTCTCGCACTCGGCGATATCCTTCTGCGCCTGGGGTTCGCCGACCTCTTGCAGGTGGGCGTTGGGGTAAAGGACCGGGCCGGTGGCGCCGCAGCCGGCGAGCAGCAGCAGGGCGAGCAGGGCGGGAATCGTTTTCATGGAATCGTTTTCTCCAGCATCGGTTGGGGTGGATGGGAACGGCCTGTTGCTCATGGATATCACTCCCGGGGTCGTTCTTCAAGGCGCAAAAGCGGGGTGATCCGCCTGTGCGGGCCGTGGTGCCGCTGTCCGCCGGGTAGCCGGCGACAACGTGGTGCGGCCGCTGCCAGCCTCTCGTGGCCACCGGGTATCGTTGACGCCGCTGCCACGATGCAGTAGAAAAAAAGCGCGATTCGCAGCCCGGCGACCGGCGCGGGCTGCGCCTGCACCAACCGGAGCCGGGCAGTGACCGCCGGTCGCCCGAGAGACCAACCCCAACTTTTTTGCGCCGCAGTGAAATTGATCCGCCTTCCCCTTCTTGTCCTGCTGTTGTCCCTCATGGCGGCCGCTGTCGCCGTGGCCGCCCCGACCAAGCGCTACGACCTGCTCTATACCTGGGAAACCAGCGTGCAGCGGGTGCTCAGCTACCAGGGAAAACTCGGCCGCGTCTCCGGGCTGCCGAACAGCAGCCAGCTGCAGGTGGTGGGCATGGGGCGGGGCTACGGGCTGGTCCACCCGGCGCGGACCTCGCTCGCCCGGGCCAAGGCCATGGCCTCCCGGCAAAAGGCCGGCCTGCGCCGGGCCGGGCTCAAGGATCCGCAGACCGTGGCCGCCAACGGCTACCAGCGTCTCTACCACATCCGCTACGCCCGGGGTTCGAACCTGCAGCAGCTGTCCAGGGACCGCGGCCGCATCGGTGCCAAACTCGGCACACAGGTGGCGGACCGGCTGGTCATCGAAAAGCTCGACGCCCGCACCCACGCCATCGTCTACCGCTGCTGGGCCAACAAAAACGCGGCCCGGCAGCTCGCCGGCAAACACCGCTCCCTGCTGCGCGCCCACAAGCTGACGCCCACGGTGGTGGCTGCCGCAGTCCGGCCGGCGGTGAGCGACGCGTCCGGACTGGCGACCGTCGCCACACCGGCGGTGCGGCAGGACCGGGGCAAGGCCATGGCGGCGGTGGCGGTGCCGCCGTCCACCGCGGCCAGGACCGAAGGCCCGGTCAAGGCCAGGGCGCCGGTGGCCACCCAGGTGCACGTTGCCGAGGTGCGAACCGGCCAGGGGAAGAAGGCCGCGCCCGCTGTCCCGGAGGCTGCGGTGGTTCCCGCGGCCACGGCCGGGCTGAACGGCGACCTGCAGTCCTTCCTGCGCAAGCAGCAGGCCAGGGGCCGGCTGGGCAGGAACGACAGCACGGCGCTGGTGGCCTATGACCTGACCAGCAACACCTACCTGGCCAGCCACAACGCCCAGCGCTCCTTCCAGGCGGCCAGCATGATCAAGCCGTTCGTGGCCCTGGCCTTTTTCCACCAGGTCGACAAGGGCAAATTGAAGTACACCGCCAAGCATCGCCAGATGATGGAGCGGATGATCCAGCACAGCGACAACGGGGCCACCAACTGGTTCCTGCGCCAGGTCGGCGGCCCGGCCCGCTGCCAGGCCCTGCTCAGGAAGGAGTACGGGCCGCTGGTGCGCCACGTCAGTATCCGGGAATACATTCCAGCCGGCGGAAAGACGTATAAAAACAGCGCAAATCCGAAGGATTACGTTGAATACCTGAAAGCCTTGTGGAAGCACCGGCTGCCGTATTCCAAGGAGATGCTGCGGGTCATGGCCCTGCCCGGGCGGGACCGCATCTATTGCGGGACCAAGGTGCCCAAGGGCACCCGGGTGTACAACAAGACCGGCACCACCGCGCACCTGTGCGGCGACATGGGTATCCTCGTGCCGCCGGGCAAGCGGCAGGCCCCCTACATCATCGTCGGCATCGTCCAGCGGCCTTCACGGCCCAAGGATTTCAAGCACTGGATGGTGAGCGGCGGCAATGTCATCCGCGATTTCTCCACGCTCGTCTACAGGGAGATGCAGGACCGGTACAGCTTCCTCTGAGTGCACCGGCCGGTCCGCTGCAGCCGCCCGGGGCAACGGTCCCGCGATCACCACCACCACACTGCGACAAGGAGCGCCCCAGTCCATGGACAAGGAAACAGCCGCCCGATTGGCCCGGACCGCGGTCCACAGCCTGCCGCTCGAGGAGATCCTCGGCCAACTGACCACCTCGCCCGCCGGACTGGCCCGCGACGAGGCCTCGCGCCGACTCAAGGATGTCGGCCCGAACCGGTTGCCGCCGCCGCCCAAGGAAGGCCTCCTCAAGCGGTTCTTCAAGCATTTCAACGATCTGCTCATCTACATCCTGCTCGCCGCCGGGTTCGTCACCGCCGTGCTCGGCCATTGGGTGGATACCGGCGTCATTCTCGGGGTGGTGTGTATCAACGCCCTCATCGGCTTCCTCCAGGAGGGCAAGGCCGAGGAGGCCCTGCAGGGGATCCGCAAGATGCTCTCGGTCAGGGCCCATGTCCGCCGCGACGGAAAGTGGGGGGAGATCGATGCCGGTCAGCTCGTGCCCGGGGACATCGTCCGCCTGCGCAGCGGCGACCGTGTGCCCGCGGACCTGCGCCTGCTCGAGGCCGCCAACCTGCGCATCGAGGAATCCGCCCTGACCGGCGAGTCGGTGCCGTCTTCCAAGAGGATCGAACCCGCGGACGAGGATGCCGGCATCGGTGATCGCCACTGCCTGGCCTATTCCGGCACCATGGTCACCGCCGGGCAGGCGGTCGGCGTGGTCACGGCCACCGGCCCGAACACCGAGCTGGGCCGGATCAATACCATGATCAGTGAGGTGCAGCGGCTGGAGACGCCGCTTACCCGGGAGATGCGCCGATTCGGCACGGTCCTGTCCATCGCCATTCTCACCCTGGCCCTGGTCCTGGTGGTCACCGGCCGACTGCTGCACGGCTACGGCATGAGCGAGTTGTTCCTGGCCGCCATCGGCTTTGCCGTGGCCGCCATCCCCGAGGGATTGCCGGCCATCCTCACCATCACCCTGGCGCTAGGCGTGCAGCGTATGGCCGGACGCAACGCCATCACCCGCAAGCTCAACGCGGTGGAGACGCTTGGCTCGGTGACCGTGATCTGCTCGGACAAGACCGGCACCCTGACCCGCAACGAGATGACCGCGCGCCACGTTCTCACCCGCGCCGGTCGCTTCGACGTGGAGGGCACCGGCTACGCGCCCGAGGGCGGCATCAGCCTGGACGGGCGGGAGGCCACCCTGGAGGACCACGGCTCGCTGCAGGCCCTGGTCGAGGTGATGGCCGTGTGCAACGACGCCGAACTGCGCGGCGAGGAGGGCGTCTGGTCCGTGCTCGGCGAGCCCACCGAGGGCGCCCTGCGCACCCTGGCGCAAAAAACCGTTTTTGATGAAACCAGTTACGATCGCCTGGCGGTGGTGCCCTTCGAGTCGGACAACAAGTTCATGGCCACCCTCAACCGGCTGCCGGGTGGCGGCCGGCGGATTCTGCTCAAGGGTGCGCCGGACCGGTTGCTCGACCGCAGCACGCACCAGCTGGAGGCGGACGGCACCATCGTCCCGCTCGACCGCGCAGTCTGGGAGGAGCGGATCGAGACCCTGGGCGCGGAAGGGTTGCGGGTGCTCGCCGCGGCCCGGCGCGAGGTGGAAGAGGGGACGGACACCCTGGCCGTGGAGGATGTGCAGGCGGACATGGTCTTCCTCGGGCTGGTGGGTATCATCGACCCGCCCCGGCCCGAGGCGATCGAGGCGATCCGCAGCTGCCGGCAGGCCGGCATCCGGGTGGTCATGATCACCGGCGACCATGCCGGCACGGCCAGTGCCATCGGCAAGGAAATGGGCATCAGCGACGATGGCGTGGCGGTCACCGGCGCCGAGCTGGAGGCCGCCACCGACGAGCAGCTGCAGGAACTCGTCAAGGAGACGGTGGTGTTCGCCCGTACCAGCCCGGAGCACAAACTGCGCCTGGTCAAGGCCCTGCAGGCCAACAACGAGGTGGTGGCCATGACCGGGGATGGCGTCAACGACGCGCCGGCCCTGAAGCGCGCCGACGTGGGCGTGGCCATGGGCATCAAGGGCACCGAGGCCACCAAGGAGGCGGCCGAGATCGTGCTCGCCGACGACAACTTCCAGTCCATCGAGCGGGCGGTGGAGGAAGGGCGGACCATCTACGACAACCTGCGCAAGGCCATTCTCTTCATCCTGCCCACCAACGGCGCCGAAGGCCTGGTTATGCTCGTGGCCGTGGCCTTCGGGCTGGTCCTGCCGCTGACCCCGGTGCAGATCCTGTGGGTGAACATGGTCACCGCCGTGACCCTGGCCGTGGCCCTGGCCTTCGAGCCGGCCGAGGCGGACGTGATGGCCCGGCCGCCGCGCCGGCCGGACGCCGCCATTCTCGACGGCTACTTCCTGTGGCGGATCTTCTTCGTTTCCGTACTCATCGGCGGGGCGACCATCCTGGTGTTCATCCAGGCCAGGAAGAGCGGCCTGTCCCTGGACCTGGCCCGCACCCTGGCGGTGAACACCCTGGTGCTGGGGCAGCTGTTCTACCTGTTCAACAGCCGGCACCTGCGCTCGTCCAGCCTGCGGCGCGACACCCTGCTCGCCAACCGGGTGGCCTGGGGCGCGGCGGTGGTCCTCTTGTGGCTGCAGATCACCTACGTGTACGCGCCGTTCATGCATACCCTGTTCGGCTCGGCATCGCTTTCGCCCTTGTTGTGGGCGATCCCCGTGGGCATCGGCCTGGTCATGTTCCTGCTGGTGGAGCTGGAGAAGAAGCTGGTCGCCCGGAACCTGGGCGACGGCCGGTAAGCGCCCGGACGCGTGAACCGGAGTTCCCTGTCGGACCGGGGACGCGAGGTCGTTCCCAAGGAGGCGGTATGCGCGGTCGTTTTCTGCTGGCAATCCTTTTCGTACTGGTCCACGCCACCCTGGCCGGCGCCGGGGCACCCCTGCCCACCGCGGATCTCGCGGGCAGTGCGGACCACGAACTGGTGGGCAGGTTCGCCGGGTCGTTCATCGTCTCCGCAGCCACGGCGAGCTTCGCCGAGGTCAGCCTGCCGCTGTCGCCGCTCGAGGCGGTGCGGGACCGGCGGGACAGCCGCAACAACATCCTGTTCCAACCCGAGCAGGTGCAGACCGTGGAAGGAAAACGGACCCGGCTGGTGTACGTCACCCCGGCCGAGGCCTCGCCGCTGGAGGTGCTCCGCAATTACCAGCGGGACCTGGAGGCCAGGGGCGCCTCGCTCCGCTTCCAGTGCGCGGGCATGGACTGCGGCGGCGCGGCCGACCGGAGCAGTTCCGGCGGCGGCGGCGACATGAGCCTGGCCATGTACCTCTGGCCCCAGGAAAGTGTCCGCGACGCCCACGGCACGGCCGGGTACTGCGCTCAGATGGAGCGGCTGGCCGACCAGCGGTTCGCGCTCCTGGAACTGGCCGACCGCGGCGCCTGGGTGGCGGTGCACACCTACCGGCTCAGGGGCGGCAGCTCGTGCCAGGCCCTGAACGACCGCACTGTCGCGGTGGTGGATATCGTCGAGACCGGCCAACTGGAGGAGAAGATGGTCGTCGTCCGGGCCGAGGAGATGGCCGAGTCCATCGCCGCCAGCGGCAGTATCGCCCTGTACGGCATCTCTTTTGACTTCAACAAGGCCGAGGTCCGGCCGGAATCCGCCGAAACCCTGGCGCAGATCGCCCGGCTGCTCGAGGCCGACAACACCTTGCGCCTGCTCGTGGTCGGTCACACCGACAACGCCGGCAGCTACGATTTCAACCTCGATTTGTCCGCGCGCCGGGCCCGGGCGGTGGCGCAGGCCCTGGTCAGCGGCCACAAGGTGGCACCACAGCGGCTTACCCCGGTGGGCGTTTCCTACGCCTGCCCGGTGGCCCCGAACGACAACGAAGCCGGCCGCGCCAGGAACAGGCGGGTCGAACTGGTGAAAATGTAGAGGAGGAACGAGCCATGATGACGACAGCCAGCCGCTGCACCCTGGTCGCGGTACTCGCCGCAATGCTTCTCGCCGCCGGTCCGTTCCGGCCGGCCCGGGCCGCGGACAGCACCCTGGACATCTGTGCCCTGGTCAGCAGCGAGCAGCTGGCCGCCGTGTACCGAAAACCGCTCTATCCCACGCCCTCTGACAATGGCTGTTTCTGGAGCCTGGAACCGGGCACCATGGCCTACCTGGACATCGGCGTGCATGAGCGCTACCAGCCGCTGCGCCAGTATTTCAACCAGCAGCTTTCCTCGCAGACGACCCTCGAGCCGATCACCGACCTCGGCGACGAGGGGCTGATGAGCGTGGTTGACGGAGAGGTAGGCGTGGTGATCATCCGCAAGGGTGACCGGGTGCTCAGGAGCGCGGCCACTTTCCTCGATATCGAGGTGGGCAGCGACAAACAGCAGAGGCTGTGGGCCATCTACCGGGCGGTCGTCGAGCGGATGTGAGGGCTGCCGGGCGACGGCCGCGTGCGCTGCGGCCCGTCGCCCGGTCGCCTGCGGGTGGCGGCGGTTACAGGGGCACGCCCAGGGGGCAGCCGGAATGGCTGACCGTGCCGGAGACCAGGTAGTCGTCGCCGGCGAGTTGAGCAAGATCGACCTCGCGGCCGACCTGGTTGCCGGTCTTCAGGTCGATGATGGCCTCGGTGTAGTACAGGCCGTCGGTCCAGCTGATGGCGTGCAGGCCGCGGGGACCGGCGACCACCAGCCAGCTGCCGACCACCCCGAGGATGTGGATCTCGGTGCGGTCATCGCTGTCATAGTCTTCCCACACCGCCGGGCCGGGCTCCGGCTTCGGGACGACGATGGACCATACCGGCTGGCCGTAGCTGCAGGACAGCGAGTGCTGCCAGTCGTGCTCGGCCAGGACCACCCTGTCGCGCGTAATCTGTATCATTTTTGACTCCTCGTTGATAATGGGGTGCGGTCACCGCGACCGCGCCCCTGTTTGTATCGTTTCCCGGCGCGCCGGGCAAGAAAATCTGCGGGACGCCGGACAGCCCGGCCAACCTGCCACGGTTTATGAACAAGAGAGTGCCCATGCGTGTTGTCTGTCTGTTGCTCACCCTGTTCCTCGCCGCCACCGCCCGGGCGGAGATCCCGGCCACGCCGGTGATGACCCTGTACCGGTTCAACGGCCCGCTGAACATCCCTTATTACGACATCGACCAATTCCGCCGATCCGGCCCGTCGACCCCGGCCGGCACCCTGGCCCAGGGCACTTCGCTCGTACCCTGCCTGGTGGTCACGGACAACGAACCGCTCACCGACCGCAGGGGCGTGCCCTACGTGGGCTTCCAGGTGGTGGTGGACGCGCGCACCGCCACGCCCGCCTCGGCGACCCGTTTCCACGCCACCCGCACCGCCCGCCAGGCACAGACCGTGGCCAATCACCACTGCCCGGCCGATGTGCGCCACGTGCTCGATGTGCGCAACCTGTACGCCATGAGCAAGGCGCCCGCCTTCGACCCGCCGCGGCCAGCCGCGCCCGTGCGCGCCGTCAGGCCGGCTGCCGGTGAACTGGACCGGATCGTGCGCGCCTTCCATAACTCGTCCGCCTGCGATAGTGCCAACCGGCGGCTGACCGGTCGCCGCACCGCCCTGGCGACCGCCTGGGACCGGTTCATGCGGGAGAACCGCGGCCGCTGGTCGGCCACCGCCCTCGACCGCGCCCGCCACCTGGACGCCACTATGCGCACGGCCATCTTCGAGGGCCACCTGGAGCGCGGCTGCAACGGCTACGGCACCTGCGAGCGCAACATCATCGCCCTGTCCATCCGCAACCGGGCGCTCGAATCCTGCGTCCGCCGCCAGGGCTGCGCCGCCACCGGCGATTTCACCAGCGTGGCCACCGCGGTCTCCCAGTACAACATCTGGGACGAGTACCTCACCCAGGTCTCGGGCCTGACCTCGTGCTTCCTGCGCGACGACCTGAGCGGCGCCACCGATGCGGCAGGCCGCAACTACCACCGGCTGCAGCAGCTGTACGCCCAGAACCGGGCGGACGTGGAGCGCATCTTGTTCGGCAGTGACCAGGACCTGCGGGCGATCTTCCCGGGCAACAGCCTGGCGGATTTGAAGGGACTCAGGCACTACTACCACGCCCCGGCCATGGGCAAATGCTTCCCCGGCCATCCGCGGGTCGAGTACATGTCCGGCGCGGTGGCCCGCAAGGGCAAGAACTTCGCCCTCATCGCCGACACCCGCATCCAGGTGGACGAGCGGGTGGGGGAGGGCTACCGCTTCCGCTCCTTCCGCGTCCAGGACGGGCCGGTGCGTGATCTGACCCGCGTGGTCGACAATTTCCATGGCTTCGTGGTCGATAAGCGGCGGGTCACCCTCCAGCCCGCCAGCCGCTGCGCCCCCTACGGCATCCCGGCCGGCTGCCGCTTCGATGAGATCGGCCGCTACCGCAAGACCCCCTCCTGGGTAAACACCGGCCGGCCGCTGGAGGTGCGCTGCCGGGTCGCGGACCGGGGCGAGCAGTGCCAGGCGGCCGGCACGGTGCGGACCGTCCGGGTGGGCGGGGTCTGCGACACCGAGATGCGGCCGTTCACCGGGGTGCCGTGAGCCGGGCGGCTGGCCGGTGCCCGACGCCTTCCCCCGCAAAGGTTTGGCTCCTTAAGTTTACCGGATTCTTGCTTGCCTTTTCCGACGGCTCTGCGGAAGATTGAAGTACCGATCGACCCGCAGGTCGATGGCGATGCGGTCCGCGCCAAACGGCCGAACCGCGCAGGAGGGAAGTGATGGATCGCACCTGGACAAACCGAAACGACGACCACGGGCAGGCCGGCAATCCGCCGGCCGACGACCTGGAACAGCGGGTCGAACACCGCACCTTTGAACTGCAGGAGATGCACCGGCATACCCTGCAAACCGAGAAGCTCGCCGCCCTGAGCCGGTTTTCCGCCTCGGTGGCGCACGAGCTGAACAACCCGCTGCAGGGCATCCTCACCGTGCTCGGCAGCCTGCACCGCCGGGCGGAGTTGAGCGACGAGGACCGGCAGCTGCTCGAGGCGGCCCTGAACGAGAGCCGCCGCATGCGCCAACTGCTGCGCAGCCTGCAGGAGTTTGCCCGGCCCTCGGCCGGCCGCCGGGTGGTGATGGATGTGCACGCCATCCTGGACGGCCTTCTCCTGCTCCTCGCCCCGGATCTGGAGCGGGCCCGCATCACCGTGCAGCGCGACTACGGCGCCGACCTGCCGCGCATCCTCGCCGATTCGGACCGCATCGCCCTGATGTTCGAGAGCCTGGTGGTCAACGCCATCGAGGCCTGCCAGGGACGGGGCGGCACGCTCACCGTGGCCACCCGGCGCCAGGGCGACCGGGTGAGCGTGGCCTTCACCGATACCGGCGTGGGCATGGACGAGGCCGAGCAGGCGCAGATCTTCCAGCCGTTCTACACCACCAAGTCGGCAGTCAAGGGCACCGGCTTAGGCTTGCCGGTCAGCCACGGCATCGTGCGCAGTCACGGCGGCGAGATCCAGGTGCGCAGCCGGCCCGGGCAGGGGGCGACCTTCACCGTGATCCTGCCGGTGCGCGGGGATGCGGGCGAGGAGGGAACCGGCGGCTGAGACCGCCCGCACCCCGGCCGGCGAACGGCGCGAGCGAGGCACAGGGGCCGTCCCGATGGGACGGCCCGTTCATTTTCAGGCGCTGGACACGAACAGAAAGGCCGCGATGGCGGCCATCGGGACGGAACAAACAGGCACAACACCAAGGAGCGAACCATGCGCACACGCACCATGCAGGCCATCCTGCTGATCATCCTGCTGGCCACCCTGGGCGGCTGCTGCTGGCACGGCAACTGCGGCCCGACCCCGCCCCGGGAGGGCCATTACTCCAGTGATCAGCGCCATCACCGGCCGTACCGGGACGCCCGCTTCCAGCGCGACCGGGACCGGGA
>CAZMNU010000056.1:0-4627 GCA_964567725.1 uncultured Desulfobulbus sp. | reverse complement strand
CGGCCCGGCTTGTGGCCCACGCCGCAGGCCCCCTTGTCGAGGTAGAGCACCCAGGCCCAGTCGCACTCGAAAAAACTGGTGGTCGCGGACCAATAGCCGTCGTGCAGACCGGTGAACGGGTGGTTGGCGGGCAGGGCCGGTGAGTGGGCGTCACAGTCCACCAGCGAGGCCAGCTCGTTGATGGTCGGCAGGTGCCACACCAGCTCCCGGGTGGCGTGTGCCGCGTTCCAGGTCCTGACCAGGTCGAGCGCCTCCTGCCAGTTGACCATTGCCCCGCCCAGGTCGGCCTGCCGGGCCCAGGCCAAGCCGGTGAGTTGGTCCCGGACCACCTCGCCATGCACGGTGAAGCGCGGCTCGGGCCAGGGCGCGCCCATGCGCAGTTCACCGTCCTGACCCAGGCCGGGACAATCCACCACCACACCTCCGGCATCGACGCAGCGCTCCTGGCCGGTGCGCGGCAGCAGACCGTTGCCCGTGCCTGCCACCGGCCAGCACAGGTATTCCTGGTCCTTGCGGCCGTAAAACATGCGCGCCCCTTCCAGGTGCACGGCCCAGGCATAGGCCGGGCTGATGGCCGCGGTGGTCGAGGTCCAGTACCAGCCGAGAAAGACGTTGACGAACGGGTGGCCGTCGGCCAGGGCCGGCTTGCGCGCCTGGTAGCTCATCAGGCTGCGCAGTTCGTTGCGGTTGGGCAGGCGCCAGTCGTCCCGGCCGCCGTAGCCATCCCGGTTCAGGTCAGCCACCTGTTCCAGGGCCTCGGGCCAGGTGCAGGGAAAGGTGGTGATGGTGGCGTCCCGGCACCAGAGGAGGTCGGTGAGTCGGTCATGCACGACCTCGCCCTGCACGGCGAACCGTTGTTCGGGCCAGGGCACGCCGCGCCGGAATTCCCCGTCCTGGCCGCTACCCGCACAGGCGATCTCCCGGCCGGTCTCGTCCCAGCAGCGGGTCTGGCCCGTATGGAGCACGTGGCGCATGGGGTCTGCCTCCTCAGCTCAGGTAGAGGGTGCGCAGCTGGTCAAAGGCCGCGTGCAGGCGCTGATGCACGCCGTCGCCGATGCGCTCGCGCTCGAGCCGCGCAAACGCCGCGGAGAGTTCCCGGTCCGTCTCCTTGCCCAGGCGGATGTCGGCCGCGGCGAAGACCATGCCGCTTTCCTTGTCCATGTGGAACAGCATGAGCGCCTGGTACTCCTCGGCCGCCGCTGCAAAGGCCAGTCCCCCGCCCACAGGGTCGGTCTCCCGCCGCGCCAGGGCGGCGCGCATCTCGGCCACCAGTTCCCGTCCCCGCCGGTGTTCGTTACAGAGCGCCTCGAGCGGACCGCCCTGGTTGCGCACGCCCACCGCCTCCAGGGCGGGAAACAGGTGCTCCTCTTCCTTGCCGTGGTGACATTGGTCGACAAACACCTCGAAAAATTCGAGCATGCTGTCCACGTGCCTGGGCAATACCGCCGCGTTCAGACGCAGCCGGTGGGCCAGGACGCGCAAGACCCGGAGCATCTGTTCGATGACCTGGTGTTCACTGTTCAGTTCGTCAATCGCTGCCATGTTCGTTGTCTCGGGGGATGCGGGTGAGCAGGTAGTCGCGCAGGGCCGCGGCCTGGTTGTGGTCGCGGTCGCGGGCGCTGTAGAGCAGGGTCAGGGGGCGGGTTGCGGCCAGGGCGAGCAGCTGGTCGACGGTCTCGGGCCGGTCGTCCAGTTCGGCCCGGTAGCGGCGCTGAAACTCGACCCAGCGCTCCGGGTCGTGGTTGAACCAGCGCCGCAGTTCGGTGCTCGGGGCCGCGTCGCGCAGCCACAGCTCGGCCGCCAGCGCCTCCCGGGAGACGCCCCGCGGCCAGACCCGGTCCACGAGCACGCGGCAGCCGTCCTCCGGGCCGGCCGGGTCGTAAATCCGCTTGAGACCTATGCGCGGGCCGGTCGCGTTCACCGCAGCCCCTGCTCCCGGTGTTTGGCGGCGATGGTGTCGGCCAGCCGGTCCAGCGCCGCGTACACCGCTTCGGTGGGCATGCCCTTGCAGAGCACCGGCTCGAGCACCTCGGCCTTGAGGTTGCCGACCATGCCGGCGAGCGTCTCCACTGTCTTGCCGCCCCAGCCGTAGCTACCGATGATGGACAGGAACATGGCCTTGGGTCGCAGGGCATTGGCCAGGAAGGTGGCGTAGGCGGCCAGCGGGTGCGGTCCGGCGAGCACGGTGGGCGTGGCGACCACGATGGTGGCCGCGTCCACCAGGGCCATGGCCAGCTTGCCGATGTCCGTGACCGTGAGGTTGAACCGCTCCACCCGCACGCCGCGGGCCACCAGTGCTTCAGTCAGGTGATCGACCATGAGCGCGGTGCTGCCGTGCATGGTCACAAAGGGCAGGACCACCAGGTTCTGCGGCGGGTGCAGGGCCCAGTCCGCATAGGCCTCGAGGATCCACGCCGGCTCGTCGTAGACCTGGCCGTGGCTCGGGGCGATCAGGTCGATCTCCAGGCTGCCCAGTTTCTCCAGGTTTTTGGCGATGATCGCCCGGAAGGGCAGCATGATCTCGCCGAAGTAGCGCTTGGCCGCCTCGTACACCCGGCACCGGTCGGTGACGAACAGGTCGCTGGCGGCGATGTGCGCGCCGAAGAAGTCGCAGCTGAAGAGGAGGCGCTCCTCTTCCAGGTAGCTGCACATGGTTTCCGGCCAGTGCACCCAGGGGGTGTGGACAAAGCGCAGGGTCTTGTCGCCAAGGGACAGGGTCTCACCATCGGCCACGGCCCGCACCCGGTCCTCGGGCAGGTGCAGGTGGTCCATCAGCAGGGATTTGCCCTTGGCCGTGGCCAGCACCTGTGCCTCGGGGTAGCGCTCGAGCAGCAGCGGGATGGTGCCGGAGTGGTCCTGCTCGGTGTGCTGGCTGACGATGTAGTCGATCCGCCTGGTGTCGCGCAGCTGGTGGAACAGCACCTCGGCCATGGCCGGGTCGACCGCGTCGAGCAGCGCGGTTTTTTCACTGCCTTCGATCAGGTAGGCGTTGTAGGTGGTGCCGTCGGGCAGGGGCACGAGCGAGTCGAACAAGCGCCGGTCCCAGTCCACCGCGCCCATCCAGTAAACACCTTGTTTGATCTGCCGTTTGTCCATCGTGAAACCTCCTTTGCCGGCGAAGATCGGCCCGGAGCAGATCTCCGGACCGTCCGCCTGGTGGTGTGGAAAAAAAAGCGGGCCCCGCGGGACCCGCTCGTCATCGTCTGTGCCCGCCCGGATTATTTGTTGTGCTGGGCGCGCATCGATTTGGCCAGTTCCTTGATCTCGCCGAGATCCTTGGTCATCTCGTTCCAGCCGTACCAGTAGGCGTAGTCCGGGTTGACGTGGAAAAAGGCCTGGTAGGTGCGCATGCGGTGCTTCATGTACATCTGCACCAGTACCTGGTCGATGTAGGACAGCTTGTCCAGGTCCTTGTCCCAGTTGGCGCCGTTGGTGTGCATGAAGGTGAGCAGGAACGGGTAGTTGGCCGGGTAGCCCGCCGGTTTCTTGATGAGCCCTTCCTGGTAGAGCGCGGCCACGGTCTCGATGGCCTCGGCCATGAGCCGGTCCGCCTTCATCATGATGGCATCACCCATGTCGAGCTGCTCCTTGACGTAGTGGGCGGAGTGACACTGGCCGCAGGTCTTGAGCATCTTGTCACGCTCCTTCTGCCAGGACTCCTGGGTGAGCTTGACCATGCGCACCGCCTTGGCCGCATCGAACACCGGGGTCGTCTCGCCGGTGACCGGGTCGAGCACGCCGAGCGCCTTGAGAATGGTCACCCGGTCGGCCGCGGCCTGCTTGTCGTCCGGCAGGGGCAGACGCACGCCGAGGAAGCCCCAGGCGGTTTCATTGGTGTGGCTGCCGTCGGCCATGTGGCAGGTCTGGCAGGACGGT
This sequence comes from uncultured Desulfobulbus sp., assembly GCA_964567725.1. GTDB lineage: Bacteria > Desulfobacterota > Desulfobulbia > Desulfobulbales > Desulfobulbaceae > Desulfobulbus. The sequence goes on along the minus strand of CAZMNU010000056.1, from coordinate 751 downwards.
GCGGCCGCGCCCTCGGGCAGGTCGCCGTTTTTCATGGCGAACCAGCGCTCGCCGTGCTTGGAGCTGGACCACATCTCCCACTGCGGGTGGTCGTAGCCCATGTGGCACTGCTGGCAGGCATAGGGGTTGCGCGCCTCTTTCTTGGAGAAGGCGTGGCGGGTGTGGCATTCGTCGCAGGAGTTGTTCTGGTAGCGATAGCCCTTGTCGGCCAGCTCTTTTTTCTGCTCCGCGGTCTTGATGCCCATGTTGTGGCAGCCGCCGCAGCCGCGCCCGCCCTCGATCAGCTCGTCCGGGGCCAGGTGGGTGGCCGGGATGGCGTTGAGCACGGTCCAGCCGAAGTTGTGCTTGCCCGCGGCGAACTCGTTGAACTGCTGCTCATGGCACTCGGCGCAGAGGCTTTCGTCCGGGAGTTTGGCTTTCTTGTAGTCCTCCGCGGTGCTGTGCTCCTCGCCGTGGCAGGTGCTGCACGTGACATCGTTCTGCGCGTGCATGCTCACCCGCCAGTCCTTGACCTGGCCGGGCGAAATCTTCTCGTGGCACTCGATGCAGGCGTCCGCGCCGTAAGCGGCGGTTGCTGCCAGCAGGAGCGCGAAGAATCCGCCCCACAATCCCCTGGCCCTTCTGTTCATTGCTCTCCTCCTCTGGTTGAGATGAACGGAAACATACCCCTTTCATTGACACCCTGTTGACAGGAATGTCCATGTTTTTTTGTAGGACCCCAAGTCCGATCAAGTCATTCTTTTTAATAATT
>CAZMNU010000055.1:7624-20582 GCA_964567725.1 uncultured Desulfobulbus sp. | reverse complement strand
TGCGGACAATGCCCCAACTCACCGACAGCCCCAGGCCGGTGCCCTTGACCGCGGCCTTGGTGGTGTAGAACGGCTGGAAGATCGAGCCCATCTCCTCCGGGCGGATGCCCACGCCGGTGTCGCTGATCGAGATTGCCACCCGCTCGCCCTCCAGCCGGGTGCGCACGGTGATGGTGCAGCCCGGCTGCTGACAGGCATCGGCCGCGTTGGCGAGCAGGTTGAGCAGCACCTGCTTGATCTGGTCGGCCACGGCCAGCACCGGCGGCAGGTCCGCGGCGTAGTCCCGTTCGATCTCGATGCACTTGTTTTTCAGGTCGCTCTTCTGGAACAGGAGGAGCGAGTCCAGGCAACCGTGCAGGTCCATGCGGCTGCGCAGCCCGGACGAGGGCCGGTTGAAGTCCTGCAGGTTGCGGATCAAATCCTTCATCCGTTCGCTCTCGCTGATGGCCATCTCCAACAGGCGCCGGTCCTCCTCCTCGAGCACGGCCCGCCGGCTCAAGCCCTTGAGCACGGTCATGATCCCCTGCAGCGGGTTGTTGAACTCGTGGGCGATACTTGCCGACAGCTTGCCGATGGCGGAAAGTTTCTCCGCGTGCAGGTACTGCTTCTGCGTCTCGTGCAACTCGCGGGAACGCTGCTCCACCCGCCGTTCCAGGTCGATGTTGATCGCCTCCAGCTGTTTTTCAGCCAGGACCAGCTCGCTGATGTCGCGGGCCATGGCGTAGACGAGCCCTGCCACCGGGTCGTGGCAGCCGCGCCAGGAGAACCAGCGGATGCTGCCGTCCTTGCAGCGGTAGCGGTTGCGGATGACCGGCGGGCCGTTGCCTTCCAGGGTGCTGCGGACCTCGGTGAGGGTGCGCTCCAGGTCATCGGGGTGAATGAGCGGAACGAGCGACCGGCCGACCAGTTCGGCCTCGGTGTAGCCGAGCAGGTCACGGCAGGCCGGGTTGATCCGGCGCAGACGGCCGTCCGGCGCGAAGATGCACATCAGGTCCGGCGAGGTGGTGAAGAAGTGGAGCAGCTGTTCCAGCTCCTGCTCGGTCCGGCGGCGGTCGGTAATGTCCCGGGTGATGCCCCGCAGGCCCTGGCAGACGCCGTGTGCATCCATCCAGGGTGTGCCGCTCACCTCGACCACCACCGACCGGCCGTCGGCGCGCACCACCTGCTGTTCAACCCCGGTGAACGGCTGGCCGGCAACGAGTCGGCCGCGCATCTCCTCGCGGAAGGTGCTGGCCCGGTCCGGCGGCACCAGGTCAACGGGTGAGCGGCCGAGAAAGGCCTGCGGCGAGTAGCCGGTGAGCTGGCGGAAGTGCGGGCTCAGGAAGGTGAAGTGCCCCTTGCCATCGACCTCCCAGATGCAGTCCGGGCTGGTCTCGACCAGGGCGCGGTACCTGGCCTCGCTTGCCGAGAGCCGCGCCAGTTCAGAGCGGGCCGCGTCCCGCTCCGCCCGGGTGCGGCGCAGTTCCTCGACCTTCCGTTCCAAAAGCGCCAGCCGCTGCAGGGTCTCGAGCGCCCGGGCCGCGTCTTCCCCGTCCGGCGGGCCACCAGGTTGCCTGTCCTGCCGGTGCTGTTCCCCGGCCGTTCCGCCTGTCCCTGTCCGCTCGTCTGTCGCCATGTTCGCACCCCCATCCGCTGCAGAACCCTTCTTCCCCGCTGGGCCGTGACTGCGCAGAGCGCTGCCGTTTCCCATGGAAAATAGCCTGCGGACGCGCGGTTCGCAATCAACCGCTGCCTCCTGCTCCCTTTTTCTCGGCCCCGCGTTCAGCGCTCCCCGTCCTCCAGGTCGGCGAAGTCGCGGCGCAGGGCCGCGAGCCGCTCCTGGTAGTCGGTGCAGTCGCCGTATTCGAGGAATTTGTGGTAGCGGCTGTGCATGCTGGCCACCCGGCGGGCGTGCTTGATCGGGCACCAGTACTGCTCGGTGCGCGCCGCGATCTCCTGCACGTAGCTGATCAAGCCGTTGAAATAGCCGCAGTACACGCAGTTGATCTTCTCGATCAGGTTCAGGTAGGCCAGGCTGTGGCGGTCGATGACGATGTGGCGGCTGCGCCGCACCCGCGGGATGCGGTAGAGCCGGAAGCAGATTGCCTGGTAGAGGCTCACGCTCAGGTCGAGCAGCAGGGCCGGGACGATGCACAGCCAGATGAACGGCGCACTGATGATGTTGATCACCCGCGCGTTGTGCAGGTACCGGCGCAGGCCGACCATGAACTGCCGCTGGTAACGGCGCGCCTCGGCCTCGAAGCGCACCTTGCGGCCGCGCACCTGGTAGCGGAACTCCGCCTCCTTGTTGGCCAGTTCCTCGCGCAGTTCGGCCTCCAGCCGCTTCATTTCCCTGATCAGGTCTTCGATACGGTTCATGCGTCTCCCGGGAGGTGCCCGGACGGCCTCCACGGCCTCCGAACGGTTGGGGGGGTGGGCGCGGACGCTGTGCGCCGGCACCGGTCTGTCCGGTGTACCAGATCGACCGGAAAAGAGAAGGAAAAGAGCGCGGTGGTCCGGTCCCCGGGCCAATGGATATTTTTTCTCTCCCTTTTTTATCGAATTTTCCTTCATGGCCAACAGGCTGCCGTTGATTTACAAAAAAAGCAGGCACCGGTGCGTGGCGCCTTTCTTGTGCCCGCGCCCGCCGGTTCGATCAACCTTTGCCCAGGGGAGGCCCCCATGCAGGACATCCGCCGGATTGTGGCAGCCGTGGATTTTCACCGGCACACCGATACCGTGGCCGAGTACGCCCGCCTCGTGGCCAGGAAACTGGGCGCGCAGGTCACCTTTGTCAGCGTGGTCGAATCGCTCGCCCGCAGCCTCGCCGCCACCGACCTGAGTGGTGCGATCTACGGCGACCTGTTCCCGGCGTCCTATCTCGAGATCGACGCCGATCTGCTCAGACTCGCCCGGGAGCGCATGCAGGCCCTGGTCGAACGCTCCCGAACCGATCTGGCCGACTGCACGGGTGAGGTGCTCGAAGGCGACCCGGCGGACCGCATCGTTGCCTTTGCCGCCGAGCAGCAGGCCGATCTGATCGTCCTGGGCACGCACGGCAGCCGCGGCATTGAAAAAATCCTGCTCGGCAGCGTGGCCGAACGGGTGCTCAAGCGGGCGGCCTGCCCGGTGCTGGTCGTCAATCCCTATCGGGGCGAACAGGGCTACCGGATCACCTGGTCACCCGGCGATGCGGCGACCTCGGTCTGACCGCGCCGCCGCTCGCCCCTTTGCTCAAACCATGGAGGTGCACCATGAGCGAAAAGAAGAAGGAAGAGAAGAAACAGGAAGTGCAGAAGGGTGGGGCGCCGCCCGCGCCCGCCCGGGACCGGTTCGAGCTGATGCCCGAGTCCGGGTTCTTCAAGGAGATGGACCGGTTCTTCGAGGAGTATCTGCCGCGCCGCTGGTTTCACCGGTTCGGCGGGGGCTGGCCAGGCCACATGGCGCCCTCGCTGGCCGCCTTCGAGGGCAAGACCCCGTCCATGGACCTGATCGACCGGGAGGAGGACTTCCTCGTCAAGGCGGAACTGCCCGGGGTGAACAAGGACGACATCAGCATCCATCTGGCCGGCACGGCGCTCACCCTGGAGGCGCACATGGACAAGGAGGAGAAGGAGGAAAAGGGCCGCTACTGCCGCCGCGAGATCTGCCGCGGCTCCTTCCGCCGCACCATCGACCTGCCCGCACCGGTGCAGGAGAACGAGGCCAGGGCCACCTTCAAGGACGGCATCCTTGAGCTCGTCCTGCCCAAGGTGGAGAAGACCAAACGCACCAGAATCCAGGTGGACTAGGCCGGACCGGAGAGGGAGTCGGTGCCATGGTCAATGCCACGCTCGACGACATGCTGCGCACCATCGAGGCCGAATGTCGGCTGACCGGGGCGTTGACCGGCCGGTCGGCCATCCGGCCCGAGGTCATGGCCGCCCTGGCCGGGGTGGACCGGCGGCGGTTCGTGCCCGCCCCCCTCAAGCCCTTCGCCTATGCGGACTCGCCCCTGCCCATCGGCAGCGGCCAGACCATCTCGCAGCCGTTCATTGTCGCCCTGATGACCGACCTGCTCGCCCCGGGCCCGGACGACCTGGTGCTCGAGGTGGGCACCGGTTCCGGCTACCAGGCGGCCATTCTCGGGCAACTGGCGGGCGAGGTGGTCAGCGTTGAAATCATCCCGCAGCATGCGGCCCGTGCCGCCAAACGGCTGGCCGCGGCCGGCTGCACCAACGTCGAGGTGCATTGCGGCGACGGCTCGCTCGGCTGGCGGGAGCGCGCCCCGTTCGACCAGATCATGGTCACCGCCGCGGCCGGCCGGGTGCCGCCGGCGCTCATCGAACAGCTCCGCCCCGGCGGCCGGCTGGTCATCCCGGTCGGTCCACTGTATGGTCCGCAGGAACTGCTGCTCATCGACAAGGACCGAACCGGCAGGTGCGCCAGCCGCACGGTGCTGGCCGTGGCCTTTGTCCCGCTCACCGGCGCCTCGTCGCTCCCGGCCGCTGCCGGGGCCTGATCACCCCAACCAGAGGAGACAGCCCATGCTCGTTCCCGTACAGATCACCTTCCGCAACACCGAGCCGTCCGAGGCGGTGAGCGCGGACATCAACCGGCGCATCGACAAACTGAGCCGTCAGCAGGGCAACATCATCAGCTGCCGGGTGGTGGTCGAGGCGCCGCTGCCCAACCAGCGCAAGGGCGGCCTCTACCGGGTGCGCATCGAGCTTGGCTGCCCCGAGGGCCAGGTGATCGTCAACCGCGAGCCGGACAGCCGCAACCAGGCCCACCAGGACGTGTACCTGGCCGTGCGCGACGCCTTCCGGGCCGCGGAACGTCAGCTCGAGGAGTACACCCACCGCCGCCAGGGCGAGGTCAAGGCGCACGCCACCTAGGCCCGGGACCTCAACGACCTGCTCCCGCCGGAAGAAGAGCGCTGAGGGTTGAAGGGTTCTGCCGCCGTTTCATTGCGCACCAGCTCTGCCCGCCCGCGATTCCGCCGGGCCTGACCCGGCGACTTGGTTTTTCGCGGCAGACGTAGTAAGAATTCCTGATCTAAGGAGGGCGTGGTCCGCTCAAGCGGTAGGTTCCGGTGGCGTCCGGTGCTGTCCGCGCTCTTTGCCAACTCTCCTGTATCACTCTTTTTGTGGTGGTACGGACAGCCAGGGAGGTTTTCAGGGTGCGAAAGACCCAGAAGCGGAAAAAGAAAAAAAAGGAGTTGAGCTACGAACACAAGGCCATTGAACTGGCCCGTGAACACTGGGAAAAAGAACGGCGCAAGGCGGTGCACGAACGGCGGCCCTTCCGCGGGTTGCAGATCGTGCCCACGGCCAGCTACTTCGACCAGTCCGAGGGCCACCAGCCCGGTGAGAAAAACTGGAAGGGGTTCGGTTTCGACATGCACCCGCAGGTGTCCCTGTCCGCCATGGCCCTGCTCGGCGCGTTCATCCTGCTGACCATCATCTACAAGGAACAGTCCGCCGCCTTTTTCCAGAACGTGCTCGACTGGTCGGGCAATACCTTCGGCTGGTTCTACATCCTGGCGGCGAACTTTTTCGTGATCACCATGATCCTCATCGCGGGCAGCAGTCTCGGCAAGATCCGCATCGGCGGGCCGGACGCCCTGCCCGAGTTCAGCACCTTCAGCTGGTATGCCATGCTCATCAGCGCCGGCATGGGTATCGGCCTGATGTTCTGGAGTGTCGGCGAGCCGATCTTTCACTTCGGCACGCCCTCACCGATGTTCGACGTGACCCCGAATTCGGCCCAGTCGGCCCAGGTGGCCCTGGGGCTCACCTATTTTCACTGGGGCATCCACCCCTGGGGCATCTATGCCCTGGTCGGGTTGTCGCTGGCCTTTTTCGCCTACAACCGCAAGCTGCCGCTCACCATCCGTTCGGTGTTCTATCCCCTGCTGGGCGAGCGCATCCACGGGTTCTGGGGCAACCTGATCGACGTGCTCTCGGTGCTCGCCACCCTGTTCGGGCTGGCCACCTCGCTGGGCCTGGGCGTCAAGCAGGTGGCCTCGGGGCTCAATTACCTGTTCGGCCTGCCGGCCACCACCGAGTTCGCGGTGCTGCTCATCGCCGTGATCACCCTGTTCGCGGTCATCTCCATCGCCACCGGGCTGGACAAGGGGGTCAAACTGCTGAGCATGGGCAACATGTATACGGCCGCGGCCTTCATGGTCTTCCTGCTCGCGGTCGGCCCGACCGTGTACATCCTCAAGGCCTTCACCCAGAACATCGGCTTTTACATCCAGAACCTGCCCCAGCTCAGCTTTTGGGTGGAAACCTTCTACGGCGTGGAGGGCAGCCACTGGCAGAACGCCTGGACCATTTTTTACTGGGGCTGGTGGATCTCCTGGTCGCCCTTTGTCGGTATGTTCATCGCCCGCATCTCCAAGGGGCGGACCGTACGCGAGTTCATCCTCGGGGTCATGCTCTTTCCCACCATCCTCTCCTTCCTGTGGATGTCCACCTTCGGCGGCTCGGCCCTGTGGCTGCAGCTGAGCGGCACCTCGGACATCGCCGCGGCGGTGAGCAAGGACGTGTCCACCGCCCTGTTCGTCATGCTCGAGAACTTCCCGCTTGCCGGCATCACCTCGTTCATCGGCATCCTGCTGGTGTCGATCTTCTTCATCACCTCGTCGGATTCCGGCTCGCTGGTGGTCGACCATCTCACCTCGGGCGGCAAGCTCGATTCGCCGGTGGTGCAGCGCATCTTCTGGGGCATCATGGAGGGCGTCTGCGCGGCGGTGCTGCTCGTGGGCGGCGGCCTGACCGCCCTGCAGAGCGCGTCCATCGCCACCGGCCTGCCCTTCACCCTGGTGCTGCTGATCATGTGCTGGAGTTTGTTCCGGGGACTGCGGGAGGAGCAGTATCATGCCGAGATCATTGCCATGATCCGGCCCGAGCGGCAGAAGTTCGAGATCCCCATGAGCGAGGCCGAGGCCGAGCAGGCGGCCGGTGCGGGCGCACCCCACCGTCCGGCCGCGCCGTCGCCGGCCTGAGGACGCCATGGACGCTCCCTTTGCGGACCGATCGCAGCCGGTCGTTGTTCCGGCCGGCCGGGGGCACCGCCGGGGCGTTTTCCCTTGTGGCCGGTGGCTGCAGTGGACGGTCTTGCCCATGCTGGTGGCGCTTCTTTGTGCCGGCTGCGGCACATTCGCACCGCCGGGTGAACGGCTCACCTCCCTGCCCGGCCTGAGCGGGCTGGCCTGGGTTGGGGGCGACCAATTCGTGGCCGTGCACGATGCCAAGGGCGAGGGAGCCGAGGCACAGTGGAACCGGGTGAGCCTGCTGCGCCTGCCCCGTTCCAAAGCGGAGGGTTTGGTGCGCACGCCGCTGTTGGTGCGCTTTCCCGGCAGAGTGGCCCGGGACCTGGAGGCGGCCAGCCCGATCCCGGGCGGCGGCCTGCTCTTTGCCGAAAGCGGGCAGAAAGGGGAGCGGGCGCGGCTGTTTTTCGCCCGGCTGGTCGACGGGGCCCTGGTCATGGACGCTGCCGTGCCCTGGCCCTTTGCCGTGGACAACGTCGAGGCGGTCGAGGTCGGCCGGTTGGGCGATCAGCTGGTCCTGCTCGCGGCCGAGCGCGGCCGCGGCCAGGCCAGCACTACTCTGCGCTGGGCGACCCTCGAGCTGGACCCGGTGCGCTTCGGCCCTGCTGCCGGCATCGACTGGCCGGCCCTGGATCCGCTCGGCCCGCGCGCCCGGGCGGTGTCCGCCCTCACCCTGGACCCGGCGGGCCGCATTCTTGTGGCCTCGACCCTGGATCCGGGCGAGCACGGCCCGTTTCGCAGCGTGGTCTGGCGCATCGGTGTGCTCTGCGCGGACGCCGACGGCCGGCCGCAGGTAAGGCTGGAGGAGCCGGTGCGCATCGCCACCCTGGACGGCGGCAAGATCGAGAGCCTGGCCGTGCGTACGACTGCTGCGGGTGGCACGCAGCTGTTCGCCGGCACGGATGACGAGCACTACGGCGGCCTGCTTCGGCCGCTGCCCGCCGCGGACTGAACCGAGCGGGGCTCAAGGAGCAAGACAAACATGCCTGACTGGCCGACCTTGAGTGTGTTTGTCGCTGCCGCCGCGGTGCTGGTGGTCCTGCCCGGGCCGAACACCCTGTACATTGTTGCCCGCAGCCTGGAGCAGGGGACCGCGGCCGGGCTGGTCTCCTGCCTGGGCGTGCTCGTCGCCACCCTGGTGCACGTGAGCGGCGCGGCCCTGGGGCTGAGCGCCCTGGTGCTCGCCTCGCCGCTGGCCTTCAACCTGCTCCGTTACGGCGGCGCCGCCTACCTGGTGGTGCTTGGCGTGCGCGCCCTGCGCCGTCCCGCTGTCGCCGCGGCCAGTGCTCCTGCGCCGGCTCCGGGTCAGGGATGGGCCCGGCTGTTCGCCCACGGGTTGATGATCAACCTGCTCAACCCGAAAACCGCCCTGTTCATCACCGCCTTGCTGCCCCAGTTCGTGCGGGTGGAGCGGGGTTCGATCCCGGCACAGATTGTTGTGCTCGGCGGGGTGCTCATCCTGGTCGGCCTGGTCAGCGATGCCGCCTACGCCCTGGTCGCCGGCCGGGCGGGCCGCTGGCTGCAGGGCCGCGGCCTCTGGTCGCGCTGGCAGGCACGGCTCACCGGCGCGGTCTGCATCGGTCTCGGCCTGGCCGCGGCCTGCACCGGCGCGGTCCGCCGCTGAACGACACCGCCGGGCGCCGGCCCTGTGCGGGGTCGCGGCATTACTCTTTTTCCGTCAACCCCAGCCTGTCTTGTTGCCCATGCCAACCCAGCCCATGGGCCCGGCCGACCCCGATCGCCCGGGCGCCACCCTCTATCAGGTGTTCAGCAACTCCGGCCCCCTGGCCGGCAACAACCAGCGCTTCGCCTTCTGTCCGCACTGCGCCACCCCGTTCGGTGAGGTGATGCTCGCCCGCTGCGGCCGGCAGCAGTGCGTCCGCTGCGGCTTTGTCCACTACCTCAACCCGAGCCCGGGCGTCACGGTGATCGTCCGCGACGGCGCAGGCCGGGTGCTCATCGGCCGGCGCGTGGACCGGGCCCGCTACGGCGGCCACTGGTGTCTGCCGGGCGGCTACATCGAGTACGAGGAATCCTTTCTTGACACCGCCCGCCGCGAGGTACGCGAGGAGACCGGCCTCTCCATCCGGCTGTGCGGCATTGTCAACGTGGTCTCCAACCTGCTCGACGACCTGCACCACACCCTGGTGGTCATCCTGCTGGCCGATGTGGCCGGCGGCCGGGCCGAGGCGGCCGACGACCTGGACGAACTGCAATGGGTCGACGCGGCCGCGCACCGCCGGGTGCGCTACGCCTTCGAGGCTGACAAACGGGTCATCGACTGGTACTTTGCCGGCGACATGCCCGTGCTGCCCATCGACCGCAGGCACGAGGCCCGCTGACGGCGGCCCGGCCGCCACCCCCCGGTTTCGCTTTCCCTTCGAGGCGCCCCTGCGGCGACAGACATCATGGACACCCAAACAGCCCGAGCCCTGTTCGCTGCGGACCGCTTTGCGGCGCTCAGCGGCATCGAGATCGTCGAGGCCGGCCCCGGCTGGTGCACCACCCGGCTGGTCATCGAGGACAAACATCTGAACGCGGCCAACGTGGTCCAGGGCGGGGCCATCTTCACCCTGGCCGACCTGGCCTTTGCCGTGGCCTCGAACAGCCGCGGCCAACTGGCCCTGGCCATCAACGTGAACATCAGCTTCCTTGCCGGCCGCTCATCGGGCACGCTTACGGCCACGGCCCGCGAGGTGACCGAGCCCAAACGGTTGGGCGCCTATGACGTGCTCGTCACCGACGGGCAGGGCGAGGTGATCGCCCGCTTCAACGGCATGGTCTACCGGAAAAACCAACAGTTCGAGGCAGGCGGGCGATGAGGGTGGAGCGAGGGCGGAGTTGGCTCGAGGCCAGCGGCAACGGCAGGCAGGTGCGGGCGAGGACACGGTCCGGCTGGTGGAACCTGCTGGTGACCATCTGTTGCGCCCTGGTTCTGATCTGCCCGGATCCGGCCGCGGCAGCCACCAGCGACAAGAAACGGCCGGTCAAAACGACCATCGCCACCGTGAAAAAGCAGCCGGCCAAGGCCAAGGCCGCGGCGGTTCGCAAGCCAACCGCCGGCACAAAGACGGTGACCGTTGTCCCGGCAAAGAAATCTGGGGTGGCCAAGAAGGGGAGCACGGCCAAGGCCAAGCCCACTGTGCGCAAGGGGACCAGCAGCAAACCGGTCGTGGCGAAAAAGTCGACCGTGCGCACCAAAGAGAGCAAACGGGCCAGTGCGACGAAACCATCAACAGGCCGCACCAAGCGGGTTACCGCCGGCACCAGGGTCGAGACGAAAAAGGCGGCAAGCCGGCAGAAGAAGGTCACAGCCGGCACAAAGGGGCGGGCCGGCACAACCACGGCCCGCAGTGAACGGTCCAAGCGGTCCGCCGTCGCCACCTCGAAAGCCAAACAGAAAAAGGTCACTGCCGGGAAAAAAGGCGGCAGCAGCCAGGCGGTGGCCGGCCGCAGCCGGGACAAGGCGCCGTCACCGGCCAAGCAGGTGCTGGCCGGCCCGGCACCGGCCGCAGGCGCGGCGGCCAGCCCGAACGCCCAGTTCGACCGGGCCCTGCGCTACTATTTCGGTGAAGGGGTGCGGATGGACAAGAAGGAGGCGGCCCGCTGGTTCTTCCAGGCGGCCCGCCAGGGCCACGCCGAGGCCCAGTCCAACCTGGGCTGGATCTACGCCCGGGGTGAAGGAGTGGCCGTGAACAAGGCCGAGGCCGCCCGCTGGTGGAAAAAGGCGGCAGCCCAGGGGGACAGCCTGGCCCGGCACAACCTCGACGTGCTCTGCCGGGACAATCCCGCGGCCTGCAAATGATCCGTGCCGCGGTGGCCGACCACCGCCGCGGGGGGAGGGAGACCATGAACGAGATCCGCACCGTGCTCGTGCCGGTGGATTTGCAGCACCACAGCGACACCCTGGCAGGCTACGCCCTGCACCTGGCCGCCAAGCTGGGGGCGCGGGTGCGCTTTGTGCACGTGCGCACCGAGGTCGAATACCTGTCGGTGTACGATTCCTCCACCTTCGAGGCGTTCGAGGAGAAAAACCGGCGGGCGGCGGCGGAACGCCTGCGCGCCTTTGGCGAACGCTGGCAGGCCCGGGGGTGGGCGGGGGACCCGGTGCTGCTCGAGGGCGAGGCGGCCGACGCCATCGTCGCCCATGCCCGGGACACGGCCGTGGACCTGATCATCATGGCCACCCACGGCGTCCAGGGCATGGAAAAGATCCTGCTCGGCAGCGTTGCCGACCGGGTGGTCAAGCAGGCCCCCTGCCCGGTGCTGCTCTTCAATCCCTTTCGCCACCTCGCCGCCGCCCCGCACTGAGCGGCATGCCTCAGCCGTAGCCGAGCTGGGCCAGGTACTCGTCGGAGAAACCGAACAGGTGGGCGATCTCGTGCACCACCGTGATCTCGATCTCTTCGAGCAGTTCCTCGCGGCTTGCGCACCAGTCCTCCAGTTCCTCCTTGTAGATATGGATCGTGTCCGGGTAGAGCGGCGGCGCCATGGCGCTGCGCTCGGTGAGCGGCACGCCCAGATAGACGCCGAACAGCGGTTCGTCGGGTTCCAGGCCCAGGTCGGCGAGCAGTTCGGCGCTCGGCCGGTCCTGCACGGTGATGACGATGTTGTCCAGGTAGGCGCGCAACTCGGCCGGGATGCGGGCGATGGCCTGGTTGACGACGCGGGCGAAGTCGGCCTCGCCCATGCGGTAGCGTCCTCGCGGCATGGCGATTCTCCGGTCAGCGCGGTCGGGCCCGGTTCAGACGATCTCCGTCCCCTGGCCGGTGGCGGCGAGCACGCTGCTCCACACCCGGCCGGAGGTGTCGATCCGTTTGCGCTCGCGCACCGCCAGGGCGATGGGCACGTGCGTGTACTCGTGGTTCCAGTAGCCGACGATCATGCCGGTGCGGCCGGTCATGGCCGCGTGCACCGCGTTGTGGCCCATGAGCAGGCAGAAGGCCGAGTCGTGCGGGTTGGCCTGGCGGCTGCGGATCATGTAGCTCGGGTCGATGTACTTGAGGGTGAGTTCCACGCCGATCTCTTTGAAGTGGGCGCAGATCCTGCCCCGCAGGTGCACGCCGATGTCGCCCAGCTTGACGTTGCCCGAGGCGTCGCACTCGTTCGTGGCCGGCAGCAGTTCCTGGCCCGCGCCCTCGGCCACCACGATCACCGCGTGGTTTCGCTCGGCCAGGCGGCGCTCCAGCGCGGTGAGCAGCCCCTCCAGGGTGAAGCGGGCCTCGGGGATCAGGCAGAAGTTCACCTGGTTGTCCACCAGCACGGTGGAGGCGGCGATAAAACCGGATTCACGGCCCATGAGCTTGACCAGGCCGACGCCGTTGCGCGCCCCCAGGGCCTCGGCGTGGGCCGCGCTGGTGGCCAGGCGCGCCTCGGAGACCGCGGTCTCGAAGCCGAAGGTGGTCTGCATGAACGAGATGTCGTTGTCGATGGTCTTGGGGATGCCGATCACCGAGAGCCGCAGGCCGCGCCGTTTGGCCTCGGCGTCGATGGCCAGGGCGCCGCGCTGGGTGCCGTCGCCGCCGATGCAGAAGAGCACGCTCATGCCGAGCCGCGCCAGGGTGTCGACCATGCGCTCCACCTCCTGGTGGCCGCGCGAGCTGCCCAGGATGGTGCCGCCCATCTCGTGGATGTGCTCGACCAGCTCCGGCGTGAGGTGCACCGGCCGGTGACCGTAGCGGGGCTCCAACCCTTCGAAGCCGTAGGGGAAACCGTACACCTCGTCGATGCCGTAGTGGTGGTGCAGGCTGAGCACGATGGCACGGATGACATTGTTGATGCCCGGGCAGAGACCGCCGCAGGTGACGATGCCGCAGGCCACCCGGGCCGGGTTGAAATAGAGGCGTTCGCGCGGACCGGCGACCTCGAACCGGGGCGGCTCCTCACCCGCGTCCAGGTAGGTGCGGATCGTGTCCAGGTCGCTGTGCAGGAGGATGTGCG
>CAZMNU010000055.1:0-7524 GCA_964567725.1 uncultured Desulfobulbus sp. | reverse complement strand
GAGCCGACCAGCGAGCAGATTCTCGGTGCGGATTTCCGCTGGCTGGACGACTGGCCGGACGCGGCCCCGCTCTGGGTGCTGCCGCGTCTGGAGCGGTGTTTTCTCCGTCATGCCGGCGGGCTGTCGCTCGTGCGCCGGCTGCTCGACCGGGCCCAGGGCGGGACGCTGGGCTGCGGGTTGATCGGCTGCGACAGCTGGGCCTGGGCCTTTCTCGAGTACGCCTGGCCGGTGGTCCGGCCGGATGCGCTGGCGGTGCAGGCCTTTGACGGCGACTGCCTGGCGCGGCTGCTCGCCGCCCTGGCCACGCCGCGGGCCGGGGAGCGCATCCGCTTTCGCAATGCCCGCAGCGGCGACGACCTGCTCGCCGCACCCTTTGCCGAGGGGGACCCGGTCCCAGGCGGCATCGCGCACCTGGCCGCCCACTGCCGCGGCAACGCCGGCCTGGCCGCAAACCTCTGGCGCCGCCGTCTCTGCGCCCGTCCCGATGGGGACGAAGCCGCCGAGTCCACGGAGGACGACCAGCCCGCGGAGGTGATCTACGTGGCTGACGCCATCCCCGAAATCCGACCGTCCGCGGGCTGCAGCGAGGAGGAGGTCCTGCTGCTGCACACGCTGCTCGTCCACCACGGCCTGGCTGAACCGTTGCTCGGCGACCTGCTGCCCCTGCCGGCCAGCCGCACCGCGGCCGGGCTGCGCCGCCTGCAGCGGGACGGCCTGGCCGAATTGCACGACGGTCGCTGGCAGGTGGCGGCGCCGGCCTATGTGGCCGTGCGCGACCTGCTGCGCGGCCGCGACTATCTCTGTGATGCCTTTTGAGGTGCGGCCATGAACTCCGACGACAGGATCGTTCGCATTTTCAAAACGCTCGACCAGGGCGCACTCATCGAACTGGCGGTCATCATCGTGGCCGCCGGGCTGCTCATCCATCTCCTGCAGCGGCTGCTGCCCTGGATCGCCAGCCGCCTGCACGGCAGAAAACGGCTGCACCTGCTCGCCTCGGTGCCCTTTGTCCGGCTGCTCCTCATCGTCACCGCGCTGGCCCTGATCGTGCCGCGGCTGATCGAGCCCTCCATGCAGAACATGGTAGCCCTGCTCGGTACGGTCGGTTTGGCGCTGGGTTTCGCGTTCAAGGACTATGCCTCGAGCCTGATTGCCGGCATTGTCGCCATCGGCGAAAAACCGTACCGCAACGGCGACTGGATCGAGATCGGCGGGGTCTACGGCGAGGTGCGCCACGTGGGGTTGCGCGCGGTGGAGGTAGTCACCCCGGACGACACGGTGGTGGTCATCCCGCACGGCCGGCTGTGGACCGAGCCGGTGCACAACGCCAATGACGGCGGCCCGCGGCTCATGTGCGTGGCCGATTTCTACCTGCACCCGGAGCACGACGCCGCCCGGGCGCGCCAACTGCTCTGGGACGTGGCCCTGACCAGTCCGTACCTCCATCATACCGACCCGGTGGCGGTGATCGTCCTGGAGAAACCCTGGGGCACCCACTATCGCCTCAAGGCCTACCCGGTGGACGGCGGCCAGCAGTTCCGTTTTCTCACCGATTTGACCGTGCGCGGCAAGGCCGCCCTGCAGGGCATGGGTGCGCGCTTCGCGGTGGCGCCCGCGGTCCCGGGCGGAGAGGAGTGAAAGCGGCGGTCCGTTCCGGGGTGCAGCGCAGGAATTCGCTTGACTTCTCAGCCGTTCTGCTGTTTCTCTTGACCCGGTTCAGGTGTTCCGCAAGGAACTTGAAAGGGAACTCCGTGCGAATCGGAGACGGGCCCGCCGCTGTAACCGGGGACGACCGCTGCAATTTGTCACTGATCTCGAGTCGGGAAGGCGCAGCCAGTAGGATGAACCGGGAGTCAGAAGACCTGCCTGAGCCTTGAGGAGACGACTGCGAGGACGGCAGCGTACCCGGCACATACCTGTTCTGCGGATAAAAAAGGGCTATCCCGGATCGATCTTCGATCCGGGTTTTTTTTTGGCTCGCCGCAGACCCCACGCGCCCGGCGCCCGTCGTTCCCGCTCCCTGCCCGACCACAGCCGCGAGGAGCCGATGCACCGGGAATTTCCACCACCACCCGCCTTTTCTTCCCCTGTCCGCACCGGACACCACCGCCCGTGCACACCCGCCGGCCAAGCGGGGTGCGCCGTTCGCCCTGTTGCGTCGCCGTCCGCGCTCCGCGGCCCGGGCGTCTGAGCGCGCATGGACCATCTGCACCTGATCATCGATTACGGCGTGATCGGCCTGCTGCTGCTGCTCAGCCTGGTCGCCATCGCGGTGGCCATCGAGCGCTGGCTCGTCTTTCGCGCCACCCGGGTGGCCGACTACGCCGACCGGCGCGAGCTGGAACTGCACCTGACCCACAAACTCCACCTGATCGCCACCATCGGCACCAACGCCCCCTACATCGGCCTGCTCGGCACGGTGCTCGGCATCATGCTCACCTTTGCCACCATCGGCGAAACCGGCTTCGACACTGGCCGCATCATGCGCGGCCTGAGCATGGCCCTCAAGGCCACGGCCCTGGGCCTGCTCGTCGCCATTCCGGCGGTGACCCTGTACAACCTGCTGCTGCGCCGGTGCAAGGTGCTGCTGCTCAAGTGGGATATCGTGCATGGACGAGAAGGAGTTTGATTACCTCAACGTCATCCCGCTGGTGGATGTGATGCTGGTGCTGCTCACCATCGTGCTCACCACCTCCACCTTCATCGCCACCGGCGGCATCCAGGTGGAACTGCCCGAGGCCGCGTCCACCGAAACCACCGCGCCGCTGGCGCCGCGCACCCTGACCATCGGCCCGGAGGGCCGCCTCTGGGTGGAGGCGGACGAGGTGTCGCTGGCCACGCTCGCCGACGCCCTGGCGGCCACCGGCCGGGACACGCCGCTCCTGGTCCGCGCCGACCGCAACCTGCCCCTACAGCAGTTTGTCGATGTCTACGAGGCGGTCCGCGGCCTCGGCTTCACCACCCTGAGTCTACAGACCGAACAGCGCCCATGAGTCACCAGAATACCGCCCTTGTTCTCAGCCTGCTGCTGCATGCCCTGGTCCTGTCCTGCGCCCTGGTGTTCGCCGGCAACGTGGTCCAGGTGCAGCCGCCGGTGCGCATCGAACTGGCCATTGCCGCCACCGGCGGTGATGGCGGTCCGGTCCGGGCCGCGGCCGTGCCGGCGGCGAAGAAAACCGAAGCAGCCCCGGCCCGGCCGCGCCGGGTGGTCAAGACCGAGCCGGCGCGAAAGAAAACCCCGGTCCGGCCGCAGCAGGTGGCCGCGGTGCGCACACCGGCCCCGGTTGTGCAGCCGACCCGGCCGATCCCGGCCCCGGCGGTCACCCGGCCGGAACAACAGCCCGCGCCGGCAGAACTGACCCGGGCCGAGCCGCCGACCGCAGCCGGCGAACCGGTTCAGTCCGTGGCCGCGGCCACCACCGCTACCACGCAGGCACAGGCCGGCCCGGGCGGACGGAGCGGGGCGGTGCGCACCGGCAGCCCGGTGCCGGCCGGATCCCTGGACGGGCCGCTGCAGGCCATTGCCCGCAAGCAGCCGGGCTACCCGCCGGCCGCCCGGCGGCAGAACGTCGAGGGGTGGATCCGGGTGCAGTACGTGGTCGACGAGCGGGGCTCGGTGGGTCCGGTCAAGGTGCTCGCCGCCGAGCCGGAAGGGTTCTTCGAGCAGAGCGTGCTCCGCACCGTGCGCGCCTGGCGGTTCCGGCCGGGCACGGTGAACGGGGAAATTGTCCAGGCCCTGGTCGAGCAGACCATCTCTTTCCGGCTGCGCTGACCGCACCGGATACCATCAGTAACGAACACGGTTGTCCGGCGGCAGGGGAGGCGGAGCGCGCCCCCGCGCCGGTCAGCAGGAAAAAACGACAACCGGATGTCCGCAGCAGGGCAACCCTCTGCCTGCGGCGCAACGAGGGAATCCCGTGCGAATCGGGAACGGACCCGCCGCTGTGATCCGACCCTGCCCGCAAACGGGCGGGAACGCCGCCGGCAGCATGCCACTGGGCCACACGGCCCGGGAAGGCGCCGGCGGGGCAGGAGAGTCAGAAAACCTGCCGGTTGTCTGTATGCAGTGAGGGACTGTCGAGGATACAGGACCATGCTGCGGCGAGAACGTACCCTGTCCGTCCTCCCGTCGGCATGCCGGAAACCCAATCACGCCAACAAGGAGGAGAACAGATGGACACCACCCGCAGGAAACGTTGCACCACCCTGGTCGTCACCCTCGGCCTGCTGCCGGCCGCGGTCGCCGTGGCCGCCGACCGGCCGGTCGTGCAGACCGCCGAGGAGATGGTCGTCACCGCCAGCCGCACCGAGGAGCGGCCCATCGACCTGCCCATGGACACCCAGGTGATCGGCCGGGAGACCATCGAACAGTCCGGGGCCACCACCGTGGGTGAACTGCTCGGCACCCATGTCACCGGCCACCTGCAGAAGTACAGCGGCATGAACACCGCGGTCGGCCTGCGCGGCTTCCGCACCGAGGCCCATGGCGAGGATGTCGCCGGCCACGTGCTGTTGCTCATCGACGGCCACCGCGCCGGCACCGGCAATGCGGCCAAGATCAACCTCGACCGGATCGAGCGGGTGGAGGTGATCAAGGGACCGAGTTCGGCCCTGTACGGCTCGGCCGCCATGGGCGGGGTGGTCAACCTGATCACCAAAAAGGGCGACGGCCCGTTGGGCGGTTCCATCGGCGGCGAGTACGGCAGCTTCGACGCCTACAAGGGGCTGCTCTCCGCCGGCGGCGAGGTCAACGAGCGGTTCCGCTTTTACGCCACCACCAGTACCGAGGGCATCGACGACTACGACGACCCCACCTTCGGCACGGTCTACAATTCCGGCGAGGAAAAGACCAATGTGGGCGGCAATTTCGTCTACACCGTCAACGATCGCCACGAACTCCGCCTGGGCGGCAACTACGCCGACCTGATGGGCGAATACCCGGACTGGCAGGACCTGGACGGCGATTTCAACCCCAACCCCTACACCGCCTATCGCCGCGACTTCGCCCCGGATACGGACAAGAGCAACGGCTACGCCGACCTGGAGTACAACGGCGACTTCCTGGACGGCCGGGTCCACTGGAAGGGTCTGTTCTACTACCTGTACGACAAGAACCAGTACAATTACGGCCTGGTCGACAAGGATGCGGACCGCAGCAAGCAGATCGACGAATCGCTGGGCACGGATCACCAGCTGACCTGGCGGACCAGCGACTGGAATACCCTGCTCACCGGGTTCACCCTGGAGAGCATGGAGCGCGAGTCCTCGGCCTGGATGGAATACGCGCCGCAGACCCCGTACTCGCCCGGGCTCGATTACGACAACCAGGCGGTGTTCATCCAGGATTCGCTCGACCTCCTGGACAACCGGGTCAACCTCATTGCCGCGGCCCGCTACGACCGCTTCGAGATGAGCACCGAGCAGGGCGAGACCGGCGAGTACGAGGGGTTCCGCGGCCGCTCCGAGTCCTACGACCACGTCTCGCCCAAGCTGGGCGCAAGCGTCAAGTTCTTTGACGAGATGCTCCGGGTGCGCGCCAACATCGGCGAGGGGTTCCGCTCGCCCACCGCGGACCAGCTGGCCGCGGACTACCGCCACTGGGGCACCCGCTACGTAGGCAACCCGGACCTGGACCCGGAGACCAGCCGTACCTGGGACCTGGGTTTCGACCTGTTCCGCGGCCCGCTGACAGTCAAGGCCGGCTATTTCCACACCGATTTCGAGGACAAGATCATGCGTCAGTCCTTCCTCGATGGCGGCGTGGAGACGGTCTCGTTCCGAAACGGCGGCGACGCCGAGATCGACGGCTTCGAGTTCGGACTAGAATGGGACGCGGCCGCCACCCTGCAGCTGCCGTTTGGCGCCTCGCTCTGGTCGAACCTGACCGTGAACACCACCATGGAGGACGAGGAGAGCGGTGAGGACCTGACCTACATCTCGGACTACGAGGTCAAGTCCGGCCTCAACCTGAGCCACGGCAACCTGGGCGCGCAACTCACGCACGTGCTCGTCGGCCCGCAGCAGGTGGACAACTACGACAGCTACCCCTACACCACCAGTGAACTGGGCAGCTTCAACTACTGGGACCTGACCCTGCGCTGCAAGATCGCCGGCAACTGGGAGGTCAAGGCCTCGGTCCTCAACCTCTTTGACCAGGAGGTCGAATGGGTGCGCGGCTACCTGATGCCGGAGCGCAACTACCGCGTCGGCCTGACCTACACCTTCTGATCATCTCTCCCGCCCGGGCGGCCGGTCTCCTGCCGGCCGCGGCCGGACCCGCGGTGCGCATCGGTCTGATCGCCGACCAGACCGGCACCGAGGATCTGGACCGGGCCTTTCGGATGCTCGCCGCCGGGGTCGAGACCCTGCGGCACCAGCGCCTGGACGGGCTCATCCATTTGGGCGACCTGGTGGAGAGCGGCCGGCCCGCATCCCTGGTGCAGGCCGACTTTGCCCGCGGCCGCGCCCTCCTCGACCGGACCGGGCTGGCCTGGCGGATCGTTCCCGGCGACCACGATCTCAACCCGCCCGTGCCGGTGCCGAATGCAGCGGACCGCAGCCGGGAGCGCCTGTTCCGCACCCTGGCCGCACCCCACCTGCCCGGTTCTCCCCGCCTCTACGGCAGCTTCGATGTGCACGGCGTCCACTGCATCCTCCTGAACGCCCAGGAACACCTGCACACCGACCCGCGCTGGGGCAACGTCTTCCTGGCGCAGCAGTCCGCGGCCCAGCAGGCCTGGCTGCGCGCCGACCTGGAGCGACACCGGCACGCGCGGGCCATTGCCGTGTTCCTCCACCAGCCGCTCTGGTCGCACTGGTCCAACTGGCAGCCGGTGCACGAACTGCTCCGCGCATACCGGGTGGACGCGGTGGTGGCCGCGCACCTGCACACGGACCGGGACGACGGGGTGCTCGACGGCATCCGCTACCTGGTGCTCGGCGCGGCCGGGGGCACGGTGCAGCACGCTGACCCGGACGCGGCCGGTACGGCCCAGGTGGCGGTGCTCAGCCTGGGTGACGGCCCGGCCGGTTTGGAGCTGCTCGACGCAGTCACCGGCACCCGGCTGCCCCTGACCCCGCGGGCGGACGCGGAGCGGCTGCAGGCGCTTGGCTACCTGCTCGACAACCTGGAGGTTTCTCTCCAGGGAGATGGGGCGGGTTCGCGGCCGGGGCGGCCGATGGGGACGGGGGCGGGCAGGGCAATGCTGCGCCTGGACGGGCTCGGCAATCCCATCGACCTGCCGGTGGCGGTGGCGATCGACGTTCGTGGCGAGGGGGTGAGCCTGGTGGACCCGGGGTTTGCGCCGGGCCTGTGCCGCGGCCGGGCGAACGGGGTGCGCTGCGAACTGGATGCGGGCGCGAACGTGCTGCTGAGCAACCCTTCCCTGGCCAGGGCGCGGACCTTGGCCGGAACACCGGCCTGGTCGGTGCGGCTGGAAACGGCCGGCATGGACGGGGCGATAAAAGCCCCGCATCTTGAGGTAACCGTCAGCCTGGGATTCAGCGGCGAGCAGGAGAACCTGC
>CAZMNU010000054.1:0-20614 GCA_964567725.1 uncultured Desulfobulbus sp. | reverse complement strand
CGCCCCCGATGCCGACCACCACGAGCAGGGCCGCGGCCGCAAGGAGCGCCAGCGGGTTGACCGGCACCGGGAAGAACTGGTTGAAGACCAGGGCGGCGACGATGCCGGCGAGCAGGCCACCGACCCCGCCGGCCACGGTCTTCTTCGGGCTGATCAGGGGGAAGAGCTTGCGCCGGCCGAAGGCCCGGCCGGCGTAGTAGGCGCCGGTGTCGGAGCCGGCGACGATGACCATGAGCATGGTCAGCCAGAACGGCCCCTGGGGATGGTGACGGATAAGCACCACGTGGGCCACGCACAAGGAAACGTACAGGGTGGCGAAGCCGCCGCAACTCATGAACCGGTGCACATCGTCCATAACGCCGTAACCGTGCAGGGCGATGACCACGACGGCCAGCAGGCTGGCGATCATCGCGGCCAGGATCAGGTCGTGGCGGCCGGCCGCGGCGGCCAGCACCGGCAGCAGGCAGGCGAGGATGGCCAGCACCTGGTGCGGGCGGGTCAGCCCGGGACAGGCCATGCGGAAATACTCGAACAGGGCCACGCAGGCGGCGACCACCACCACCACCCAGAACAGGGTGGCCGAGCCGTAGAAGAGCAGGGCCAGCCAGCCGCCGGCCAGCAGCACGCCAGGTACGAGACGGTTCATGGGGCGCCTACTCCGCCACCTGGGCGCCGGTCCTGCCGAAGCGGCGCTGCCGGTTGTTGAACTCGGCAATCGCCTCCTTGAGCTGATCCTTTTTGAAATCAGGCCACTTCACCTCGGTGAAATAAAGTTCGGCGTAGGAGGCCTGCCAGAGCAGGAAGTTGGACAGGCGGCGTTCCCCGCCGGTACGGATGAGCAGGTCCGGGTCGGGCTGGGAGGCGGTGAACAGGTGGTCACCGATGGTCGTCTCGTCGATGTTCCGCCAGTCCAGCCCGCCTTCGGCGCATCGGCGGGCAAGGGTCTGCACCGCCCTGACCACCTCGGCGCGGCCGCCGTAGTTGAGGGCCAGGTTGAGGGTCATGCCGGTGCAGGCCCGGGTGTCGGCGATGGTCCTGGTGAGGATGGTGCGCACATCCGCCGGCAGCCGGTCCTGGTCGCCCAGGCAGCAGAGGCGGATGTCGTTTTTGAGCATGGTGGTCAACTCGGACTGCAGGTAGTTCTTCAGCAGCCCCATCAGCCCGGACACCTCGGCCGACGGTCGGCTCCAGTTTTCGGTGGAGAAGGCGTACAGGGTCAGGTAGCCGACGCCGAGGGTACGGGCGGCCTCGACCACCTCGCGCACAGAGTCCACCCCAGCCTTGTGGCCGAACAGCCGCGGACGCCGGCGCTCCTCGGCCCAGCGGCCGTTGCCGTCCATGATGATGGCGATGTGACGGGGCACCCGGGCGCCCCCGGACCGTTCAGTCTCCTGCATGCGTTCTCGTCCGCCGGGGCAGGGAGGTCAGACCTCCATGACCTCCTTTTCCTTGCCGCGCAGGATCTCGTCGATCTGGCCGATGAAACTGTCAGTGGTCTTCTGCGCCTCCTCCTGCAGACGGAACATGTCGTCTTCAGAGATCTCCTTGTCCTTCTTGGACTTCTTCAGGGTCTCGTTGACGTCGCGGCGGATGTTGCGAATGGCGACCTTGTACTCCTCGCCGATCTTCTTCACCTGTTTGACCAACTCCTTGCGGCGCTCGCCGGTGAGCGGCGGGATGGTCAGGCGGACCACGTTGCCGTCGCTCTGCGGCGTCAGCCCCAGGCCCGAGCCGAGGATGGCCTTTTCGATGGCCGGCAGCACCTGCGGATCCCACGGCTTGATGGCGATCAGGTTGTTCTCGGGGATGGTCAGGGTACCGACCTGGTCCAGGGCCATCTGCGAACCGTAGGCATTCACCTTGATGCCGTCGAGCAACGAGAGGGAGGCGCGACCCGTGCGGATTTTCACCAACTCCCGTTTCAGGGCCTCAACGCTGGCCTCCATTTTCTCCTGCAACTGTCCCTGTATGTCAGAACTCATAAATCCTCCTCCCTCGGTTGCCGCTGACGGCCGGGCGACCGGCGCCGCTGGGGGGCGAAGCCGGCGCGACCGCTCAGCGGGTGATCAACGTGCCGATATCCTCGCCTGAAACCGCACGCACGATATTGCCCGGGACCTTCATGTTGAAGACAAAGATCGGCAGGTTGTTGTCGCGCGCCAGCGAGATGCCGGCCGCGTCCATGACCCGCAGGTCCTCGCGCAGCACGGTGGTGTAGGTGAGGGACTTGTAGCGCACCGCCTGGTCGTCCTTCTCCGGGTCGCGATCGTAGACGCCGTCCACCCGGGTGGCCTTCATGATCACGTCGGCACGGATTTCCAGGGCCCGCAGCACGGCGGCCGTATCGGTGGTGAAATAGGGGTTGCCGGTGCCGGCGGCGAAGATGACCACCCGGCCGGCATCCAGATGCTCGCAGGCCCGGCGCCGGTCGTAGGGTTCGCAGACGTTGCGCATGGCGATGGCGGACAGCACCCGGGTGGGCACAGCGTGGCGCTCGAGGCCGTCCTGAACGGCCAGCGAGTTCATCACCGTGGCGAGCATGCCCATGTTGTCCGCGGCCCCCCGTTCCATGCCGCTGGCCGCCCCGGCCACGCCGCGGAAGATGTTGCCCGCGCCGATGACCAGGGCCAGTTCGATGTTCAGCGCCCGGATGGCGAGGATCTCCTCGGCGAGGAACCGGATCATGTCGGTGCTGATCCCGTAGGCGCCGTCGCCCATCAGGGCCTCGCCGCTGATCTTGAGCAGTACTCGCTTGAATTTCATCGCTCCCTCTCCCGTGCCCCTGTCCGGTCCTTTCCGGACACGGCCTTTCGTACCGCGCCCGCCAACCGATTCCGGCCTCGAACCATCAGCCGATCTGGAACCGGGCGAACTTTTTGATGGAGATGTTCTCTCCCATCTTGGCGACCAGTTCGTTGAGCAGGTCCTGTACGCTCAAATCGGGGTTCTTCACGTACTTCTGCTCGAGCAGGCAGACCTCGGCGAGGAATTTTTCCATCTTGCCGGCCACCATCTTTTCGGCGATCTGCTGCGGCTTGCCGGATTCCAGCGCCTGGTTGATATAAATGTCCTTCTCCCGCTGCACCACGTCTGCGGGCACCTCGTCACGGCTCACGGCCAGCGGGCTGACCGCGGCCACGTGCATGGCGATGTTGCGAGCAAAGGCCTTGAAGTCGTCGGTCTTGGCCACGAAGTCGGTCTCGCAGGCCACCTCGACCATGACGCCGATCTTGCCCCCGGCGTGGATATAGGCCTCGATGACCCCTTCTTTGGTCTCCTTGCCGGCGCGCTTGGCGGCCACGGCAAGTCCCTTCTGCCGCAGCAGGTCCACGGCCTTTTCCATATCGCCGTCGGTGTCGGTCAACGCCTTTTTGCAGTCCATCATGCCGGCGTTGGTTTTTTCCCGAAGTTCCTTGACCATCTGGCTGGTGATATTCACGGTACGCTCTCCTCGTTTCTGGTCTGACAGTCTCTTGAAAAGTACGGCTGCGGATGACACCCGCCGCTGTGCGGATCACCGGCCGGAGGAGATGGTCCCCCGGCCGGTGCCGGTCTGCGTGCGCGGACGCTTCGAGCCTGATCGTTGGTCCGGTTATTCCTCGTCCATCTTGGCAGCCAGATCTTCGTCCACCTGGCCGGTCATGGCGCTCTCCAGTTCCTCCACCCGCGGTTCGGCCTCTTCCCCGCGCCGCGCGCGGCCTTCGATCACCGCCTCGGCCATCATGGAGGTGATCAGTTTAATGGCGCGAATGGCGTCATCGTTGCCGGGAATGAGGTAATCGATCCCTGCCGGGTCGCAGTTGGTATCGGTCAGGGCCACCACCGGGATGCCGAGTTTGACCGCCTCGCCCACGGCGATGTCTTCTTTCTTGGGATCGATGATAAAGATGAGGTCGGGTAGGGAACGCATGTTCTTGATGCCGCCGATGTTGCGGTCGAGTTTGATCCGTTCTTTTTCCATCTGCAGCACTTCCTTTTTCGGGAAGCGGAGAATGGAACCGTCCTGCTGCATGCTTTCAATCTTTTTCAACCGATCGACCGAGGATTTGATGGTCTGGAAGTTGGTGAGCATGCCGCCCAGCCAGCGGTGATTGATGAAAAACATGCCGCACCGCTCAGCCTCTTCGCGGATGATGGTCTGGCCCTGTTTCTTGGTGCCGACGAAGAGAACGGTGCCCCCATTGGCCACCGCATCCACCATGTAACTGTAGGCCTTGCGGAACATCTTCATGGTGACATCGAGATTGATGATGTAGATGCCGTTGCGCGGGCCGTAGATGTACGGTTTCATCTTCGGGTTCCACCGCCGGGTCTGATGACCGAAGTGCAGACCGGCTTCCAGCATCTGACGCATTGTAACTGCTGCCATGAGAATTTCTCCCTGTTCTGGTTGTTCCTCCATCCCTGTGCCGATCCCGCGCGGTGCGGGACACCAAGGCATGTGCCGGGATGTGTGTGATGGTGTCCCCACAGTGGGGGCACGGTAAAAATTAAACCGTTTTTTTTAGCACATCCGCGCTGACATTGCAAGCTCGCTCCGGCAGGGCTTCAAGGGACGGGCCTCTCCCATGCGCAGCCTTGGCCGACCGCTCAGCGGGGGACCAGGTTCCTGCGACCGCCCAGGATCATTTCCAGCCACTGGAAGCCGAAGCGGAGCAGAGAACCGTCATCCCGTTCGATCCGACGGCGCTCCGCCTTGTCCAGCCTGTAGGCGGTCAACAACCGGTGCTCGTCGGCATAGGCTCGGAACCCGTCGATGTTATAGCAGACCAGGAAGGCGAGTTGCTGGCGCGGCCCGGCCTTGCCTTCGCCGGCCCAGGGATTGGTGGCGAAAAAGGCGTCGAGCTCCGCCCAGAGATCGTTGTACAGATTGAATTCGCTCAGATCCTGTTCCCGCTCCCATTGCCTGAGGGTGTAGCTGTGGGGTTCGTCATGTCCCTTGCAGTAGGGGTGATGGGTCAGGAAATAATGCGCCCTGAGCGGACTGCCCGGACCGGGCTGCTCCACCCCCCGCTCCAGCGGGTAGGTCCGGCAGGCCGAGGGACGGTCGGAATAGACCGTGCAGCCCGTCGCCCCGAGGAATGGACAGGCCGGGGGCTGGCCCTCGCTGAGCTTCAGCTTGAGACCGGGGAAGTACGGATGGCTACCCTGGCAGAGGGTGGTATGCCGGCGGAGAAATTCGCCGGCTTCCAGGCCGAGCCGCTGCTTGAGACGAAGGATGTCGTAAGGAAAAAGCAGCAGGTCGACATTCCGGCAGCAGGTCAGGTAGCAGCTCACACCCGGATGGCACTGAAACCGAAACGGTTCCTTGCCCACGGGGGTACGGCCCGGGGGTAGGTGCAGGTCAGAGAGCGCCTCCGTCACGGGTACCTCCTTGGCAAAAAAAAAGCTGGCATGATCGACTCATACCAGCTTTGCAGACATCTATGGAACCAGGCTTACTGTTCTTTTTCCTGTTCCTGGGCGACAACGTTTTCCTTGTACTCGACCAGTTCGAGAATGGCCATGGGCGCAGCATCACCGGCACGAAAGCCGGTGCGGATGATGCGGGTGTACCCGCCCTGACGATCGGCGTACTGGCTGCTGAGTTGGTCGAACAGTTTTGCCACCACCTCCTTGGAACGGATGTAGGCCATGGCCTGCCGGCGGGCATGGAGATCGCCGCGTTTACCGAGGGTGATCATCTGCTCGGCGACCCTGCGCACTTCCTTGGCCTTGGGAACAGTGGTGACAATGCGTTCCATGTCCAGCAGGGAGGTGACAATGTTGCGCAGCATCGCGGTACGGTGTTCGGATCGACGGCCCAGTTTGCGGCCAGATTTTCGGTGTCTCATGGTTCGTTCCTTGTGCAGGTAGGCGGACAGGCCCTTTCGCCGGAAGGCGCCGGCCGGTTTATTCCTCGACTATTTCGTCCCGTTTGTCAGGAGGGACCCAGCCATCGTACTTCATACCCAGAGTCAGACTGTGCTCCGCAAGCAAAGCCTTGATTTCATTCAAGGATTTGCGACCGAAATTCTTGGTCTTGAGCATCTCGGCATCCGTTTTGTTGACGAGTTCGCCGATATACTGAATTTGAGCGTTTTTCAAACAGTTTGCCGAGCGCACCGAGAGTTCCAGATCCTCCACGTTCTTGTCAAGAAACGGCGGGAAGTCCGTTGTCCCATCCTTCCCGTCCGGTCGGTCGGGCGGGTTGGCGATTTCCTCGTTGAAGTTGATGAAGATCGTCATCTGCTCCTTGAGGATCTTGGCGGCGTACGCGAGTGCGTTCTGCGGCGCGATACTGCCGTCGGTCTCGATCTCCATGGTCAGCCGGTCGTAATCGGTCTGTTGACCGACCCGGGCCTGGCTGACCACGTACTGGACCCGAATGATGGGTGAGAAAGCAGAATCAACCGGAATGACGCCGATGGGCTGCCCTTCCTTCTTGTTCTGGTCCGCGGGCACGTAGCCCTTGCCCCACTGCACTTCCAACTCGGCCCGGAACGGCACCTCGGCGGTGATGGTGCAAATCTCCTGCTCGGGATTCATGACCTCCACATAACCACCGCCATTGATGTCGCCGGCAGTCACCTTGCCCGGACCGGTCTTCTCCACCAACACGGTCCGTGAATCGGGACCGTTGAGTTTCAGCCGAACCTGTTTCAGGTTCAGGATAATTTCGGCCACATCTTCATGCGCGCCGTCGATGGTGGTGAACTCGTGCAGGGCATCATTCAGGCGTACCGAGGTAATGGCCGCACCACGAATGGAGGAGAGCATGATCCGTCGCAGCGAATTCCCGATGGTGGTCGCAAAACCACGCTCGAGTGGCTGACAGACGAACTTGCCGTACCGGTCGGTGAGCGTCCCCTCGTTGACCTCGAGTTTTTCCGGGGCAATGAGGGCATGCCAGTTTTTATAAAAGGGATTGTCATCCCTGATTTCTTGTGCCATGCGATACCTGCCGTGAAAGTTACTTGGAGTACAGCTCGACGATCAGCTGTTCCTGGATAGGCATCGTGATCTCGTCTCTGTTCGGCAGGGCCTTGACGGTTCCTTGAAATTTGCTCTGATCGAGTTCGAGCCAGCTGGGCAGGCCACGACGCACGGCACCCTCCAGGTTGTCGATGATCAGCTCGTTTTTCTGGTGTTTTTCCTTCAACGAGATGACATCCCCGACCCGCACCTGGTAGGAGGGAATATTCACCTTTTTGCCGTTGATGCTGAACAGGTTGTGCCGAACCATCTGCCGGGCCTGATCGCGGGAACTGGCGAACCCGATGCGATACAGGGTATTGTCGAAGCGCCGCTCCAGCATGATGAGCAGGGTCTCACCGGTGACGCCCTTGATCCGCTCCGCCCGCTCGAAATAGCGACGGAACTGGGCCTCCAGCATGCCGTACATCTGTTTTACCTTCTGCTTTTCACGCAGCTGTACCGCGTAATCAGACACCTTCCTGAACCGGTTCTGGCCATGCTGTCCGGGTGCGAAGGAACGGCGCTCGAAAGCGCACTTGTCGGAATAGCAGCGATCGCCCTTGAGAAACATCTTCATGTTCTCGCGTCTGCACAGTCTGCAGGATGCTCCAGTATATCTAGCCAACTTCTACCTCCATTTATCGCCCGGAAACAGGTCTCGGGCTGTCATAACGGCTTCTCGGATTTTCTTTTAGACTCTTCTGCGCTTCGGGGGTTTGCAGCCGTTATGCGGCAGAGGTGTCACATCAATGATCCGGCTGACATCAAGGTCCGCGGTGGTCAGCGCGCGCAGGGCGGCCTCGCGTCCGGGCCCGGGGCCTTTCACACGGACCTCGACCTTGCGCAATCCATGTTCCTTGGCCTTGGCCACAGCATCGCTGAGGGCGTTCTGTGCGGCAAAGGGAGTGGATTTTCTGGACCCTTTGAACCCAAGCACACCGGCACTGGACCAGGAGAGCGTATTCCCCTGACGGTCGGAAACGGTCACAACGGTGTTGTTGAAGGTGGAGTAGATGAATACAATCCCCTCCGGTACATTTTTTTTGTCTTTCTTTTTGACCTTGACGTTGGCCTTTCCTGACTTTGCCATCTCGACTCCCAGTTATCCTTTGGTCCGCAACGCTACCAGTAGTGTGTTATTTCTTTTTGACTGCCGCACCGCGCCGGGGTCCTTTCCGCGTCCGCGCGTTGGTCTTGGTCCGCTGCCCCCTGCAGGGCAGACCACGCCGGTGACGCCGGCCACGATAACACCCAAGGTCCATGAGCCGCTTGATGTCCATGGAGATTTCGCGCCTTTTATCACCCTCAACGACAACGTCGTTTTCGATGATCGTCCTGATCCGGTTGACATCGTCGGCGCTCAGGTCATCGCTGTTCATCTGATACGGCAGGTCGGCCTTGTCCAGAATCTGGCGGGCCGTGGTCAGTCCAATGCCGTAGATGTACGTCAGTGCCCGATCCATGTGTTTGTTGCGTGGCAAATCCACACCAGCTATACGTGCCAAGTCCTTGCTCCTTAGTCTGAATCTTGCTTAATTCAAGAGTTGGGGGAGAAAATTCAACCCTGCCGCTGCTTGTGCTTTTTGTTGGCACAACTGACCCTGACGACACCCTTCCGTTTCAGGATCTTGCATTCGCTGCATATTTTTTTTACCGATGAACGTACTTTCATTGCTGTCACCTGTCAGTCTGGTCGGTTATTTTTTACCCTTGCCGCCCTTGGCGCGGAAGGTCACCCTGCCCCTGGTCAAATCATAGGGTGAGAGTTCGACGGTTACCCGGTCTCCAGGAAGGATCTTGATGTAGTGCATCCGCATCTTTCCGGAAATATGCGCAAGAACACGGTGCCCGTTATCCAGTTCAACCTGGAACATGGCGTTGGGCAACGGTTCAACGATGGTACCTTCAACTTCAATGGCGTCTTCTTTGGCCATAAACGGGCAATGCTCCCTACTTGTTCGGGCAGAAGAGGTTATATATATCTAATGTCGTTTTTTTTTACAATCTTTTTTTCAGGGCGAACCTTGCCCTCCGGCTGATACCCAATGCCGGGTTCACAGGTCAATGCACTGACGGACCCCGTTCACTCAAAATAAGCGGTCCGTCCTTGGTGACAGCAACGGAATGTTCGAAGTGGGCTGAGGGTTTTTTATCCGCTGTGATGACCGTCCATTGATCGTTGAGAATTTTCACCCTGGCCGCCCCCAGGTTGACCATTGGCTCGATTGCCAGCACAAGCCCTTCCAGCAACCGCGGCGAGGCCTGGCGCTGTACATAGTTGGGAACCTCGGGTGGTTCGTGCAGGTGCACGCCGATGCCGTGACCGACAAACTGGCGGACAACGGTAAATCCTCCGGCCTCGGCGCACTGCTGCACCGCCCTGGAGATGTCCGCCACCCGGTTGCCGATTACAGCCTGCTCGATCCCTTTGTAGAGGGAGGCCTCGGTCACCTCCAGCAGTCTGATGACATCAGGTCGAACTTCACCCACCGGAACGGTGATGGCCGAATCGCCATAAAATCCCTGGTAGAAGGTTCCGAAATCGAGCGAAATGATGTCGCCCTCACGCAGAATCCGTTTCTTCGAGGGAATACCGTGCACCACCTCTTCATTGATGGATGCACACAGGCTCGCCGGAAACCCTCTGTACCCCTTGAAGGCCGGTTTGGCCTGATGGTCGCAGCAATACTCTTCCGCCCATTTGTCGAGTTGGAAGGTGGAGACGCCTGGGGCGATCCTGCTCTTGAGCAAACCGAGGACGCCGGCGACGATCTGGTTTGCCTGGTACATCAGCTGAATTTCTTCGGGCGTCTTGAGGGTGACCGCCTTCTCCTGTTCGGAATCGCTCACAACGACCTCAACGTCTGCCCCGGATGCGTCCAGCTTTCATGAATCCGTCGTAATTCCGCATAATAAGGTGGGACTCGATCTGCGAAATGGTGTCGATGGCCACACCGACAACGATGAGCAGTGCTGTGCCGCCGAAATAAAAAGGCACGTTCAATTCGCTGATGAGCAGGGTCGGCATCACACAGACCGCACTCAGGTAGATGGCCCCGACCACGGTGAGACGAACCAGGGCCTTATCGAGAAATTCGGCGGTTTTTTTGCCGGGCCGGATTCCAGGAATGAAGCCGCCGTTCTTTTTCAGGTTCTCGGCAACATCATCCGGCTTGAAGGTGACCGCCGTGTAAAAGAAGCAGAAGAAAACGATCATACCGACAAACATGATGTAGTAATAGACCGTTCCCGGCGAGAGCGCGGCAGACACTTGCTGCACCCAGTCGATCTGGATGAACGAGCCGATAGTGGCAGGAAACATCATGATGGACGAGGCGAAAATCGGCGGGATGACTCCGGAGACGTTGATCTTCAGTGGCAGGTGCGAGGATTGGCCGCCATACACCCGGTTCCCGACCACACGCTTGGCGTACTGGATGGGAATACGCCGCTGGGAGGTTTCCACAAAGATGATGAAGCCGACAATGCCCAGCATCAGCACCACGATGACCGGGACAAAGATGAGGGCCAGTTCACCGGCCTTGATCAGCTCTATGGTGTTGGCCACGGCAGCCGGCATGCGGGCTACGATACCGGCGAAAATAATGAGCGAAATACCGTTGCCGATGCCCCGCTCGGTCATCTGCTCACCGAGCCACATGATGAAGGCCGTTCCCGAAGTCAGGGTGAGCACGGTCATCAGTTTGAACTCAAGGCCCGGGTCGAGCACGATGGCGCTGCCCGTCGGGCTGGTCATTCCTTCAAGCCCGGAGGCGATGAAGAAACCCTGCACGACGGACAGAAGGACGGTGCCGTACCGCGTGTACTGGGTGATTTTCCTGCGGCCCGATTCCCCTTCCTTGGACAGGGCCTCGAGTTGCGGCACGACCACGGTCAGCAGTTGGATAATGATCGAGGCCGAGATGTACGGCATGATGCCAAGGGCGAAAATGGAGAAATTCTCCAGCGCGCCTCCGGAAAACATATTGAACATGCCGAACAGCGTGCTCGCATTTTTCTCGAAAAAAGCGGCAAGCGCCTCACCGTTGATACCGGGCGTGGGGATCTGAACCCCCATCCTGTAGACCAAAAGCATCAAGAGAGTGAAAATCACTCTCTTGCGTAACTCCGGTATGCTGGCAGCGCTGACTAGACCGCTCATGCGCTACTCCTCGACCTGCCCGCCGGCAGCGATGATTCGTTCCCTGGCTCCCTGGCTGACCTTATCGACCTTGACGGTGACCGCCTTGGTGAGGTCGCCGTTGGCCAGTACCTTGATGGGACCATCCTTCTTGACCAGGCCGGCCTCGACCAGGGCCAGACGGTCAACCGTACTGCCGGCCTCGAACCGATCGAGATCGTCGAGGGAAATAATGGTGCACACGGTTTTGAAAATATTGTTGAAACCGCGCTTGGGCAAGCGGCGGTGCAGTGGCATCTGGCCACCTTCGAAACCGGGCTTGGCGCTGTAACCGGTCCGGGCCCGCGCACCCTTGTGACCACGGGACGCCGTCTTGCCGCTGCCGCTGCCGGGACCACGGCCAACCCGTTTCTTGTTTTTTCGGGCACCTTCACTCGGTGCGAGAGTATTGAGTTTCAGCACGGACTAATCCTCCATCTTGACGAGATGTTGTACCTTGTTCAGCATCCCGCGCAGTTCGGGCGTGTTTTTCCTGGTGACCGTTTTGTACAGTTTCGTCAGCCCCAAGCCGGTCAGGGTCGCCTGGACCGTTTTCGTGCTGCCGATGGCGCTCTTCACCTGCGTATAGGTAAGCGTATCTTTCATGGTTGCAACGTCCTCAAAGGTAGCGAAGAAACTCAGGCGACCATTTCACTGGTCTTCAGGTTCCTCAACTTGGCGATCTGTTCAGCGGTCCGCAGCCTTCTCAAGCCGTTCAGAGTGGCCTTGACCAGGTTGTGCGGGTTGTTGGAACCAAGGCATTTGGTCAGGATGTTCTGAATACCGGCCGCCTCGAGGACCGCCCGTACCGCACCGCCGGCGATAACCCCGGTACCGTCGGAAGCGGGACGGAGCATGACACTGCCCGATTTGAACTTGCCGACGATGTCATGGGGAATGGAAACCTCGGTCAGGGCCACTTTGGACATATCTTTTTTGGCCTGCTCGATACCCTTGCGGATAGCCTCGGGCACCTGGTTGGCCTTGCCCAGGCCATAGCCCACCTTGCCGCGGCCATCACCGACCACAACGATTGCGCTGAAGCTGAAGCGCCGCCCGCCCTTGACAACCTTGGCAACACGGTTGATGAACACAATTTTTTCTACGAGTTCGTCCTGATTGCCATCACTCGCTCTTTTAAACTCGGCCAAGAAACACCCCCGTTTTCTCTGTAATTAAACTGTGAATCGTCCGTCGGTCAAAACTGGAGGCCGCCTTCGCGGGCACCCTCGGAAAGGGCCTTGATCCGACCGTGGTAGAGGTTGCCGCCCCGGTCGAAAACAACCTGGGTGATGCCGGCGGACAAGGCTTTGGCAGCGATCAGCGTGCCCACCTTTTTGGCCTGCTCGCATTTCCCGTTCAGGTCGGCGGCTTCGAAGTTTTTCCCCTCGGTGGACATGGCGGCCAGCGTTCGCCGCTGCTCATCGTCGATGATCTGCACGTAGATGTGCCGATTGCTTTTATAGACACACATTCTCGGTCGGGCAGAGGTGCCGAAAATCTTGGTACGGATTCTCTGGGCCCTTTTCTTTCTCGCCGTTACCTTTGGATTTGTCTTTGCCATGATGTAACTCGTTCCACTTCTCGGATAGGGTTATTTCTTGCCGCCAGCCTTGCCGACCTTCCTGACGATATGCTCGTCAGCATACCTGATGCCCTTGCCCTTGTACGGTTCAGGCTTGCGAATGGCCCGGACTTTGGCGGCGGTCAGGCCGACCAGTTCCTTGTCGATGCCCTCGATGGTGATGGAGTTGTCCTTGTCCACCGTTGCCGTGATACCGGCAGGCAGGGCGAAATCCACGGGGCTCGAATACCCGACGTTCAAGGTCAGGGTCGCGGCGTTGACGCTTGCCCGGTAGCCCACACCTTCCACGTTGAGTTTTCGCGAGAAGCCCTGGTCCACGCCCAGAACCATGTTGTTGATCAGCGTCCGCGTCAGTCCCCAGAAGGCCATGACTCGCTTGCTGGTACCCTTCGGTTCGCAGACGATGACCCCGTTTTCGTCTTTGACATCGATCTCAGGGCGCACATCCCGTTCAAGTGTTCCCTTTTTGCCGACAACCTTCACGTGCGTTCCCTGGATGTCGACCTGTACACCGGCAGGCACGGGAATTGGCTGCTTTCCTATTCTGGACATTGTCTTTCTCCTTTATCCGCTGAATCCTAAGGTCACCAGACCTCACAAAGCATCTCACCACCCACGTTCTGCTCCCGTGCTTCCTTGTCGGACATGACGCCCTTGGAGGTGGTGAGAATGGCAATGCCCAGACCGCTCATCACCTTGGGGATGAGCGTGCTTTTCTTGTACAGGCGACGCCCCGGTTTACTGGCCCTGCGGATCCCGGTGATGACCTGTTCGTTGTTTGGCCCGTACTTGAGATCGATTTTCAGGGTGCCTTGCGGGCCTTCATCAATGACATGATAATCGGAAATGAATCCCTGTTCCTTGAGAACCCTGGCAACATTCACCTTGAGCGTGGACAATGGCACCTCAACTGCAGGGAATTTGGCGTTTGCAGCATTCCTGATTCGTGTCAGCATGTCCGCCAACGGATCACTCATCGACATTGAGAATTCCTCTTTACTCTGTAAATTTTATCTAGTCTGGGCCGGTTCAAATGCGTCGCCGACCATGGGCATACCGTGCTGCCTACCAGCTGGACTTGGTCACACCGGTGATCTCACCTTGTGACGCCAGTTTACGGAAGCAGAGGCGGCAAATGCCGAATTTCCTGAAATACGCCCTGGCGCGTCCGCACAGCGGACACCGGTTGTAGGAACGTACGCCGAACTTCTGTTTACGACCTGCCTTGGCAATGAGTGATTTTTTTGCCACAGCATCCTCCTGAAGCGGTTAGTCTCGAGACTGCCTCGAAGATAGTTATTTTTTCCGGAAAGGCATGCCAATGGCATCGAGCAGGACACGGGCACCTTCATCCGTTTTTGCACTGGTCACGATGGTGACGTTCAGGCCCCGAATCTGGTCGATCTTGTCATAATCGATCTCCGGGAAGATGATGTGCTCACTCACCCCCATGGAGAAGTTGCCGCGGCCATCGAATCCCTTGGCGGACACACCGCGAAAGTCCCTGACGCGCGGCAGGGCCACGTTGATGAGCTTCGACAGGAAATCGTACATCCGGTCCTTACGCAGGGTCACCCGCGCCCCGATGGGCATGCCGGCACGCAGTTTGAAGGTGGCGATGGACTTCTTCGCCCTGGTCACCACCGCCTTCTGCCCGCAAATGAGGGTCAGTTCCTGCGCGGCCTTCTCAACCACTTTCGGGTTCTGGACAGCGTCGCCCAGGCCCATATTGAGAACGATCTTCTCAATTTTCGGGATTTCCATGACATTGGAAATACCGAGTTTTTCCTTCAGTTCCGCTCTCAGCTGGTTTTCGTACTGCTCTTTCAAGGTCCCCATCATCAACTCCGTAAGCGGTCAGGCCCTACTTTTTTAAGGTTTCGATTGTCGCCTTGCAACCTTTGCACATTCGGGTCTTGGTGCCGTCTTCCAGCACCTTTATGCCGATACGCACGGTCTCGGTGCATTCCGGACAGACGATCATGACATTCGAACAGTCGATGCCGGCTTCACGCTCGATGATCTGTCCGGACTGGGTCGCGTCCTTGGCTTTCTGATGTTTCTTGATCATGTTGATCCGTTCGACGAACACATGATTCTTTTCCCGGTCAACTTTCAGAACCTTGCCGACACGGCCCTTGTCCTTTCCAGCAATGACCTCAACCTTGTCATTGACGCGTAGCTTCGTACTTCCCTGGCGCATGATCAATCTCCCGATTTCACCATCAACTGTTCAGTGCAAACTTTATAAGACTTCCGGAGCGAGGGAGATAATTTTCATGAATCCCAGCGACCTGAGTTCCCGCGCTACCGGTCCGAAAATACGTGTGCCAATGGGCTCGCCGTTGTTGGCCAGCAGCACGGCGGCGTTCTCGTCAAACCTGACGGTGGTGTCCTCCGGCCGCTGGAGCGACTTGACGGTGCGAACCACCACGGCATCGAGCACATCGCCCTTTTTCACCTTGGCGTGAGGGATGGCTTCCTTGACGGTCACGACGATGATATCGCCGATACCGGCATAACGTTTCCTGGTGCCGCCCAACACCCTGACACAGAGCACCTTCTTGGCGCCGGAATTGTCAGCAACGTTCAACATGGTTTCAGTCTGGATCATAACGTACCCCGTAATACCTCGATTTTCTTATGCCCTGGTGGTTGGTCGGGCGGAATGAACTCAGGCTGCCCGCTGGATAATCGACCGAACCAGCCAGCGTTTCCTTCTGGACAGGGGCCGGCACTCTTCGATCAGCACAAGGTCGCCTATCTGGCATTCATTCTTGGCATCGTGTGCCATGTAGCGCACCTGTTTCCGTACATATTTGCCATACAGCTTGTGCGGGAACCTGCGCTCCACCAGGATAACGACACTTTTATCCATCTTGTTGCTGACGACCGATCCCTGACGGGTTTTCTTGGCATTGGCACTCATATAGTCTTCCCGAATTTTTGGCTCTATGGTTGGCTACTGGTTCTTCTTTTCGGTCAGGACCGTCTGTATCCTGGCAATGTCCTTTTTCAAGACTGCCAGTTTCGCCGGATTTTCCAGTCGACGGATGCTGTGCTGAAAGCGAAGCTTGAACAGGTCTTCGCGCACGTCCTGTTCTTTCTTGACCAGATCGTCAACGCTCAGGGCTCGTAATTCTTTCGTTTTCATATCGATGTACTCTTGCTGACAATGGTCGTCGGGAAAGGCAGCTTGAAGCTCGCCAGACGAAGGGCCTCGATCGCAAGTTCCTCGGGAACTCCCTTCAACTCATAGAGGATGCGGCCCGGCCGGATAACAGCGACCCAGTATTCCGGAACACCCTTGCCCTTGCCCATGCGGGTTTCGGCAGGCTTCTTGGTGATCGGCTTGTCCGGGAACACACGAATCCACATTTTGCCGCCACGTTTGACCTTCCTGTTGATGGCGATACGCGCGGCTTCGATGTGCTGTGCAGTCATACGGCCGCACCCGACGGCCTTGAGCGCATAATCCCCAAAGGAAATGTCATGGCCTCGCTGGGCCTCGCCTTTCATGCGGCCCTTGAACTGTTTTCTGTGTTTGACTTTCCGTGGACTTAACATGTGTATGACTCCTTTGGAGAATCAAGCCGTGGCTTGTCTTCCCGTTGATCAGTTGCCCTATGCGGCCTGTTCGGCGGCAGTGTCCGTATTCGCCAGGACTTCACCTTTGAAGATCCAGACTTTGACACCGATAATTCCGTAGGTCGTTTTGGCCTCGGCCGTCCCATAATCGATATCGGCACGCAGGGTATGCAGGGGCACCCGGCCCTCCTTGAACCATTCGGTACGGGACATTTCTGCACCGCCAAGGCGGCCGGAACAGGAAATCTTGATACCTTGAACGCCGAAACGGAGGGCCGAGTTGATGGACTTCTTCATGGCCCGGCGGAAGGCGATGCGACGCTCCAGTTGGGTGGCTATGTTTTCCGCCACCAGCTGCGCATCCGCCTCGGGTCTGCGCACTTCCTGAATATCAATGAAACACGGACGCTTGAATTTCTGCTCCAGGTCCTTTTTCAACCCTTCTATCTCGGTACCCTTCTTGCCGATGACGATACCGGGCCGGGCGGTGAACAGTTTGATCTTCACCTTGTCGCCGGTCCGTTCGATGACGATCCGCGAGATGCCTGCGTGATACAGCCTTTTCTTCAGGTATTTGCGAATGAGCTGGTCCTGATGCAGGTTGTTGGCGTACTCTTTATCAGCATACCAGATAGATTCCCAGGATCGCGTGATGTTGAGCCGCAACCCGATTGGATTGACTTTTTGTCCCAAGATATTCCTCCGTTCCCTCTGCGTGTTATCTAAGTTCGGTCAAGCCTTGCTCAGGCTTCATCAACGACGACGGTGATGTGGCTGGTTCTTTTCAGGATGCGGGTTGCCCTGCCCATGGCCCTGGGGCTGAAACGTTTCAGCATCGGGCCGCCGTCGATGAGAATTCTCTTGACGTAGAGGGTATCGACATCGATGGAATCCGACTGGTTGGCATTGGCCACGGCGGATTCGAGAACCTTGCGTATGATTTTAGCCCCTTTCTTGGGCATGAACCGCAACGTGGTCAGGGCCTGGTCGGCACTCATGCCCCGGATGACATCAGCGACCAAGCGGGCCTTTTGCGGTGAAATGCGAATATATTTTGCGACGGCAGTTGTTTCCATCGTGTGACTCCCGAGTCTTGCTCTTCTTGATCCTTGTGACCTACCGTCCCTTCTTGTCCGAGGCATGACCGTAGTAGGTCCTGGTCGGCGAAAACTCGCCCAGCTTGTGCCCAACCATGTTCTCGGTCACGTAGACCGGGATGAACTTGTTGCCGTTGTGCACCGCGAAGGTGAGCCCGACCATTTCCGGCAGGATGTCGGAACGACGTGACCAGGTCTTGATGACCTTTCTCGACCCTGTTTCCTGTGCCTGTTCGACCTTTCTCATCAGGTGATCATCGACAAAAGGACCTTTTTTAATGGAACGACCCATGGTGAACTTCTCCGTTATTTATTCCGTTTGTTGACAATGTCACGATCAGAGGCTTTCCGTTTCCTGGTCTTGTAGCCCTTGGCAGGCATACCCCACGGGGAACACGGGTGACGTCCGCCGGAACTCTTGCCCTCGCCGCCACCCATGGGGTGATCGACCGGGTTCATGGCCACGCCACGCACCGAGGGACGGATGCCCTTCCAGCGGGCCCGGCCGGCCTTGCCGAGTTTCTGGCTGCCGTACTCGACGTTGCCGACCTGGCCGATGCAGGCGCGGCAGTCCTTGTGGAAGCGACGGACCTCGCCGGAAGGCAGTTTGACCAGCACCTGGTGACCGTCCTTGGCCATCAGCTGGGCAGCGGCGCCCGCGGAGCGAACCATCTGTGCCCCCTTGCCGATCTTCATCTCGATATTGTGGATGACCGTACCCAGCGGGATGTTGACCATCGGCAGGCAGTTGCCCAGTTTGATGTCCGCACCGGCACCGGAAACCACGGTGTCGCCCACAGCCAACCCGTTCGGGGCCAGGATGTAAGTTTTTTCGCCGTCCGCATAGGTCAGCAGCGCCAGGTTGGCCGAGCGGTTCGGATCGTACTCGATCGCGGTGACCGTGGCCGGCACCTCGGTCTTGTTCCGCTGCCAGTCGATAATCCGGTACTTGCGCTTGTGCCCGCCTCCCTTGTGCCGGGCGGTAATCCGGCCATAGACGTTTCTTCCGCCTGTTTTCTGCAGAGAGACGAGCAAACTCTTTTCAGGCTCCTTGTCGGTAAGCGTTTCCCGGGAAACCGAGACGTAGTGGCGTGTTCCGGCCGAAGTCGGCTTATGAATTTTTATCGACATTGCAATTCCTGTAGTCTTATGGCTTCAGAGAGCAGCGGTGTTTCAACGGAATCAGAGTTCTTCGAGGAAATTGATCTTTCCTTCCGCCAGGGTGATGTAGGCTTTTTTCCAGTCACTCGTCTTTCCTGCAGGCCGTGCGCCGATTCGCTTCCGTTTGCCGTTCATGTTCGAGGTCGCCACCTTGGCCACCTTGACGTTGAACAGTCGCTCAACGGCGTTTTTGATTTCGATCTTGTTGGCCCGCGGATCGACCGCAAAAACAACCTTGTTTTCCGTTTCCTGGAGGCGGTTGCCCTTCTCGGTCAGACAGGAACGTTTCACCACGTCAAATAGATCCTTCATACCATCAGCCTCTCTTCCAGCTTGGCAAGACTCGTCTGCACCAGCATCAATTTGGAGTGTTTGAGGATGTCCATGACATTCAATCCGGCAACCGGCAACACCTTGAAGCCCACCGCATTCCGTGACGACAGGCCAAGCGTTTCGTCGGGTTCGCCGGTGACCACCAGACAGTTGTCAAACTTGAAGTTGTCCATGACCTTGACGAAATCCCTGGTCTTGATCTCAGTCATGGCGAACTGATCGACAACGACCATGTTTCCTTCCTGATTCCGGGCGGACAGGGCCATCTTCAGGGCCAGCCGCCTGACCTTTTTCGGCATCGAGTAGCTGTAATCCCGCGGTTTGGGGCCGAAGACCGTGCCACCTCCACGCCACACGGGTGAGGTCCTGCTGCCTGCACGCGCCCGACCGGTACCTTTCTGGCGCCACGGTTTCGCACCGCCGCCACTCACCTCGCCGCGCGTTTTGGTGGACGCGTTGCCGCTCCGCTGATTGGCGCGCTGCATGCAGACGACCTCGTGCAGAATGCCGGTATTGACTTCCACACCGAACAGGGCGTCATTCAGTTCGATCTCGCCAACTTTTTCCGCCAGCGTGTTTAAGACTTCACAAACTGCCATGAGAATCTCCTTGAAAGCAACTGCGGCGATCAGGCTTTTGTAAATATATTGAGCAGGCCGTTTTTAGCCCCGGGAACCGTGCCACGAACAAGAAGGACGTTCTCGTCATTCCTGATGTCGATGATTTTCAGGTTCTTCTGGGTAACCGTTTCGTTGCCCATCCGTCCGGGCATTTTCTTGCCCTTGAGTACACGTGACGGCCAGGCGCTGCACCCGATCGAACCCGGTGCCCGATGGAAGTCAGAACCGTGCGTGGCCCGACCGCCCCGGAAACCGTGCCGCTTGATAACGCCCTGAAAACCGCGGCCCTTGCTCTTTCCGGCGATATCGATCATGTCGCCGATGGCCGCCATTTCCGTCAGTGTCAGCTGCTGGCCGACCTCGTAGGACTCGGGGTTCTCAACCCGGAACTCGCGCACATGATAGAAGCCCTTGCCGCCGGAACGTTTGAAGTGTCCGGCCTCCGGCTTGTTCAACTTGGACTCTTTCTTCTCCAGAAAACCCAGTTGAATGGCGTTGTACCCTTCTTTCTGGACGGTCTTCTTCTGCAGGATCGTACATGGCCCGGCTTCTATGACGGTAACCGGTATGGACCGGCCATTCTCGTCGTACACACGAGTCATGCCAATCTTCCGTCCCAATATTCCTTTTGTCTTCGGCATCTGCTTACCTTGTCTTAATCTGTCACGAGGCTGTGAAAGCGTTCCTGAAGAGTCAGCCGCTCTCGGTCACCCTCAAGGGAGCTTGATTTCTACATCGACACCGGCGGACAGTTCCAGCTTCATCAGAGCGTCGATGGTCTGCTGGGTCGGGTCGAGGATGTCGAGCAGGCGCCGGTGCGTTCGCATTTCGAACTGCTCCCGCGATTTTTTGTCCACGTGCGGCGAGCGCAACACGGTGTACTTGTTGATGCTGGTCGGCAGTGGAATCGGCCCGACTACAGTGGCCCCGGTTCTGCGGGCCGTATCCACAATCTCCCTGGTGGACACATCAAGAAGCTTGTGATCGTAGCCTTTCAATCGGATGCGGATCTTGTCTGCAGGAATCATGACTCTCCCTTTACTCGATGATCTCGGCGATCACGCCGGCGCCGACCGTGCGGCCGCCCTCGCGA
>CAZMNU010000053.1:6253-20955 GCA_964567725.1 uncultured Desulfobulbus sp. | reverse complement strand
TCCAAGCAATGGAATCCAGCGTGGAAACGTAGTTTGTGTTTGAGACATGTAGGCATTCCCCCTTTTTTGAAGTTTCGTTGAACTGCGTTAGGCATTCAAGACTTCCAGGCTCCCGTTCGTTTCACCTCCTTCCCTTTCATTTTTATATCATTGTATTAGTCACTGATGCAGCGACTCGACTCCTGTGTAAGCTACGGGCGGACTATAAAGGAGTAAAAAAAGGCTGTCAATGGCCAAAAACAGGAGGTTTGCGGCCTTTTTCGCATGAATTCATTCCATTTTTTCATTAGGGTGACCGAATAATGAAGGACCATTCAGTCTTAACCGGCCGCTCTAGCTTGCCTTATCGAGGGCAGCGTGCGTGCCCGTGACCGTTCTCCGGATCCCCCCGGGGCAGGAAAAAAATAAACGTGCCTGCGGAAAAAACAGGCACCGCTCAGGGTGTGGCGGCCCGCGGAGCCTGTGCGGCAATAAGTCGTTGCAGGGCCAGTTCCTTGGCCTTGGCCTCCACCTCCACGGTCAGCTGTCGGCCCGCCCAGCAGGCGGGCAGGTCGGCCGGATCGATGAAGTCGTGGTGCGGCCTGGGATTGGCCCCCTGCCAGCCGTCCCGCGGGCTGGACAGGTGGAAAAGCGGCTCCCGGTTCCAGGTGGTCAGGGCCCGGTCGGTGACCGCCTCGATGCTCTGTCCATCCGGGTGGCAGCGGTGGTGATGGACATCGTAGACAAAGGGCAGGCCGGTGCGGGCGCAGAGCGGCAGCAGGTCGGCCGGGGTGTAGATGCGGTCGTCGTTTTCCAGCACCAGCCGGCTGCGCACGGTCTCCGGCAGCCGTTCCAGGTTGGCCGCAAGCCGGGCCAGGGCCGACGTTCGGTCGCCGTAGGCGCCGCCGCCGTGCAGGGTGATCGCGTCCGCGCCGATCCGTTCCGCCACCCCGGCCTGGTAGACCAGTTCCGCGATCGACCGGGCCGTCACCCCCTCGTCGGGCGAACTGAGCAGGGTGAACTGGTCCGGGTGCAGGCTCAGGCGGATATCCAGCCGGGCCGCGGTCTCGCCGGCCAGTCGGTAGACCGCCTCGATATCCGCGTGCCCGGGCAGGTCGGCGATCCGGTAGCCGACCTCCGGGTGGGTCTTGAGCGGGAAGATGCGGCTGTTCACCCGGAAGGCGCCGATGCCGGCGCCGTGGCAGTACTCGATCGCCTGCACCAGGGCACGGCCGTTGGCAAGCACGCTCTCGGCGAGCAGCGCCAGCTGGCGGTCGCGGTCGAACTTTTTCAGGTGTGCGGCCGTGCGCACGCCGAAACGGATC
Source organism: uncultured Desulfobulbus sp. (assembly GCA_964567725.1). GTDB lineage: Bacteria > Desulfobacterota > Desulfobulbia > Desulfobulbales > Desulfobulbaceae > Desulfobulbus. The sequence continues at coordinate 19,651 of CAZMNU010000053.1, read as the reverse complement.
GGCTCGTTCACGAACAGGCAGCACAGTCCCCACCTGATGCCCTCGCGCCGCCCTGCGCCGCCGGATGACCGGCCGCTCCTGTTTTCTTTTGCCATTCCGGCATCCTCCTGTGCGCGCCGGCGGACGACCGCGGCCGGCCTGCGTGCTTGCGTTGTTGGTTGGGCTCCGCTATCCTGCCGCAAAGCATCTGTCCCCCTCCTGCCCCCCGGAGACGCCCATGGCCGACAGCCTCTACATCGCCAACCTGGAAAAAGACAGCGGCAAGCTGCTCGTCAGCCTCGGCCTGCTGGAACTGCTCAGCCGGCGGATCGACCGGGTGGGCTTCTTCCGGCCGATCACCCCCGGCGACGAACGGGACGAGGATCTCAAACTGATCCGCTCCCGCTACGCCATCCCCCTCGACGACGAGGAGATGACCGGGGTGAGCCACGACCAGGCCCGGGCGCTCATCGCCGCCGGCGAGGAGTTGCGCCTGTTCCGCGAGATCGTCCGCAAGTACAACGAGGTGCGGGGCAAATGCGATTTTCTCCTGTGCGAGGGGCCGACCATCTTCAACCTCTCCGAGGCCTTTGACACGGACATCAGCATCCGCATCGCCCGCGAGCTGGGTACGCCCACCCTGCACGTGGCCAACGCCCGCGGCCTGTCGGTGGATGGTCTGCTCAAGAACATCGCCGTGGCGGAACGGCTCTACGCCCAGCACCAGTGTCCGCTCCTGGCCATGCTGGTCAACCGCGTCGACCCGACCCTGCTCGCCGAGGCGGAGGCGGCGCTGCACGCCGCCCGACCGGAGCGGCCCTACCTGCTCGACCTGCTCCCCGAGGAGCCGGGCCTGGGCATGCCGACCATGGAGGAAATCGTCACCGGCCTCGACGCCCGCCACGTCAGCGGCCCGACCTCGGGCCTGCAGCGCGATGTCAACACCATCAAGGTGGCGGCCATGAGCGCGGCCAACTACATCGATTTCCTCGAGGAGGACGACCTGGTGATCACCCCGGGCGACCGGCCGGACATCATCTTCGCCACCGTGGCGGCCATCGCCTCCCGCCACTACCCCTCGCCCGTGGGCATGGTGCTGGCCGGCGGCATGGCCCCGGGTCCGTCGCTCGTGCACCTGCTCGCGGGCATCGACAACCTCGCCCTGCCCGTCTACCTGGTGCCCGGCGACACCTTCACCACCACCATGCGCGCCAGCACCATCAAGGGCGTGCTGCGGCCGCAGAACGCCCGAAAGGTCGCCCGGGCGCTCGGCCATTTCGAGAGCCACGTGGATATCGACGCCCTGGAGGAGCGGCTCGTCGAGACCCGGACCACCACCCTGTCGCCGCTCATGTTCGAATACTCGCTCTTCCAGCGGGCCCGGGCCGAGCGCAAACACATCGTCCTGCCCGAGGGCGACGAGGAGCGCATCCTGCAGGCCGCGGAGATCCTCCGCGCCCGCGAGGTGGCCGACCTGACCCTGCTCGGCGACGAGCAGACCATCCGCAACCACGCCGCGGCGCTCGGCCTCAAGCTGGCGGACGTGGCCGTGATCGACCCGCGCACCTCGCCGCTGCGCGAGGAGTTCATCGACACCCTGTTCCAGCTGCGCCGCAACAAGGGCATCACCCGTGACTGGGCCAGCGACGCCATCAACGATGTCAGCTACTTCGGCACCATGATGGTACATACCGACCGGGCCCACGGCATGGTTTCGGGCGCGGTGCACACCACCCAGCACACCATCCGCCCGGCCTTCCAGATCATCCGCACCAAACCCGGGGTGCAGGTGGTGTCGAGCGTGTTCTTCATGTGTTTGGAGACGCGGGTGCTGGTCTACGGCGACTGCGCCGTCAACCCCAACCCGACCAGCGCCGAACTGGCCGAGATCGCCATCAGCTCGGCCGGGACCGCGGCCATGTTCGGCATCGAGCCGGTGGTGGCCATGCTCTCCTACTCCAGCGGCGCCTCGGGCGCGGGCGAGGACGTGGACCGGGTGCGCGAGGCGGTGCGCCTGGCCAGGGAACGGCGGCCGGAGCTGACCATCGACGGCCCCCTCCAGTACGACGCCGCCATCGACGCCTCCGTGGGTCGGCAGAAGATGCCCGGCAGCGCGGTGGCCGGCCATGCCACGGTGTTCATCTTCCCGGACCTGAACACCGGCAACAACACCTACAAGGCGGTGCAGCGCTCCAGCGGCGCGGTGGCCATCGGCCCGGTGCTGCAGGGGCTGAACAAGCCGGTGAACGACCTCAGCCGCGGCTGCACGGTGGCGGACATCGTCAACACCGTGGCCATCACCGCCATCCAGGCCCAGGCCGGGCCGCCCCCATCCGCCTGACCCACACCGGGCGCACCGCGGCCGCCGCAGCGACGGCCGTTTTTTTCAACCGCAGGGAGAACACCATGTCGGAAGCAGGCAGGGAAATGGAGGAAATCTTCGCCCAGATCGAGGCGGTGCTGGACGCGGCCGAGGCGGATGACCTGGACACGGTCTACGACCACCGCGCCGCCATCGTCAGCATGTACGCCCAGGCCATGGTGGAATTCCACTTCGAGGAGCGCCACCTGGACTGGCTCAACGACCTCGTCGCCGCGGTGGAGGACGACGACATCGTCGCCTGCCGGCAGGTGCTGAACAGCGAGACCGACACCGACCTGGTCTTCCTGGCCAGCCAGTTCGCCGCGGTCATGGCCGGCTTCTTCCACCACGACGAGTGCCTGACCGTGGTCCAGGCCATCGGCCTGCAGGCCCTGCTGCGCGGCCTGGCCGCGGCACGCGGCCAGTAGGCGGGCCGGGTCAGCGCACCTCGCGGCCGCGGCCGGAGTCGTGCAGGCCGGCCAGGGCGCGCGGGTACGGCCGGAGAAACACCTGGCCCTGCAGGTAGGCCTGGCCAAAGCGGATGGCGTGCGCCTCGAGCAGCCGGGTGACCGCCTGCAGGGGCAGCCGTTCGTCGCGGTACTCCTCGATGGTGTCAAGCAGGTAGCGCTTTTCCTCCGGGCCGAGGTGCTCGGAAATCCAGCCGAAGGCGTGGTGCAGGGTGTTGATCACCGCCGGGATGCGCAGCGGTGCATGCAGGATGCGGCCCAGTTCCTCGCCGTAGCGCGCGAACACCTCGGCAGCGGGCAGGCGCTCGTGGTTGGCCGCGATCCGCCCGGCCAGGCGGAAGCGGCTCTGGTTGTAGGCGAGCAGGAGCAGCTTGTGGCCGGCGTGGAAGGCGACCAGCCGGCCCATGTCCGGCTGTTCGGCGATCGCCCGGAAACGGGCCAGGGTGAAGAGCTTGACCAGGAAATGCTCGCGCAGGCTCAGGTTGGTCAGGCGCATCTCGTCCTCCACCGGCCGGTCGGGGTGCGACTCCAGTACCGCCTGGCCGAACAGACCGGCGCCCTTGCGCAGGAACATGGGGTTGTCGATGCCCCGGTAGATCTTGGTGTCCAGGAGACCGCAACTCGGCGACTTGGACTTGAGGATGGCGCCGTCGATCACCGGGTGGGCGGCAAGGATCGAGGCGATGGTCGCTTGCAGTTGGGCGGTGACATCGCGGCCCGTGGCCGGCTGGTGGACCACCGGGCCGCCTTCCGTTTCGCACAGCCGGATCGGCGCCCGCGGGATGCCCAGGCCGCAGTCGGCCTCCGGGCAGACCGGCACCATCTCGACAAAGGGCTGCAACTGCTCGACAAAGCCGTTTTTGAGGATTTGCCCGTCATAGCGGCAGGCGGCAAAGCCGAGGCAGCGGCTGACCAGCACCCGGGGTGTGGGAAAGGCGTCGTGCATGGGGCATCCTCCAGGGAATCGGAATGGGGGTCAGCAGCAGCGGGTGGGCGCCTTCCGGCCGAGCAGCCGGCTCACCCAGCCGGCGAGGATGGCCGCGGCGCAGCCCACTCCCGGGGTGACGGCGATCGCCCCGGAGGGGCAGTTGCGGGCGCAGGCGCCGCATTCCATGCACAGGTCCGGGTCAAGGACGCGCAGCGCACGCCCCTCGAGGGCAAACAGGCGGTGCGGACAGACACTCACGCACAGGCCGCAGCCCACGCAGCGCTGCGGGTCGACCCGCAGGGTGGCGGTGTGCTCCAGGTAGCGGTAGCCGCGCATCACTTTCCTCCTCAGACGAGAAACGGGGCGATCACCCACAGCACCGCCGCCGCGCCCACGGCGTGCAGCTGCACCGGCAGGCCGCGGCGCATCTCCCGCTCGACCCCACTGAGCGAGGTGAACGGGGTGGAGCCGGTGAAATTCATGGCCAGGTACGAGCTGACCGCCACCGCCCACAGGGCCAGGCCAACCTGTTCGACGATGCTTAAGCCGGCGGCGACCAGCGGCCGGGCCAGGGCCGTGACCGCCAGCCCGGTGTACACCCCCTTCAGCCAGAACTGGCGGGCAGGCAGCCAGGGCAGGAGCAGGGGCACGAGTACCGCCCCGGCGAGGATGCCCAGGCCCGTGGCGCCCAGCAGGAGCGCGCCCCGGTGCACGGCCGCGGCGGGCGAAAAGAACCCTGGACCAATGCCCGAGAGGAAGAGCGCCAGCACCACCAGTCCGACCAGGGGCCGGGCCAGCAGGTAGAGTTCCACCGGGATGAGCACGGCCCGTTCGGCCAGGGTGAAGGTCACCTCGCGCATGGCCTCGTCGCCCTGCCCGTCCCGCTCGAGCCAGGCCGGCAGGTCGGTGGCGCGGACCGGGCCGAAGCGGACGCTGAAGCCGCAGCCGCGGGTGACCTTCCGGGCCGTGACCCCGGGTGCGGCCAGCTGCGGCAGCACCAGTTGGCGATGGCTGACCACCTCGACCAGCCGGCTGCGGCGGACGATGTCACAGACCTCGCCGGCGGAAAAGGTGCCCTTGCCGGCGGCGCACCAGACATTGATGCCACGCGTGTCCGTTACCAGCAGCCAGGCGTCGATTCCGCTTACGCTGAAGCGCAGGCTGTCGAAGGAGAGCTTGTAGTTGGCCGTGACCAGCACCGGCGAGTCCGGCCCGGGCGAGCCCACCGCGTACAGCCCGGGCGCGACCCGGTAGCGGCGGCGGATCACACCGAGGCGGGCGCCGGCGGTGCCCAACCGGTCCGGCCAGCCGGCCGTGGTCGCAACCTGTGCAACCGGACCGGCCGGGGTGTCGATAAAGCCGGTGACAAAAGGTTCGAGGCGAAAACCTGCCCGTTCATGAGCCCCGGCCCGGGGCTCGGCTTTGGGGCCTCAGCAGGGCGTCTCGGCCGCCGCAGGCCCGCCCGGACCGACCGGTGGCCCGGAAAAAATCGGGATCTGCTGCAGCCCGCCGGCAGGGGGCGGGGTGAAATCGCTCTCGCGCATGACGGCTCCGGTAGGTGTGGTGTCCTCCCTGCCTCCCTGGCCAAACACACCAGGGCGGACGGATGAGGGGATCACGATACCGCACCGTGGCGGTTGCGGCGAGCGCTTTCTGCGGCCCGCAGGCTCCGGATCCGCCGGTGGACAGAAACCCTGCCGGCGGTCGGACGTTCCCCGGATCCCCTGTCCCATGATCATGGAGGAGAATCCCATGCCCCTTGCCGCCAGCCTGCACGCCAGCGGTCAGCTCCAGCGCCGGGCCGAGATCGGCCGCCGACTGCTCCGCCGCTGCACCCTGTGTCCGCGGCGCTGCCGGGTCGACCGGCTCGCCGGCGAAATCGGCCGCTGCGGCATCGGTGGTCGCGCCCGCATCGCCGGCTACGGCCCGCATTTCGGCGAGGAATCGGTGCTGGTCGGCCCTGGCGGCTCGGGCACCATCTTTCTCACCGGCTGCAGCCTGGGCTGCTGTTTCTGCCAGAACTTCGCCATCAGCCGGGGCGACGAGCCGGACCAGGAGGTGGATGACGCCGAATTCGCCGCCATCATGCTCGAGCTGCAGGCCCTGGGCTGCAGCAACATCAACCTGGTGACCCCGAGCCACGTGGTGCCGCAGATCCTCGCCGCCCTGGTGCAGGCGGTGGAAGGCGGGTTGCGCATCCCGCTCGTCTACAACTCGAGCGGTTACGACAGCGTCCCCGCTCTCGACCTGCTTGCCGGCGCGGTGGACATCTACCTGCCGGACTGCAAGTTCTGGCAGGCGGCAACCGCGGCCCGCTACGCCGAGGCCCCCGACTACCCGGACTGCGCCCGCCAGGCCATCCGACGCATGCACCGTCAGGTGGGCGACCTGGACATCGGCGCGGACGGCCTGGCCCGGCGCGGCCTGCTCGTCCGCCACCTGCTCATGCCCGGTCTGGGCGAGGAGACCGCGGCCATCCTCCGCTTCCTGGCCACCGAGATCTCGCTGCGCACCTACGTCAACCTCATGGCCCAGTACCACCCCTGCGGCGAGGCCGACCGGTATGCGGAACTCTGCCGTGGGGTGAGCGGTGCGGAATACCGCCAGGCCCTGGCCTGTGCCCGCTCGCTCGGCCTCACCCGGCTCGACCAGCCCGACCTGGCCGGACTGCTCCGGCAGCTGGACCGTTAGCGCCGAAAAAGCGCTTGACGCACCGAACCGCTTCTGCTAACCAGTGCCCATGCAGAACTCCACAAATCCCTCCCGCACCGTTCTGACCGAGACCGCCGCAGCCTTCGCCGCGGTGTACTCTGTTGTCGTACTTGCGCTTGTCAGCGTGGTGGTCGTGGTCCGCCAGCCCATCGGGGCGCCGTAGCGGGAAGTTTCTGCACAAAGAGATTCCACCCCTGCCGGCGCCCGCCGGCAGGGGTTTTTTTTTGCCCACACCCACCCAGGAGGAACAACCCATGCCCACTATGAACGGCGCTGAAATCATCATCCGCCAGCTGGAACGCCACGGCATCACCGTGGTTGCCGGTATCCCCGGAGGGGCCAACCTGCCCCTGTACGACGCGCTCGCCGCCAGCACCACCATCCGCCACGTGCTCGCCCGCCACGAGCAGGGCGCCGGCTTCATCGCCCAGGGCATGGCCCGGGCCACCGGCCGGCCGGCGGTCTGCTTCGCCACCTCCGGCCCCGGGGCCACCAACGTGCTCACTGCCCTGGCCGACGCGGCCATGGACTCGGTGCCCATGGTCTGCATCACCGGCCAGGTGGCGCGGCCGCTGCTCGGCACCAGCGCCTTTCAGGAGGTGGACATCTGCGCCATGGCCCGGCCGGCGATCAAAGCGGTGTTCGCCGTGCACGAGGCGGGCGAACTGGCCGCCACAGTCGCCGAGGCCCTGCACCTGGCCGGCTCCGGTCGGCCCGGGCCGGTGCTCGTCGACGTGCCCAAGGACGTGCAGTTGGAGCGGATCTCCTGTGCCGACTGGCCGGATGCACCGGCCACCATGGCACAAGAACCGCTGCCCGAAGAGGCGCTGCAGGCCGCGGTCGACCTGATCGACCGGGCCGAACGACCGATGCTCTACCTGGGCGGCGGGGTGGTGCGCGCCGGCGGCGCCGTCGCGGCCCGTCGCCTGGCCGAGCAGGGCGACATACCCGCGGTCATGACCCTCATGGGCCTGGGCACGCTGCCCGCCGCCCACCCGCTGTCGCTGGGGTTGCTCGGCATGCACGGGGCCCGCGCCACCAACCTGGCCATGGCCGAGTGCGATCTGCTCATTGCCGTCGGCGCCCGTTTCGACGACCGCGCCACCGGCCTGGCGAGCGCCTTCTGCCCGCTGGCCCGGGTCATCCACATCGACATCGATCCGCGAGAGATGGGCCGGCTGCGCGGGGTGGAGGTGGCCCTGGCCGGGGATGCCCGCCGGGTGCTCGAGCAGCTCGCGGAGCATGTCCGGCCGCAGCGCCGGCCGGCCTGGCACAAGCGCATCCGCCGGCTCGAGGCGGCGCACGGCCCGTGCCGGACGGATGGGGCTGTTCCGGAAGGACCGGCCCGCCTCATCCGCCGGGTGGCCGAACTGGCCGGGCCCGATGCGATCATCACCACCGACGTGGGCAAGCACCAGATGTGGGTCGCCCAGGCCTACCCGTTCAGCCGGCCGGGCCAGCTGCTCACCTCGGGCGGCCTGGGCACCATGGGCTTCGGCCTGCCTGCGGCCATCGGTGCGGCCCTGGCCTGCCCGGGCAGGCGGGTGGTCTGTTTCAGCGGCGACGGCAGCCTGCAGATGAACATCCAGGAACTGGCCACCGCGGTGGAGCAGCGGCTCGACCTGACCATCGTGCTGCTCAACAACCAGTCGCTCGGTTTGGTGCGTCAGCAGCAGCGGCTGTTCTTCGGGGAGCGCTGCTTTGCCTCCGCCTACGCGCTGGTTGTGGATTTCGCCGCCATCGCCCGCGGCTTCGGCCTGCGCGCCCATGACCTGAGGGGCGCCGAGCCAACAACGGACGAGGTGCTGGTCCGGGCCCTGCGCGAACCGGGGCCCTGTCTCGTGAACGTGCCAATCGACATCGACGAGGAGGTGGCGCCCATGGTGCCGCCGGGTGCGGCCAACACGGTCATGATCGGCGGGGAGGAGAACGGACGGACGGTGACGCCACGGGAGCAGCCAATGGCCGCGGTCTGCTGAGACAGGGAGACGGAGGGAAAACGACCGCTCCGGCCGGGAAGGCCGGAGCGATGCGGACACGGGCGGGATTACTTGAGGGCGGCGAGCGCGGCGGCGTAGTCCGGCTCTTGGACGATCTCCGGCACCTGCTCGGTGTGGACCACCTTGCCGGATTCGTCGATGACCACGATGGCGCGGGAGAGGAGCCCGGCGAGCGGACCGGTGGTGATGGTGACGCCGTAGTTTTTGCCAAAGGCGGGCGAGCGGAACACGCTCAGGGTCTCCACGTTCTTCAGTCCCTCGGTCTCGCAGAAGCGGCCGGCCGCGAACGGCAGGTCCGCGGAGATGCAGAGTACCGCGGTGTTCGCGTTCTCGCCGGCGGCCTTGTTGAACTGGCGGACCGAGGCGGCGCAGACCGAGGTGTCGATGCTCGGGAAGATGTTGAGCACAACCTTCTTGCCCTTGTAGTCGGCCAGCGCGGCCTCGGACAGGTCGGTCTTGACCAGGGTGAAGGCCGGTGCGGCCGCGCCCTTGGCGGGCAGGGTGCCGATGGTTTCGATTGCGTTGCCTTGCAGGGTGATCTGGGCCATGTTGCGTCTCCTTTCAGGTGTGGCGGCGCACTGCCGGCGCCGCCGATTGGGGGGCGACACGCCGCAATGGGGCGTGCGGTCGGGCGGGAACGTTGCCGCAGAGGATAATCATTCTCCGCAGCCTGTAAAGTGGGGACGTCGGGGAAAAAACGGGAAAGGTCGGGCGGCTTCAGCCCTGCTCAGCCTCCGCGGCGGCCTGGGCGCAATCGGCGCACTGGCCGTGCAGGACCACGCTGGTGCGTTCGACCCGCTCGGCCCCGGCGGGCGGCGGGGGCGGCTCGAGCGTGTCGAAGTCCTCCCAGCTGAAATCGATCACCTTGCCGCAACGGTCGCAGAGAAAGTGATGATGCGGCGTGGAGAGGGCCTCGTAGCGGGCCTGGGAGCCGGTGGTTTCCAGGCGGTGGACCAGACCGAGCCGTTCGAAGGTGGCCAGGGTGCGGTAGACCGTGTCCAGGGAGAGGGTGGGCAGTCGTCGGGCCAGGCGGGTGTACAGGGTCTCGGCGGCCGGGTGGTCCTTGGCCTTGAGCAGCTGCCGGTAGATTTCCAGGCGCTGCTGGGTGACCTTGAGGCCCGCGGCCTTGCAGATCTGTTCGAACCGGCGAAATGCGGTCTGGGAGGGACGGCTGTCCATGGACAAGGAAATTGATAATTTTTATCGGTCTGAACCTGCTTCCCTTTTATATAGAATGCACCCCGGCGTCAACGGCTTTTTCTGGCGCCGGGGTGGTACATTGTGGTTTGTCGAACAGACCGCCCTGGAACCGCGGCCTGTGTGCTCAGACCGCGAGCAGCTCGCGCAGGCGATCGTACGACTTCATGCCGGTGAGCCAGGCAGCGGGGACGGCGTCAACGCCATGGCGGGCGCCGAGCACCAGGCCGGCGACCATGCCGCGGGCGGCCGAGTCACCGCCAGCCATCACATTCTCGATGAGCGCCGTCTTCGGGTCGTCCGCATAGGTACTGATGAGGTGGACTGCGCCCGGCAGGGCCGAGGCGATACCGCACATCTGCCCGAACCGGCCGATCACCGTGCGCGTGTCCTTGCCGGCCGACTCCAGCGCCGTGCGCAGGCGGATGTCCAGGTCGATGTCGGCCACGCCCTCCTCCAGGGCCTCCTCCATGGCCGCCTGGGGCGCGGCGCCTGCAAGTACCGACCAGGCGGTGCGGGCGATGAACGCGGCCCCGGCGAGCACGGCCGGGTTGTTGTGGGTCATGGCGGTCTGGAGACGCACCGCCTCGAGCAGTTCCTCCCGGTCCTCGCGGTACCACCAGACCAGCGGGGCGATGCGGGCCGCGCCGCCCAGGTCGGCGGAGGTGGAGCCGCACTGTTCCGGCGGCAGGCCGCGCTGCAGGTTTTCCAGGGTGGCGCTGGTGGCCTTGTCCACGTAGCCGCGGTAATCGGTGGTGAACAGCGCCTGCCAGCGGCGGGCGAAATCGGCGAGGTCAAAGCCCTTGCTGGCGGTCACGGATTCGAGCAGCACCAGCGCCTGGTCACCGTAATGGGTGCACTCGCCCTGCACTTTGCCGGCGTGGAAGGAGTCCGGCGGCGGGGCCAACAGCCCCTCCACCCGGCCGAAACGGCGGTCGATCTCGGCCGTGTCGTAGATCCAGTGGGCGCCGAGGGAGAGCGCGTCGGCGGCCAGCGAAACGAGCACAGCCGCCTGGGCAGGTGTGGTCATGGTCATCCTCCTTGGGGTTGAGATGGGCGGCGGTCCGGCGGGACGGCCGCTCAGATACCGGTCCGTCGCTGTTCGCCCTGGTACTGGCGGCACTCCTCCAGATAGTTGGCGATGGCCGCGGCCGCGGCCGCGGGCGTGTCCACCAGTTGGAACAGGTCCAGGTCCTCGGCCGCGATGCAGCCGTGGGTGAGCATCTCCGCGCGCAGCCAGTCGATCAGCCCCTGCCAGTACTCGGTGCCGTAGAGGACCACCGGAAAGCGGCGGATCTTGGTGGTCTGGATAAGCGTCAGGGACTCGAAAAACTCGTCCATGGTGCCGAAACCGCCCGGGAAGATCACGTACCCCATGGCGTAGCGGACAAAGTTCAGCTTGCGGACGAAAAAGTAGCGGAAATTGAGACTGCGGGTCTGGAAGCGGTTGGGATGCTGCTCGCGCGGCAGGGTGATGTTCAGCCCCACCGAGGTGCCACCCGCCTCGAAGCAGCCGCGGCTGGCCGCCTCCATAATACCCGGGCCGCCGCCGGTGATCACCGCCAGCCCCTGTTCGCAGAGCAGGCCGGCGGTCTGCCGGGCGGCGGCGTAGTAGGGCGAGTCCTCGGTGAAGCGGGCCCCGCCGAACACGGACACCGCCGGGCCCAGGTTGCTGAGGGTCTCGATGCCGTCGATCAGTTCGGCCTGGATGCGGAAGATCCGCCAGGCCTCGGAAGTTTTCAGGTCGTCCATGGGTATGAGTAAAAAAGGCGGGGAGGTATGACCCCTCCCCGCCGGCGTGTGTTCACGAAACGGCCGGCGTCAGGCCCGGCCGCGTTTGCTGTTACAGCAGGCCCTTGAAGAAGTCGTTGCCCTTGTCATCCACCAGGATGAAGGCCGGGAAGTCGACCACCTCGATCTTCCAGACGGCCTCCATGCCCAGTTCCGGGTAGTCCAGGCACTCGACCTTCTTGATGTTCTTCTCGGCCAGCAGGGCGGCCGGGCCGCCGATGGAGCCCAGGTAGAAGCCGCCGTGCTTCTTGCAGGCGTCGGTGACCTGCTGCGAGCGGTTGCCCTTGGCGATCATCACCATGGAGCCGCCCTGGCTCTGGAACAGGTCCACGTAGGAGTCCATGCGGCCGGCCGTGGTCGGTCCGAAGGAGCCGGACGGCTTGCCCTCCGGGGTCTTGGCCGGGCCGGCGTAGTAGACCGGATGCTGCTTGAGGTAGTCGGGCAGCGGCTTGCCGGCGTCGAGCAGTTCCTTCCACTTGGCGTGGGCGATGTCACGGCCGACGATGATGGTGCCGGTGAGCGACAGCGGCGTGGATACCGGGTGCCTGGTCAACTCGGCCCGGACCTTGTCCAGCGGCTGGTTGAGGTCGATTTTGACCACCTGCGAGGAGGTCTGGTCACGGTACTTGGCCGGGATGCGCTTGCCCGGGTCGGCGTCCATCTGCTCGATCCACAATCCGTCCTTGTTGATCTTGGCCTTGATGTTGCGGTCTGCCGAGCAGGACACGCCCATACCCACCGGGCAGGAAGCGCCGTGACGGCTCATGCGGATGACGCGGATGTCGTGGGCAAAGTACTTGCCGCCGAACTGGGCGCCCAGGCCGAGCTTCTGGGCCTCGACCAGCAGTTCCTGCTCCAGTTCCACGTCACGGAAGGAGCGGCCGAGTTCGTTGCCGCTGGTGGGCAGACCGTCGAGGTACTTGGCCGATGCCAGCTTGACCGTCTTCAGGCAGGTCTCGGCCGAGGTGCCGCCGATGACAAAGGCGATGTGGTAGGGCGGGCAGGCGGCGGTGCCCAGGCTCTTCATCTTCTCCACCAGGAACTTCTTCAGTGTGCCGGGATTCAGGAGGGCCTTGGTCTCCTGGTAGAGGTAGGTCTTGTTGGCCGAGCCGCCGCCCTTGGCCAGGAAGAGGAACTTGTACTCGCTGCCCGGGGTGGCGTAGATGTCGATCTGCGCCGGCAGGTTGGTCTTGGTGTTGACCTCCTCGTACATGGTCAGCGGCGCATTCTGGGAGTAGCGCAGGTTCTCCTGGGTGTAGGTATCGTAGACACCGGCGGAAATCATCTCGGCGTCATCGCAGCCGGTCCATACGCCCTGCCCCTTCTTGGCGACCACGCAGGCGGTGCCGGTGTCCTGGCAGAACGGCAGGATGAAGTTGGCCGACACCTCGGCGTTGCTCAGCATGGCCAGGGCCACCTGCTTGTCGTTGTCCGAGGATTCGGGATCGTCGAAGATCTTCGCCACCTGCTCGTTGTGGGCCGGCCGCAGCAGGAAGGAGACCTCGCGCATGGCCTTGTTGGCCAGCACCTTCACTCCTTCCGGGTCGACCTTGAGCACTTCCTGGCCGTTGAAATCGGCCACGGACACGTACTTGGCCGAGTCCTCGAGCAAACGGTACTTGGTTTCATCTTTGCCGAGGGGAAAGGGATCCTGATACACGAAACCTGCCATAGCGATTCTCCTTGTTTGAATGAACGACAACCCGAAAGGGCCGGCCTGCGCGGCCGGCCGGTGGTCAAAAAAAGCCGGAGCATCCTTGAGCGCGGCTGGCGGTCCTGTGGTCGGCCCGCACCCCGCCCGCGATGTTCAGCCTTCCCTTTTACCCCTTCAAGCGGACAATGGCAAGAGCGGAAGATTGGGGAAATGCAGTGGATTCCGGGCGAAGAGGAGGCGCCTAGACCAACTCGGCCATCACCCGGTTGGCGAGCGGCAGCCCGGCCGGGGTGAGCCGCAGGCGGCCG